>NZ_JBNAFZ010000011.1:0-124713 GCF_049800935.1 Microbulbifer sp. S227A | reverse complement strand
GCAGCCTAGGAGAGACCCGATGTCGAAGCTTGGAGAAGACCTGATCCGTGGCAGTGCGTTGCCGGCGTTTTTTCGTGTGTCGAATGCGGATGATGTGTCGATTGATGCGCCGCAGAACCGCAAGGGGGATGCGTTGCGCAGCTGGGTGCGGTCGCTGAGCGGGTTTCAGAAAGAGGCGCTGGTGCGTTCGGCGCGGACCGGTGTGACCTGGCGGCTGGTCTCGGACGAGGGGCCCTATCTGAACGGGCATGACGCGGCACCCTGTCCGCTGGCCTTTCTGTCGAGCGGCATGGTCGCGAGCTTCATGAACGAGATCACCGCGCTGGCGGAAATCCGGGGTGTCGAGATTCGCAAGCTCAGGTTGATCCAGGATAATTACTATACGATGAAGGGCTCGATGCCCAAGCGCACCATGGTGGGTGGCGCCGAGAATATCGATCTGCAGGTCGAGATCGATTGCGACCTGGACGACAAGGCGCTGTACCAGTTCCTGCTGGATGCGACCTATGCCTCGCCGCTGAACGGGTTGATGCGCGGCCAGCTCGAGAGCCTGTTCAAGCTGGGCAAGAACGGCAGCGCGCTGGCGACCGCCAAGGTGGCCGAGCTGGACGCCGCGCTGTTCCCCGATCCGGGCAACCATTTCGCGAAATCGCAAGCCGAACCGGGCGATCTGGCGCTGATGGAACCGGTTGGCCCGACGCCGAAAAAAGACGTGGTTCTGGGCACTTCGGGTTCGGCGGGCAGCCTCGCGGACGAGCAGGACCGGCGGCTCAATATCGGGGCGGTGGCAGAGTTGCGCGCGGACGGGATCAAGGAGATCCAGCAGATGCAATATTCGCCCTACGGCACCTCGTTCCGCTTCCTGTCCTCCGAGGACGGCCGCGCGCCCGACGCCAACACGCTGATTTCGGCGGGGATCGGGTTTTGTTTCATGACCCAGTTCGGGCGGTTCGTGTCGATGCTCAAGCTCGACCTGCCGGATTACCGCATCGTGCAGGACACGCATTTCAGCCTCGGCGGCGCGTCCGGCGGCACCGGCAAGGCCGGCGAGACCGACCCGATCGAAACCCATGTCTACCTGGAAACCTCCGAATCCGACGACACCGCCCGCGAAATGCTCGACATCTCGGAACAAACCTGCTTCCTCCACGCCTTCTGCCGCACAGACCTCAAAACCAAACTCCGCATCAGGAGGGTGTGAGCCCCCTGGGACAGGCCCGGCGCGGGTGGGTATCACGAACGCCCCGGTTAGGCGGGTATGTCCCGCCTGCCTGCCGAGCGGCCAGAGTCATCCGAGAAAAATCCTGCCCTCGGGATAGCGCACCCGCGGTGTTGTCTGGGTTGCAAGGAAAAAGCCCAGTGTCAGGGGGCCGACCCGCCCTAGAAACATGATCACCATGATCACCGCGCGCCCGAAGGGCGACAACTCGCCGGTATAGCCGCGCGACAGGCCCACGGTGCCGAATGCGCTGGCGACCTCGAAAGAGACATCGAGGAATTCACCGTCATGGGACGCGGCGAGCAGGAAGATGCCGAAAAACACCAGTGTTGCGCTGATGGCGGTGAGGGCCATGACCTTGAGCACCTGGTCGAGCGCGATGCTCCGGCCAAAGGCGTGGAGCTGCTGCTGGCGGCGGAAAAAGGCGACGGTTGCAATGATCATCACCACAAAGGTCGTGACCTTGATCCCGCCGGCGGTAGAGGTCGGCCCGCCCCCGATCAGCATCAGCGAGATGAACAGCATCGAGGTGCTGTCATGCAGGGCGCTGATGTCGGTGGTGTTGAAGCCGGCGGTGCGCGTGGTCACGCCCTGAAACCAGCTGACGGCCAATCGCGCCATGGCGCTGTCATGCTGTGCCAGCGTGCCGGGGTTGTGCCATTCCATCACCGCGAACATGATCACCGACCACGGGATCAGGACCGCCGTACCCAGCAGCATGATCTTGCTGTGCAGCGACCAGTGCCGCCAGCTCTTGCGTGTGAATATATCGTTCAGCACCACGTATCCGATGCCGCCGACGATAAAGAGCGCCGGGATCACCGTGTTGACAACCGGGTTGGTGGCATAAGGCACAAGCCCGTCCGGAAAGGTCGAAAACCCGGCATTGTTGAAGGCCGAGATGGAATGAAAGATCGATTCCCACGCGCCCCGCGCCCAGCCATGTTCGGGGATGAAGGTCAGCCCCAGCAGCGCCGCCCCGACGATCTCGCAGGACAGGACCACCTTGAGGATGGTCGCAACCAGCCGGGTGAGCTGGTACATGGAATTCTGGTTCAGATCCTCGCGCAGGTAGAGCGTTCCGGTGATCCCCACCGGCAGGCCAAGCGCCCCGAGGATCAGCACCGCAAATGTCATAAGCCCCAGCCCGCCCATCTGGATCAGGAAGGCCAGCACAACCTGCCCGACCAGGGTCAGGTCGGAACCGGTGTCAAGCACCGCAAGCCCGGTCACCGTGACCGCCGAGGTCGATGTGAACACCGCGTCCGACCAGCTGATCGGAACGGTATGCGAAATCGGCAGCTTCAGGGCCACGGCCCCAAGCACCACCAGCAGCGCATAAAGCGCCGCCAGGATCAGCGGTGGCGGGGTGCCGGCCAAATGGCGGCGCATGTGACGGAACGGGCGTGTCATGGCAGGATGACCACGGTTCAGAGCGCGTCGCCAAAGCGGCGCAGCTCGGCGCGCTTGCCCAGCAGGATCAGCTTGTCATCCCGCGCCAGCGTCAACCCGCCGTCGTCGCAGGGGCGAAACTCGGTGCCCCGCATCAGCCCCAGCAGGCGCAGATCATAAGCGGTTCCCACGCCCAGCGTGCCGACCGCGCGCCCGGCCATCCGCTCGGGCACGACGATGTTCACCACGCTGAACCCGTTGCCGAGGCTGGCATAATCCTGCACCACCGGGTTGTTCAGCATCTGCGCGATATGCCGCCCCATCTCCTGTTCCGGCAGAATGACCCGGTCCGCGCCCAGCTTTGACAGGATGCGATGGTGGGTCTTGCTCGACGCCTTGACCCAGATATGCCCGAGCCCCAGCATCTTGAGGTTCATCGTCGCGAGGATGCTGGCCTCGATGTCGCGCCCAATCGCGATCAGCGCCACGTCATATTGATCGATCCCCGCATCCCTGAGCGCCATTTCATCGGTGGTGTCGAGGATCACCGCCGAGGCCAGCACAGGGGTGATCTGGGCGACCCGGCGTTCGTCGAGATCGACGCCGATGACCCGGTTTCCGAACCGCGCCAGTTCGGTGGCGACGGTGCTTCCAAAAGCGCCGAGTCCGATGACCGCGAAAGAGCGGGTTTCCTTGGCCATGAGAGAACGATCCTGATCTGCCGGATGATTGCGATGCAGCATCGCAGCAATCGGAAGGCCGGGAAAGCGCGAATTCGCAAGGAACATCCCCCGGCCCGCTCTGGCGGCGGGCGCGTGCGATTCGTGGCAGAGCGGTCTTGAAGTTCCCGCCACGAGGCGCAACAGATAGGGTGCGCCGGCGCGGATGCAGACCGCCGCGCCAACCACGGGTCGGGGAGACCGGGAGGACACCATGCTCAGATCACCCGAGGACGGGGACGATCCGCTGCGTGCGGCACGTATCCTGATTGTCGATGACGAGCCGGGGATGCGCCATTTCCTGGTCAAGACCCTGCAACCGCTCTGCCGCCAGGTCGACAGCGCCGAGGATGCCGGGGCGGCCGAAACCCTGCTGTCCACGCGCCAGTATGACGTGATGGTTCTCGATAACATCATGCCCGGCCAAAAGGGGCTCGACTGGCTGCGCGCGCAACGCGGCAAGGGCGGGTTTGCCGACACCATCCTGATCACCGCCTATGCCGACCTGCAAACCGCCATCGATGCGATGCGGGCCGGGGCGTCGGATTTCCTGATCAAACCGTTCCGGTCGAACCAGATCCTGAACGCGTTGCAGAAATGCCTGGAGCTGGCCCGGCTCAAGCGGGAAAAGGCGCTGCTGCTGCGTGAACTGGACGCCGCCGCCCAGGGCAATCGCCGCAAGACGCTGATCGGGGAATCACCGGCCATTGACGAGATGCGCGCGCTGCTGGAACGGGTCGCGCCGCTGTCGACGCCGGTGCTGATCACCGGGCCGTCGGGTTCGGGCAAGGAGGTTGCCGCCCGTCACCTGCACCACCTGTCCGGGCGCGGCGCGGCGCCGCTGGTGACGATCCAGTGTGGCGCGATCCCCGCCGACATGATCGAATACGAGCTCTTTGGCCATGCCGCCGGGGCCTTTCCCGGTGCGACGGCGGGGCGCGAGGGGCTGCTGGCGCAGGCCTCGGGCGGCACCGTGTTCCTGGACGATGTCAGCGACCTGAGCGCCAGCGCCCAGACCGCCCTGTTGCGGGTGCTCGAAGATGGGGTGATCCGGCCCATCGGCACCGGGCGCGACGTGCAGCTGGACCTGCGGTTTGTCATCGCCTCAAGCAAGTCGCTGCACGCCGCGGTGCAAGAGGGCCGGTTCCGCGAAGACCTGTTGTTTCGCATCAACGTGATCGAACTGCCGATGCCGCCGCTCAAGGATCGCGGCACCGATGTGATCGAGCTGGCCGACCTGTTCCAGACCGAGATTTCGCTGGCGCTCAACCTGCCCCGCATCGAAATGACACCGGCCACCCGCTCCGCGATGCTGCGCCACGATTGGCCGGGAAACATCCGCGAGCTGCACAATTTCGTCGAACGGGCGCTGATCTTTGGCCGCTTTGACCTCGACACGCTTGGCACCACCGTCACGGCGGATGACATCGCCCCGCTTGAGGACACCGAAAAACGCGAAATCCTGCGCGCGCTCGAGGCGCTGGACGGCAACCGCTCCGAAGCCGCCCGGCGGCTGGGGGTGTCGCGCAAGACGATTGACCGCAAATGCGCGGCCTGGGGGCTCTAGCGGATGTCGCGCCTGCCCAAGGCGCTGCGCTCGGTGCGGGTGCGGCTGCTGGTCATTGCGCTGCTGCCGATGCTGGTGCTGTTGCCGATCCTGCTGGGCGGCACCGTCTGGCGTTGGTCGGGCAAAGTGGACGCGATCCTTGTCAACAAGGTGACGGGGGATCTGACCATCGCGGATCAATACCTGGGCCAGTTGATCGAAACATCGGGCGAACGCGTTGACGCCATCGCGCGTTCGGTCGATCTGCAACGGGCGCTTGGTGCGGGCGGGCATGACGCGTTCCTGGCCACCGAGCGCGCCAGGCTGGGCTTTGATTTCCTGTATATCACCCGCGACGATGACTGGCCCGTGGCGCGGGGCGCGCTTGGCGGGCAATGGCAGAGCCGGATCGATGTGTTTGGTGCCGACAGGCTGGCGTCGCTGTCGCCCGAACTGGCGGCCCGCGCCGAGATCCCGCTGGTTGCGACCCGTGGCGCGGTGCCCAGCGACCGGTCGGTCGAGACGCGCGGGCTGGTCATTCATTCCGCCGCGCCGCTGATCCTGCCCGACGGGACGCGGGCGGCGCTGGTGGGGGGGCTGCTGCTGAACCGGAACCTCGATTTCATCGATACGATCAACGCGCTGGTCTATCGGGACGAAAGCCTGCCCGAGGGCAGCCAGGGCACCGCGACGCTGTTCCTGGACGATGTGCGCATCTCGACCAATGTGCGGCTGTTTGAAAATGTCCGCGCCCTGGGCACCCGTGTCTCTGCCGAGGTTCGCGCCCAGGTTCTGGGCGAAGGGCGGGTCTGGCTGGACAGCGCATTTGTGGTGAACGACTGGTATATCTCGGCCTATGAACCGATCCTCGACAGCTTTGGCACGCCGGTCGGGATGCTCTATGTGGGGTTCCTCGAAACACCGTTCAGCGCGGCCAAGCGCAATTCGGTCATCACCCTGACCGTGGCCTTCCTGCTGATCACGCTGGCCTCGGTGCCGGTGTTCCTGCGATGGGCCGGGCGCATCTTTCGCCCGCTCGAAGGCATGACCCGCACCATCGACCGGGTCGAAAGCGGCGATCTGGGCGCGCGCACGCCACCGATCGAGGCCGATGGCGAGATCGCCCAGGTGGCGCGGCATTTCGACAGCCTGCTTGACGGTCTGGAACAGCGAGACCGGGCGCTGCGCGAATGGGGCGAGACGCTGGAGCAGCGGGTCGAGGACCGCACCCGCGATCTGCACGCGGCCAATCAGCAGCTGGAACAGACCACCGAGCGCCTGATCATCTCGGAAAAGCTCGCCGCCGTGGGGGAAATCACCGCCTCGGTCGCGCATGAAATCAACAACCCGGTGGCGGTGATCCAGGGCAATCTGGACCTGGCCCGCAGCAATCTCGGCGACGCCGCGCAACGGGCGGACGAGGAATTCCGCCTGATCGACGACCAGGTCTATCGCATAGGGGTCATCGTCTCGAAACTGCTGCATTTCGCCCGCCCCGAGGAATATTCCGGTACGGATCGGCTGGTGGACCCGTCGCAGGTGTTGCAGGATTGCCTGGTGCTGACCCGCCACCAGGTCCAGAGCGCGGGGATCACCTGTTCGGTTGAAACCACCAGCACATCCGCGGTCCGCATTTCGCGCACCGAATTGCAGCAGGTGATCGTCAACCTGATCCTGAACGCGGTGCATGCCATGCCCGGCGGAGGTGCGCTGCACGTGACCACCGCCGAAACGGCGGAAGAGATCATCCTGACGGTGGCGGACACGGGCGAGGGCATCGACCCGGCGACGCTGGCGCGCATTTTCGATCCGTTCTTTACCACCAAACAGGCGCAGGGCACCGGACTGGGCCTGTCGATCAGCCGCCAGATCGTGAGTCGCGCGGGCGGTCAGATCACCGCGCAATCGACCCCGGGCACCGGCAGCCGGTTCCAGGTGCGCCTGCCGGTGGAAAAAATCTGAGCGCGGCCCGGTCGGGACAGAATGTCCGCAAATCCGGAGCACTTGGGGGCCTGTGCGGGACAGATTGTTCCAGATGCGGCCCTCCTGCCCCGCGGACTCGGACAGAATGTCGCATAAGATACTGATAACGCTAATAAAATCTTCTTGACCTTGCAAGGCTCTATCGTCCTTTTCTGGTGATGCATGCGATTGCATGCCACCCGCGCGCCCGGAGGAGGGCCCGGCGGAAACACCAAAGGGAGGAACAGTCATGAGCAATGCCGCGCCCGGTGCGTTGGGCTTTTTGCACAAGAGCCACATCGTCGCCGAACCCGGATTCAACCGCTGGCGGGTGCCGCCGGCCTCGATCGCCATTCACCTGTGTATCGGCTCGGTCTATGCGTGGTCGGTCTTCAACCCGCCGCTGACGCGCGAGCTGGGCGTG
This sequence comes from Microbulbifer sp. S227A, assembly GCF_049800935.1. NCBI lineage: Bacteria > Pseudomonadati > Pseudomonadota > Gammaproteobacteria > Cellvibrionales > Microbulbiferaceae > Microbulbifer > Microbulbifer sp. S227A. The sequence continues at coordinate 117,451 of NZ_JBNAFZ010000011.1, read as the reverse complement.
GTCGCGTCCAGCGCCGATGACTGGAGCCTGAGCTCGGTGGTGTGGATCTTTTCCGTGGCCATCGTGTTTCTCGGCCTCGCCGCTGCCTTTGCGGGCAAATGGCTCGAAGAGGTCGGCCCCCGCATGGTCGGGGTGGTCGCCGCGTTCCTGTGGGGCGGCGGGTTCATCATCGGCTCGCTGGGGATCTCCAGCCACCAGCTCTGGCTGGTCTATCTCGGCTACGGGGTGCTGGGCGGCTGTGGCCTGGGGCTTGGCTATGTGTCGCCGGTTTCGACGCTGATCCGCTGGTTCCCGGACCGGCGGGGCATGGCGACGGGCATGGCGATCATGGGCTTTGGCGGCGGCGCGATGATCGCGGCCCCGGTCAAGGGCTGGCTTCTGAACCTCTATGCCAAGGCACCCGACTATCTCGGCGCGCAGGATGCGGTGGCCACCGTGGTCGAAGGCGGGCGGGTCTTTGCCGAAACCGCGAGCGGGCGCGTCGAGGTGGTGATCGCCTCTGCCGCGCAGGTCGCCGATTTCGGCGGGCAGGCCGGTGTCTATGTGGTCGGGACCGGCGCCACCGGCGCGGCGCAAACCTTCATGACGCTGGGGATCTTCTATTTCGTCGTGATGATCCTTGCCGCGTTCCAGTACCGCGTGCCCGCACAGGGTTGGAAACCCGCCGGGTGGACCCCGAAACCCGTGGCCTCGGGCATGGTCAGCGATAGCAACGTGCATATCGACCAGGCGCTCAAGACCCCGCAATTCTGGCAGCTCTGGATCATGCTCTGCTTTAACGTGACGGCGGGCATCGGGGTGATCGGCGTGGCCAAGACCATGATGTCCGAGATTTTCGGCACGGTGATGCCGCTGGTGGTGACGGCGGGCTTTGCCTCGACCTATGTGCTGATGATCTCGGTCTTCAACATGGTGGGCCGGTTCTTCTGGGCCTCGACATCGGATTACATCGGGCGCAAGGCGACCTATATGTGCTTTTTCGTGCTCGGCACGCTGCTATACATGTCGATCCCCTATTTCGCCTCTGCCGTGGCCACCAACCCGGCGATGATCTACCTGATCGGCTTTTACGCAGCGACGATGATCATCTTTTCGATGTATGGCGGCGGGTTCGCGACGATCCCGGCCTATCTGGCGGACATGTTCGGCACCATGCATGTGGGGGGCATCCACGGGCGGTTGCTGACCGCGTGGTCGACCGCGGGTGTGCTTGGGCCGCTGGCCATCACCTCGCTGCGGCAGATGTCGGTGACGAACGCGATCCAGGACCTGGCCGCCAAGGTCGATCCGGCCGCCTTTGCCGGGAAATTCGGCGCGCCGCTGGCGCAGCTGGATCAACTGGTCGCGGCCAAGACGGTGACCATCGCCAAGCTGATGGAGATCGCCCCCGCCGGCACGATCGACCCGACGCCCTCGCTCTACAACACCACGATGTATTGCATGGCGGCGCTGCTGGTCGTGGCGTTGTTTGCCAACCTGCTGATGAAGCCGGTCAAGGCACATCACCACCACGAAGAGCCCAGGCTCCAGGCCGTTCCGGGCGAATGACAAGGGCGGCCGGGACGTTTACAGATGTCCCGGCCCCCTGACCCAACACCGCCGGAAAGCCCCCGATGCTCGACAAGCTGGAAATGTTCATCGCCCTCGCCCGCGAAAGCCATTTCGGACGTGCCGCCGAGCGGCTGAACATCGCCCAGCCAACCCTGTCCGCCGGGATCAAGCAGCTCGAGGCCCAGCTGGGGGTGCAGCTGGTCTATCGCGGCTCGCGATTTGGCGGGCTTACCCCGGAAGGACAGAGCGCGCTTGTCTGGGCCAGGAAGATCGTCGGCGACGCCCGCCAGCTGCGCGAGGAAATGCGGTTCAAGAAACACGGCCTGTCCGGGCAGTTGCGCATCGCGGTGATCCCCACGGCGCTGACCTGGGCTTCGCGGCTGTCGACACGGTTCAGCGCCAAGAACCCGAATGTCCGGTTCCGCATCCTGTCGCGCACCTCGAGCGAAATCCTGTCGATGCTCGACAATCACGAGGTGGATGCCGGGATATCCTATCTCGACAACGAACCCATGGGCCGGGTCAGCAGCGAGCCGCTCTACGAAGAACGCTTCATGCTGATCTGCCAGTCCGGATCGGAATTCGCCCATCGCAGCGCGGTGGGGTGGCGCGAATTGTTCGACCGGAAACTGTGCCTGTTGACGCCGGACATGCAGAACCGCCGCATCATCAACCGCAACTTTGCATCGGTCGGCGTGACCCCGGCGGCCAGCGTCGAGTCCAATTCCGCGATCGTGCTGGTGGCGCATGTGGAATCCGGCGGATACCTGACGGTGCTGCCCGAGGACATGGCGCGGTTTCTCATTGCCGGCAAGCCGCTGACGGTGGTGCCGATGCAGGGCAAGGAGCCGGATCACAGCGTCGGACTGATCGCGCCCTACCGCGAGCCGCATACGCCGGTGCTTGACGCGCTGCTGCGCGAGGCGCGGCGGCTGGCGGCAGATCCTTGATAGGAATTCTCTATCGCCTGACGGAAACCCGATATTGATTCGTGAATATAGCGGCTGATTGACTGGGCCTGACTCAACCAAGGGGCCAGACCATGCAACCAGCCGCATCTCCACCCTCAGACGAGGAACTGCACGCTCTCGTAACCGCCCATGCCGGGCGCGAGGGTCCGTTATTGCCGATATTGCACGATCTTCAGGACAGGTTCGGACATATCCCCGAGGCGGCGCATGGGCCGATCTGCGATGTGCTGAATATCACCGGCGCAGAGTTGCACGGGGTCATCACCTTTTACCACGATTTCCGGCAGGCCCCCGCCGGGCGCCATGTGCTCAGGCTTTGCCGCGCCGAATCCTGCCAGGCGGTGGGTGGCGCGGCGCTGGCGGAGACGCTGCTCGCCAGGCTGGGGCTGGATTGGCATGGCACCACCGTGAACGGCGCGGTGACAATCGAACCGGTCTATTGCCTTGGGCTCTGTGCCTGCGCCCCGGCGGCGATGATCGATGACCGGGTGATCGGCCGTGTGGACGGGGCCAGGCTGGACAGGGTTGTCGCGGAGGCGGGCGCATGAGGATTTTCCTGCCGATGGACAGCGCCGCCAAGGCCCTGGGGGCCGAGGATGTCGCCGCCGCCCTGCGCGCCGCAGCACCCGAAGCCGAGATCATCCGCACGGGAACGCGCGGGATGATCTGGCTCGAGCCGCTGATCGAGATCGAGCGCGACGGGGTGCGCTACGGGTTTGGCCCGGTCGAACCCGACGACGTGGCGGGCATTCTGGATGGCACCAGCCCCAAGGCGCTTGGCCCGGTCGAGGAACTGGACTGGATGAAACGCCAGACCCGGCTGACCTTTGCCCGCGTAGGCGTGATCGATCCGCTGTCCCTGCGTGAATACGAGGCGCATGGGGGGCTGACGGGCCTGCGCCGCGCCCTCGCCATGACCGGTCAAGAGATCGTTGATACGGTCAAGGCATCCGGCCTGCGCGGGCGCGGCGGGGCGGGTTTCCCGACCGGCATCAAATGGCAGACCGTGCATGACGCGGACGGCCCGCAAAAATACATCATCTGCAATGCCGACGAGGGCGACAGCGGCACCTTTGCCGACCGGATGCTGATGGAGGGTGATCCCTTTACCCTGATCGAGGGCATGGCCATTGCCGGGGTCGGCGTGGGGGCGACACGGGGCTATGTCTATCTGCGTTCGGAATATCCCGATGCCATCACGGTGATGACAAGCGCGGTCGAGATTGCCCGTGCGGCGGGTGTTCTGGGCAAGGACGTGCTCGGCTCGGGCAAGGCGTTCGACATGGAGATCCGCAAGGGGGCCGGGGCCTATGTGTGCGGCGAGGAAACCTCGCTGCTGAACTCGCTCGAAGGCAAGCGTGGCGTGGTGCGCGCCAAGCCACCGCTGCCGGCGCTGCAAGGGTTCCTTGGCCGTCCCACCGTGGTGAACAACGTGATCAGCCTCGCCACTGTGCCGGTGATCCTTGAAAAGGGCGCGCAGCACTATGCCGATTTCGGTCTTGGCCGCTCGCGTGGCACGGTGACGTTGCAGATCGCCGGGAACGTGTCGCGGGGCGGGTTGTTTGAAACCGCTTTTGGCATCTCCCTTGGCGAGGTGGTCATGGATCTTGGCGGCGGCACCCGTTCCGGGCGACCAGTGAAGGCGGTGCAGGTTGGCGGCCCGCTGGGGGCCTATTTGTCGGTCACGGAATTCGACACGCCGCTGGGATACGAAGAGCTCGACGCGGCGGGCGGGTTGATCGGCCATGCGGGGCTGACGGTGTTTGACGACAGCACCGACATGCTGGGCAAGGCGCGGTTCGCGATGGAATTCTGCGCGGTCGAAAGCTGTGGCAAATGCACGCCCTGCCGCATCGGCGCGGTGCGGGGCGTGGAAACCATCGACCGTATCGCCGAAGGCGACACCGCGGCGCTGCCCCTGCTCGCCGACCTGTGCGAGACCATGCAGGACGGCTCGCTCTGCGCATTGGGAGGGTTCACGCCTTTCCCCGTGATGTCCGCCGTGACCCGGTTTCCCGACGATTTCGCCCGGCACAAGGAGGCCGCAGAATGAAGGATTTCATCATTCCCCCGAATGGTTCGCAAGATGACCGTGACATGGGCACACCCGCCAAGGCGGGCAAGCCCGTCACGCTGACCATTGACGGGTTCGAGGTCACGGTCCCCGAAGGCTCGTCTGTCCTGCGCGCAGCCGCAGAACTGGGCATCCAGATCCCCAGGCTCTGCGCGTCGGACAATCTCGAGGCGTTTGGCTCCTGCCGCCTGTGTGCGGTCGAGATCGAGGGACGGCGCGGCACGCCGGCCTCTTGCACCACGCCGGCGGCGGCGGGCATGGTTGTCGATACCAACTCGGCCAAGCTGCGCAAGCTCCGCAAGGGCGTGATGGAGCTCTATATCAGCGATCACCCGCTGGATTGCCTGACCTGCGCCGCCAACGGGGATTGCGAATTGCAGGATATGGCCGGGGCCGTTGGCCTGCGCGACGTGCGCTTCAAGGCCCCGCAAAGCGGCGGGCTTGCCAATCACTTCACCGCCCGCGACACATCGGGCGCTGCCAACCCGGAATGGCTGCCCAAGGACGACAGCAACCCGTATTTCACCTATGATCCCTCCAAATGCATCGTCTGCAACCGGTGTGTGCGCGCCTGCGAAGAGGTCCAGGGGACATTTGCCCTGACCATTTCGGGGCGCGGGTTTGACAGCCGGGTATCGGCGGGCGGCGCGGGGGATGATTTCCTGTCCTCTGACTGCGTGTCCTGTGGGGCCTGTGTACAGGCCTGTCCCACCGCGACCCTGCAAGAGAAATCCATCATCGAGATGGGCACGCCCGACCGTTCGGTCATCACCACCTGCGCCTATTGCGGCGTCGGTTGTACCTTCAAGGCGGAAATGCAGGGCGACGACCTGGTGCGCATGGTGCCTTATAAACACGGCAAGGCGAACCGGGGTCACAGCTGTGTCAAGGGGCGCTTTGCCTATGGGTACGCGACCCACAGGGACCGCATCCTGAAGCCGATGATCCGCGACACGATCGACGAACCCTGGCGCGAAGTCAGCTGGGACGCGGCGCTGAATTTCGCCGCCAGCCGCCTGCGGGGCCTGCAAGACAGGTATGGCAGGAAATCCATCGGTGTCATCACGTCGAGCCGCTGCACCAACGAGGAAACCTTTCTGGTGCAAAAGCTGACCCGTGCGGTTTTCGGCAACAACAACACCGACACCTGCGCCCGCGTCTGCCATTCGCCGACGGGTTACGGCCTGGGCCAGACCTTTGGCACCAGCGCCGGAACGCAGGATTTCGACAGTGTCGAACAGACCGATGTGGTGATCGTCATCGGCGCCAACCCGACCGATGGTCACCCGGTTTTCGCCAGCCGGTTGAAAAAGCGTCTGCGCGCAGGGGCCAAGCTGATCGTGATCGATCCGCGCCGGATCGACCTGGTCAAATCGGCGCATGTGCGGGCGGCGCATCACCTGGCCCTGTCGCCGGGCACCAATGTTGCCGTGATCACCGCGCTGGCCCATGTGATCGTGACCGAGGGGTTGATGGACGAGGCGTTTATCCGCGAACGCTGTGACTGGGACGAGTTTCAGGTCTATGCAGACTTCGTCAGCGACCCGCGTCACAGCCCCGAGGCAAACCAGCTGTTGACCGGTGTGCCCGCGCAAGAGCTGCGCGCGGCGGCCCGCACCTTTGCGCGCGGCGGCAACGGTGCGATCTATTACGGGCTGGGCGTGACCGAGCACAGCCAGGGATCAACCACCGTCATGGGCATTGCCAACCTTGCCATGCTGACCGGCAATATCGGGCGGCCGGGCGTTGGCGTGAACCCTCTGCGTGGGCAGAACAACGTGCAGGGGTCTTGCGACATGGGGTCTTTCCCTCATGAACTGCCGGGCTACCGTCATGTGAAACTGCCCGAAGTGCGCGCGATTTTCGAGAGCACATGGGGCGTCGAGATCGATCCCGAGCCGGGGCTGCGCATTCCCAACATGCTGGATGCCGCCGTCGAAGGAAGCTTCAAGGGATTGTATTGCCAGGGCGAGGACATCCTGCAATCCGATCCCGATACCAAACATGTCGCGGCGGGGCTTGCGGCGATGGAATGCGTCATCGTGCATGACCTGTTCCTGAACGAAACCGCGAATTACGCGCATGTTTTCCTGCCCGGATCGACCTTTCTGGAGAAGGACGGCACATTCACCAATGCCGAGCGGCGCATCAACCGGGTACGCCGTGTCATGGCCCCCAGGAACGGCTATGCCGATTGGGAGGTGACACAATTGCTGGCGAACGCCATGGGCGCGGGTTGGTCATATACCCATCCGGCGCAGATCATGGCGGAAATCGCCGCCACCACGCCCAGCTTTGCCAATGTGACCTATGATCTGCTGGAAGAGAAAGGATCGGTGCAATGGCCCTGCAACGAGGCACACCCCGATGGTGCGCCGCTCATGCATGTGGACGGGTTTGTCCGGGGCAAGGGGCGGTTCATCGTCACCGAATACGTGGCGACGGATGAAAAGACCGGACCGCGCTTTCCGTTGTTGCTGACGACCGGGCGCATCCTGTCGCAATACAACGTGGGCGCCCAGACCCGGCGCACCGACAACGTGGTGTGGCATGGGCGTGACGAGCTGGAAATCCACCCGCATGATGCGGAGAACCGGGGGCTGGCCGATGGCGATTGGGTGCGGCTGGCCTCGCGCTCGGGGGAAACGACGCTCAGGGCAAAGGTCACCGATCGCGTCAGCCCCGGCGTGGTCTATACGACCTTTCACCATCCCGACACCCAGGCCAACGTGATCACCACGGATTATTCCGACTGGGCCACGAACTGTCCGGAATACAAGGTGACGGCGGTGCAGGTGTCGGCGTCCAACGGGCCCACGGACTGGCAGGAAGACTATGCGGCGCAGGCCGAACGGTCGCGCCGCATCCGGCCGGCGGCGGAATAGGCCGATGCCCGCGCATATCAGCATACCGGGCCGGGCCCATCGCGCCGACGAGACCCGCACCATTCACCGCGCCCTGCCCGAAGAGGTGCCCGTTGCCCTTGTGTTCAATGGCACGACCCAGGCGGTGATGATGGCGACGCCTGACGACCTGGCGGATTTCGCCCACGGCTTTGCCCTGACCGAGGGCATCGTCAGCGACCCGGCACAGATCGAAGGGTTCGAGATCGTCGAACATGCCGATGGGATCGAGGCCCGGTTCTGGCTGCGCGGCGACCGGGCCGCGGCCCTGTCCGAACGGCGGCGCGGCATGGCCGGGCCGGTTGGCTGCGGCCTCTGTGGCATTGACAGCCTGCAACAGGCGTTGCGCGCGGTGCCGGGGGTGGCCTATGGTCTGCGCCTGTCGGTGGCCGAGATGTCGGGGGCGACCGAGGCGCTTCGCGATCATCAGGGCCTGCACGACCTGACCCGCGCCACCCATGCGGCGGGGTTTCTTGTGCCCGGCCGCGGCGTGACCCTCGCGCGCGAGGATGTGGGCCGCCACAACGCGCTGGACAAGCTGATCGGCGCGGTGTGGCGACGGGGCCGCGACCCGGCAACCGGCGCTGCCGTCATGACCTCGCGCCTGTCGGTGGAGCTGGTGCAGAAATGTGCCTTTGCGGGCATCCCGGTCCTGATCGCGGTGTCCGCGCCCACCGGGGCCGCCGTGCGCCTGGCCGATCATGCCGGGATCACCCTCGCCGCCTTTGCCCGTGGCGGCGGATTCGAACTCTATTCCCACCCCCACCGCATCAGCCAAGAGGCCGCGCATGTCGCCTGACAAGATGATCCGCATGGCGAACCAGATCGCCACCTTCTTCAAAACCCAGCCGGGTCAGGATGCGCCCGCCATGGTGGCCGCGCATATCTCCGATTTCTGGGAACCGCGCATGCGCGCCCAGCTGCGCGCCCATGCTGAGGCCGGCGGGGCCGGGCTTGACGATGTCGTTCTCAGCGCCCTTCGGCACAAGGCGAACTCTGTGCCCTTCGGCACAAGGCGAATTGACAAATCCCTGACAAGGTGAGACGGACGATCCCGGCCCGCACCCTTTGAACGGTATCGGGCCGGGCCATCCCCTTGCGCACAGGGCCTATGCAATGTCATCGGGACATGTTCAATTCATCCGCAGGATCGGGGCGCTTGTCGCCCTGCTGTGCGTGCTTGTTATGCCGGTGTCGCCGCGCATCGCCGGCCCGGCACAGGCCGATGCGATCATTGGCGGTCTGGCCCCCGAGGATGTCAGGGGTATCCTGACCGGCCTTTCCGGCGATCACGCCCTGCTGCGCCCACCCGATCCGGCGGCGCCTGACTGGATCGATCCACATGCTGGCCCCTGTGCTGGCGATGAGAGTACCCGGCACGGTGCGGCGTCGCCTCGGGTGCGCCCGGCACTGCGCGGCTGCTGGCTGCGCAGCGCCGCCCGGCTGGCCAACCCGCCGCGCGCCCCGCCCGCATCGTGATCCCCTCCTGCCCCTGCCGCCGATCCGCGCGGGGCAGCTTTCGTCATCATCACAACCATCACGACATACGGCAGGCCCCGCGCAAAATCCGCGGCGGTTCCTGTCGGGGATTTCACATGCAACGAACACCTTTCTGGAAACGCCTGGGCGTCTGGGGCATCTGCCTCCTGTGCCTCTGGCTTGCTCTGCCCAACGCCTTTTACACCCGCGTCGAGCAACTTGACGACTCCTCTTCTGTACCGACCACCGCGCCCGGCTGGCCGGGGTGGCTGTCTTCGGGACTGGTCAATCTGGGTCTCGACCTGCGCGGCGGGGCCCATCTTGTGGCCGAAGTCGACATTGCCGGCGTCGAACAGGACCGCATGGCCGCGCTCTGGCCCGAACTGCGCGATGCGCTGCGCGGCGAGGTCGGGGCCTTGCGCCGTATCGAGGCTCCTGCCGGCGAAATGCACATCACCCTGGCCGAGCCACAGAACATGGCGACCGCGCTCGGGATCGCGCGCGACCTGCTTCGGTCAGATGGCGGGCAGCCCGAGATCGAGGTGCTAGAAGACAAGGGCACGCTGGTGCTGCGGTTCTCCGAGGCCGGGCATGCCGCCTTGACCGACCGCATCGTGGCGCAGAGCCTTGAGATCATCCGCCGCCGCATCGACGAGGCCGGAACCCGCGAACCCACCATCCTGCGACAGGGCCGCGACCGTATCCTGATCGAACTGCCCGGTATCGACAGCGCGCAGACGCTCAAGGCGCTGATCGGCACCACCGCCCGGCTGTCGTTCAACCCGGTGTCCGGCACCGCCGGGCCGGATCGGCTCACCCTGCCGCTGGCCGGGCAGCCGGGACAGAGCTATGATCTGGACCCCCGCGCCGTCGTCACCGGCGAGGATCTTGTCGACAGCCAGCCCGGCTATGACGCGAACGGGCGACCGGCGGTGACCTTCCGTCTTGACAGTGCCGGGGCGCGCGCCTTTGGCGCGTTTACCGCGACCCATATCGGCCAGCCCTTTGCCATCGTCCTTGACGGCGAGGTGCTGTCGGCCCCGATCATCCAGAGCCACATTCCCGGCGGCTCGGGGATCATCACCGGCACGTTCACAACCGACGAGACGGCCCGGCTTGCCACCCTGCTGCGCGCCGGGGCGCTGCCTGCCGAGCTGCGGTTTCTCGAAGAGCGCACCGTCGGGCCGGAACTGGGCCGGGACAGCATCATCGCCGGGGCGCGGGCGGCGCTGGTCGGTCTCCTGGCGACCTGTGCGCTGATGGTGCTGTGCTATGGCGGTTTCGGCTTTGTCGCGACCTTTGCGCTTGCGGTGAACATGGTCATGCTGGTCGGGCTGCTGTCGGCGATCGGGGCCACGCTGACCCTGCCCGGCATCGCGGGGATCGTGTTGACCATGGGCATGGCGGTGGATGCCAACGTGCTGATCTTCGAACGCATCCGCGAAGAGCTGCGCCGCGAAAAATCCGTGTGGCGCGCCGTCGGGAACGGGTTTGACAGCGCCTTTTCGGCGATCCTCGACTCGAACCTGACCGGGCTGCTGACCGCCGGGCTGATGTTCTGGCTGGGTGCGGGGCCGGTGCGCGGATTCGCGGTGACCATGGGGCTTGGCATCCTGACCTCGATGTTCGCGGCGCTTCTGGTCACCCGCCTCGTGCTGCAATACCGGCTGGAATGGCGCGCGCCACGAAGCCTCGGGATGCGCGGCCTGCTCGCCCGGTTGCCCGCCCGTCCGGGGGTCGATTTTTTCCGCGCGCAATTTGCGACCTTCGGCGCATCCGTGCTGGCGGTGGTGGTGTCGGTTGTCCTGATCGCCGGCATGGGGCTGAACCTTGGCATCGATTTCAAGGGCGGCACCGGCATCCGCGCCGAGACGCAGCAGAGCGTCGATATCGGCGCGTATCGCGAGGCGCTTGCCGGGGTCGGCCACGCGGACGCGGTGATCACCGAGGTTTTCGATCCCGGCCGCGCCGCCGACTCGCATGTAATCGCCATCCGCATCGGCACTGACGGGCGCGATACCGCCCTGCCCCGGGACGCGCTCGCGTCAGTGCAGACCGCCCTGCACACGGTGGATCCGGAGATGGCGTTCACCTCGGTCGAGACCATCGGCGGCAAGGTTTCGGCAGAGCTGATGTGGTCGGCGTTGCTCGCCATTGGGGCGGCGATCAGCGGCATCATGCTCTATGTCTGGGCGCGGTTCGAATGGCAGTTCTCGGTGGGGGCGGTGGCCGCGCTGGTGCATGACGTGATCGTTACGCTGGGGGTTTTCGCGCTGTTTCAGCTCCGGGTCGATCTGGCCACCGTGGCTGCGTTGTTGACCATTCTGGGCTATTCGATCAACGATACGGTGGTGGTGTTTGACCGGGTCCGCGAGAACCTGCGCCAGTACCGGCAGATGCCCCTGCGCGACCTGCTCAACCGCTCGGCCAATGAAACCCTGAGCCGCACGCTGATGACTTCGCTGACCACGTTGGCGGCGTTGATTGCGCTGCTGGTGCTGGGCGGAGACGTGATCCGGGGCTTTGTCTTTGCGATCACCTTTGGCATCGTGATCGGCACCTGGTCGTCGATCTTTGTCGCCAAGAACATCGTGCTGATGCTCGGCGTCGACCGCCGCAGCCAACAGGAACGCGACGCCGCGCTGCATCCGTTCCCCGGCTGATACGAACCGGCCCCCGCCTGACACGCGGGCGGGGGCCGGATTGCGGGGTGCAAGGTGGATCATTGTCGGCCTTGTGATTTGTTATGCTATAACATACCATCTTCACCAACCACACCGAAACCGAACAAGACACCGAACAAGGAGCAGGCAAGGGATGGAGCTTGAAGACACCCGCATTCCGGTGACCTTGCTGACCGGGTTTCTCGGGGCGGGCAAGACAACGCTGCTGAACCGGATGATCAGCGATCCGCAGGCCGGGCGCATTGCCGTGATCGTCAATGAATTTGGCGATGTCGGATTGGATCACGACCTGATCGAAGAAGCCACCGAAGAAACCGTCCTGATGCAATCGGGATGTGTCTGCTGTACGATCCGCGGCGATCTGCTGCGCACGCTGGGCAAACTGCTGGCGCGGCGCAATCGGGGCGATCTCGCCTTTGACCGGGTGGTCATCGAAACCACCGGCATCGCCGATCCCGGCCCGATCCTGCATAGCCTGGTGGTGGATCAGCTTGTCGGCCCCGGTTTCCGCATGGACGGCGTGGTGACGGTTGCCGATGCTGCCGCCGGACCACGCACGCTGGATACCCAATTCGAGGCGGTACACCAGGTCGCGATGGCCGACCTGATCATCCTGACCAAGACCGATCTTGTCACGCCGCAGGTGCTCGGACAGTTCGAGGCGCGGCTGAACGGCATCAACCCTACCGCGCGGCGGCTGCGCGCCGACCACGGACAGTACCCCGCCGGCGCGCTGCTCGGCCTCTCGGCAATGCGCGAGGGGGTGGAACCGGGCGATGTGTCCGGCTGGCTGGGCATGGCGACCGAAACGCCGGATCCGCTTGCCGGGCTGTCGGGGTTTTCGGCGAAACCGGCCACCGCCCTGCGGCTGGCGGGCACCGGGTCGCCGGGGCATCACGACCACCGGATCGTTTCGGCATCCATCGAGGTGCCCGAGCCGATCCCGGCCAGTGTCTTTGACTTCTGGCTCGACACGCTGATCGCGATCAAGGGTGCCGACATCCTGCGCATGAAGGGGATCGTGCATGTCGAGGACATGGAGTGGCCCTTTGTCTTTCACGGGGTGCAGCATATCTTTGACGCGCCGGTGCCGCTCAAATCCTGGACCGGCAGCGACCGCACCAGCCGGGTCGTGCTGATTGCGCGCGACATGCGCCAAGCCGATCTCGGGGCCAGCCTCGACATGCTGCGGATGCAGCTTTCGCAGGACCGGCCCGCCGCCCGGGGCATGATCGCACGGACGGTCGATCTGCCGCACTGAGCGCGGCCGCCCCAAGCCACCGCGCAGCGCGCGAAAATGACAAGGACATCGAGAAACATGATAACCCAGGACGAAATCACCGCCGCGCTCGGCCGTTGGGGGGATGCCAAGGTGGCCATCTCGCGCGCCTATGAAGAGAGCGGTATCGAGGCCGCGCGCAGAGTCGCCACGGCACATCTGGACAGCAATTACGCCTATGATCAGGGCCCGGTTCTGTTCAAACCCACCATGGCCAGCGGCGAACAGACCTTTCGCCCGACCAAGGCCGGGGCATTGGCCTATTTCTGTGGCCATTCCGACAGCTACCCGTTGGATGCGGGTTTTGCGATCCGGGGGTGGCGCGCCATGCGGAGCGTGACCTCGGCCATCTTTACCGAGGGCGATGTCGCCATGTGGATGGGTTGGGTCATCCTGACCGACAAGGCCGGTGCCGAGACCAAGGTCGACAAGAGCTTTGGCTACAAAAGGGACGCGACCGGCACATTGCGCATCGTGCTGCATCACTCGTCCCTGCCCTACGAACCCTAGCACCGCAGACCGCGCCCGACCCGCAGATGAAAGGACCGTCATGACACTGCTTGAGGCACAGGAATTCGCCGGCGCGAACGGCCTGCACAGCGCCGCCACGCCCGAGGGGCTGGCGGCGATCCGCCGGCCCGATTGCGCCGCCACGATCTGGGAGCGCCGCCCCCTGCCTCGGTTCCGTCAATGGATCGACCAGGTGGCCCCCGACAGGCTCCCCCGGGCGCGCATCGTGCTGCGCGCCGACAGGGTCTGCGAAGCGCTGGTGGACATTGCCGGCGTGTGCGGCACCCCCGACGGCCCCGAGCGTGACCTGCTGATTGATGACGTGTCGGCGCTGGCGGCGATTTTCGCCAATGTCATGCGGGTCGACTATCTGCGCCTGCGGCTTGACGTGGTGCGCGGCAATGCCTGTCGCAAGTTCCACATTGACGCGGTGACGGCGCGGCTGGTCTGTACCTATCGCGGTACCGGCACCCAATACGGCATTGCCGGCGACGGGGCCGATCCGCGCCGCGTGTTCACCGTGCCGACCGGGTCGCCGATCATCCTGCGCGGCACAAGCTGGCCGGAAACCCCGGTTTCCGGCCTGTTGCATCGTTCGCCCCCGATCGAAGGCACCGGCGAGACCCGGCTGGTTCTCGTGCTCGATCCGGTCACGGATCCCGGGCAGGAACCAGACAGGCATTTGATGCACTGACCCACCCACCCCATCAGGAGACGCCCAATGAAAACCCGTGCCGCCATTGCCTGGGAACCCAACCGGCCGCTTGAAATCGAAGAAATCGACCTCGAAGGCCCCAAGGCGGGCGAGGTTCTGGTGCGCATCGTCACCACCAGCCTGTGCCACACCGATGTCTTTACCCTGTCGGGCGAAGACCCAGAGGGACTCTTCCCCTGCGTTCTGGGCCACGAGGGCTGCGGCGTGGTCGAAGAGATCGGCCCCGGTGTCACCTCGGTCAAACCCGGCGATCACGTGATCCCGCTCTACGTGCCCGAGGACCCCAATTGCCCCTATATCAAATCCGGCAAGACCAACCTGTGCCAGACCATTCGTCAGACCCAGGGCGCGGGCGTCATGCCCGATGGCACATCGCGCTTTTCCCACAAGGGCAAGCAGATCCTGCATTATATGGGCACCAGCACCTTCAGCGAATACACCGTGTTGCCGGAAATCTCCGTCGCCAAAATCTCCAGGGATGCGCCGCTGTCGAAGGCATCGGTCATGGGCTGTGCCGTGCCCACCGGCATGGGGGCCGTGCGCAACACCGCCAAGGTCGAGGCCGGGGCGACGGTTGCGGTCTTTGGCCTTGGCGCGGTTGGCATGGCGGTGATCCAGGGGGCCGTGATGAGCGGCGCTTCGAAAATCATCGGCGTTGACATCAACCCGTCGAAATTCCTGCTGGCCAAGGCGCTTGGCGCGACGGACTGCGTCAACCCCCGCGACTACGACGCCCCGATCCAGGACGTATTGGTCGAGATGACCGGCGGCGGGCTTGATTACACGTTCGAAGCAGTCGGCAATGTGGGCCTGATGCGGGCGGCGCTGGAATCCTGCCACAAGGGGTGGGGCGAATGCACGGTGATCGGCGTGGCCGGCGCGGGGCAAGAGATCTCGACCCGCCCGTTTCAGCTGGTCACCGGAAGGGTCTGGCGCGGCACGGCCTTTGGCGGGGTCAAGGGCCGCAGCGAGTTGCCCGGCATGGTCGATGAATGGCTGCGCGGCGACTTCAGCGTCGATCCATACATCACGCATCACATGACCCATAACCAGATCAACACCGCCTTTGACCTGCTCAAGGCGGGCGAGTCGATCCGTTCGGTCATCCATTTCCAGCCGGATGAAACCATGACGGTGAACTCGCTGCCCGGGGTTCTGGTGCCCGAGTGACACGCCGATGACCCCAGGGCCCCGACACGGAACCATGCCGTGCCGGGGCCGTATCTGACCGCCCGGCGGGCCGGCCGGACACTGACCATTTCCCCTTTCCGTGACCTGCACCCCGGCCCACCCCGGCGCGTCGGGTCCGCCGTCGTGCCCGTCGTCGTGCCGGTATCCGGCGTGCAGCTTTGTAATTCTGTTTTGCAGAAATGAATTCTACATATTGAAATTTAGATCGAGATGATCTACACCCCCGGCGAATTGAATGCGACGGGAGGAACCTGCATGTCAGATTCGGTCAGGCCAAGTTTTCACGATGGCATCGCCGTGGTTGAAATCGCGAACCCACCGGTGAACGCGCTGTCATTCGATGTGCGGGTTGGTCTTGTCGAGGCTGTGCACCAGGCATCCGACGATCCGAAGGTCGCCGCGATCCTGATCCATGGCGCGGGCCGCACCTTTATCGCGGGGGCCGATATCCGCGAATTCGGCCAGGCTCCAAAAGAGCCGCTTTTGCCCGAGGTCATCAACATCCTCGAAGCCTGTGACAAGCCGGTGATCGTTGCCATGCACGGCACGGCCCTGGGCGGCGGGCTCGAAGTGGCGCTTGGCGGGCATTACCGGATCGCGCTGGCCTCTGCGAAATTCGGCCTGCCCGAAGTCACCCTTGGCCTGCTCCCCGGTGCGGGCGGAACCCAGCGTCTGCCCCGCGTGATCCCGGTCGAGAACGCAATCGCGATGATCACCTCTGGACGACCCATTGGCGCGGATGCGGCGCTGGAGTTGGGCCTGATCGACAAGGTGGCCGAAGTCGACGACATCCGCGCCGCCGGGATTGCCTTTGCCCATGAAATCGTCGCCGCGGCCAGGGGGCCGCGCCCGACCGGCGCGATGGCCGTAACCCCGGTTGATCCGGCGGTGTTTGACGCGGCACGGGCCAGGTTGGCGAAATCCGCTCGTGGTCAGGTAGCGCCGCAAAAATGCGTGGATGCCGTGCAGGGCGCACAGGACCTGCCGTTTGAACAAGGTCTGGCGCAGGAACGCGCCCTGTTTCGCGAATTGATGGACTCGGACCAGCGCGCCGCCCTGATCCACGCGTTTTTCTCGGAACGTCAGGTCGGCAAGCTGCCGGAACTTGCGGGGGTCGCCCCGCGCGACGTGGCGGCGATTGGCGTTGTCGGCGGTGGCACCATGGGTGCGGGGATCGCGGTCAGCGCGTTGTTGGCGGGGCTGGACGTGACGCTGATCGAACGCGATGCGGACTCGGTTGCGCGGGCACAGGCAACGGTCTCCAAACTGCTGATGGGTTCGGTTAAGCGCGGCAAGCTGAGCCAGAGCGCCCATGATGCCATTCTCGCCGACACTTTCCGGGCCAGCGATGACTATGCCGCGCTGTCGCAGGTGGATGTGGCCATCGAGGCCGTGTTCGAGAGCATGGAGGTCAAGAAGGACGTTTTCACCAGGCTTGATGCGGTGTGCAAACCCGGCGCGATCCTGGCGTCGAATACCTCGTATCTGGATTTGGACGCGATTGCCCGGATGACCACCCGCCCGGCGGATGTGGTGGGGCTGCATTTCTTCTCGCCGGCGCATGTGATGAAGTTGCTTGAGGTTGTCGTCGGGGCCGAAACCGCGCCCGACGTGGTGGCCACCGGCTTTGCCATGGCCAAGCGGCTGCGCAAGATCGCGGTGCGCGCGGGCGTGTGTGACGGGTTCATCGGCAACCGCATTCTGGCCCAATACCGCAAGGCGGTGGATGGCGCGGTGCTGGCCGGGGCCAGCCCGTTCGACGTGGACGAGGCGCTGGTTGATTTCGGCCTGGCCATGGGCCCCTTTGCGGTGGGCGATCTGGCGGGGCTGGATATCGGCTGGGCCAATCGCAAACGCGTGGCACCAAATCGCGACCCGCGCGAGGTCTATGCCGAATTTTCCGACCGCCTGTGCGAACAGGGCCATTTTGGCCGCAAGACCGGCACCGGGTTCTATATCCATGGCAGTGATGGCAGCCGTCCCAATCCCGATGTGGACGCGATTATCGCGGCCGAGCGTCAGGACAAAGGGATCGCGGCGCGGCCGCTTGACCCGCAGGAGATCGTCGACCGCTACATGGCGGCGATGGTCAACGAAGCGGCCCGCGTGGTCGAAGAGGGCATCGCCCTGCGTCCGCTGGACGTGGATGTGACGCTGCTCAACGGTTACGGGTTTCCGCGCTGGCGCGGGGGACCGATGCAATATGCCGACACCGTGGGCCCTGAGAAAATCCTGAACGACATCAAACGCTTTGCCGCCGAAGACGCGTATCTCTGGCAACCTGCTCCGCTGCTGGAGCGGCTGGTCGCCGAGGGCCGGACCTTTGCAAGCCTGAATTCCTGAGGAAGACCCATGAAACAAGCCGTTATCGTCTCGACCGCCCGTACGGGCCTTGCCAAGTCCTATCGCGGGGCTTTCAACGAAACCCACGGGGCCACGATGGCCGGTCACGCGGTGGAACATGCCGTGGCGCGGGCCAAACTTGACCCCGCGCTGATCGAAGACGCCTTTATCGGCTGTGGCTATCCCGAGGGGATCACCGGCATGAATATCGCGCGCCACGCGGTTGTGCGCGCCGGACTGCCAGTTACCGTCGCGGCGGCTACCGTCAACCGGTTCTGTTCCTCGGGATTGAACGCGGTGGCGATGGCGGCTCATGCGATCACGGCCGAAGGGGCCCCCGCCGCTATTGCCGGCGGCGTCGAGAGCATCAGCCAGATGCCCCCGTCGCGCCCGCCGCAGCAGCGCGAAGCCTGGCTGGAAGCCAACAAGCCGGCGATCTACGATTCCATGATCAAGACCGCCGACACCGTGGCCGCACGGTATGACATCAGCCGCGAGGCGCAGGATGCGCTGGCACTGGAAAGCCAGCAGCGCACCGCCGCGGCACAGGCGGCGGGCAAGTTCGACGGCGAAATCGTGCCGATCACCGTGACCCAGGCCTTCAAGGATCGTGAAACCGGCGAGATCACTCGCAAGGACGTGACCTTTGGCATGGATGATTGCAACCGTCCCAATACCACGATCGAAGGTTTGTCCGGGTTGGCCCCGGTACAGGGCGAAGGCCATTTCGTGACCGCTGGCAATGCTTCGCAACTGTCGGATGGGGCGGCGGCGCTGGTCTTGATGGAGGCCGCTCAGGCCGAGCAGCAGGGGATCGATCCGCTGGGCGCGTTCAAGGGGTTCGTGACCGCCGGGTGTGAACCCGACGAGATGGGCATCGGCCCCGTGTTCGCGGTGCCGCGCCTGTTGGAACGGCACGGGCTCAAGGTGTCGGATATCGATCTTTGGGAGCTGAACGAAGCCTTTGCCAGCCAGGCTCTCTACTGCCGTGACCGGCTGGGGATCGACCCGGCAATCTGCAACGTCAATGGCGGTTCGATTTCCATCGGGCACCCGTTTGGCATGACCGGCGCGCGCATGAGCGGCCATATCCTGCTGGAGGGGCGGCGGCGTGGCGCAAAGCTGGGCGTGGTTACCATGTGTATCGGCGGCGGTCAGGGCGCGGCCGGCCTGTTCGAGATTTTCTGAGGGAGCCTGAGCAATGGATCTGAATTTCACCCCCGAGCAACAGGCATTCCGCGCCGAAGTGCGTGACTTTCTGGCCGAGACCCTGCCCCGCCACATCCGCGAGAAAGTGCGGCTGGGCAAGCGATTGTCCAAGGCCGACAACGAGGAATGGAACGCCACCCTGAACGCGCGCGGCTGGCTGGCACCCAATTGGCCCGCCGAACATGGCGGTGCGGAATGGGATGCGGTGCAACGCATGATCTTCGAAGAAGAAGCCTGCCTTGCCCACGCACCTCGCCTTGTGCCCTTCGGGTTGACCATGCTGGGGCCGGTGCTGCTGAAATTCGGCTCTGACGCGCAAAGACAACGGTTTCTGCCGCGTATCCTGAATGGCGAGGACTGGTGGTGCCAGGGCTATTCCGAGCCGGGGGCCGGATCCGACCTTGCCGCCGTCAAGACCCGCGCGGTGCTCGACGGGGATCATTATGTGGTCAACGGTCAAAAGACATGGACCACGCTGGGCCAGCACGCCAACTGGATCTTCTGCCTCGTGCGCACCAATCCGGACGTGAAGAAACAGGAAGGCATCTCTTTCCTGCTGATCGACATGAAAACGCCGGGAGTCACGGTGCGGCCGATCACGCTCATTGATGGCGAGGCCGAGGTGAACGAGGTGTTTTTCGACAATGTCCGCGTGCCGGTCGAGAACCTCGTGGGCGAGCAGGACAAGGGCTGGACCTATGCCAAGTACCTGCTGACCCACGAACGCACCAATATCGCCGGGGTCGGGTTTTCGCAGGCGGCGCTGGCGACGCTCAAGCTGGTGGCGGCGAGCACGTATTCCGGGGGCAAGCCGCTGGATCAGAACCCGCATTTCGCCGGGCGCATGGCACAGGCGGAAATCGACCTGATGGCGATGGCCACGACCAACCTGCGGGTGGTGTCGGCGGCGGCGAAAGGTCAGGCACCGGGGGCGGAAAGCTCGATGCTCAAGGTCAAGGGCACCCTGCTGCGCCAGGAACTGACCTCGCTGCTGCGCCGCGCGGCGGGGCCGGACGCGATGCCGTTCCTGCCCGACTATCTCGAAGGGGGCGACAACCAGCCGCCACAGGGGCCGGAACACGCGCCCGCCGCCGCGCCGACCTATTTCAACATGCGCAAATTGTCGATCTTTGGCGGTGCGAACGAGATTCAGCGCACCATCATTTCAAAAGCCATTCTGGAACTCTGAGGGGGCGTCATGGATTTCAATCTTACCGAAGAACGCGCGATGCTGCGCGACATGCTTTCGCGCTTTCTGGCCGAGAAATACGACCACGAAGCGCGGCGGAAATTGCTGGCAAACGGGGCGGCCTTTGACCCGGCGATCCTTGCGGAGCTGGCCGAACTGGGCATTCTCGGGGCGCTGTTTTCCGAGGATCAGGGCGGGTTTGGCGGCACCGGGTTCGATATTTCGGTGGTGTTCGAGGAACTGGGTCGCGCCGGGGTGATCGAGCCGGTTCTGGGCAATGCGGTTCTGGCCGGCGGTCTTGTCGCGGCACTCGGGAACGACACGCAGAAGGCGCTGATCGATGAGGTCATCGCGGGTGGTCAGGTGCTGGGCCTTGCCCATGCGGAAACCGCGTCGCGCTATGACCTGATGCATGTCACCGCCACCGCGGCACCGGATGGCGCGGGCGTGGTCCTGAACGGCACCAAGGCGCATGTCATCAACGGGGCCGAGGCTCAGACATTGGTGGTTTCGGCCCGCGAAAGCGGCGCGGATTGGGATCAGGACGGCATTTCGCTGTTCCTGCTGCCCGCCGATGCCGAAGGCGTTTCGATCATTGGTCGCCCGAATATCGACGGCACATCCGCTGCGATAGTGGTGCTCGACAACGTCCGGCTGGACGCATCGGCGCGTCTGGGCGTGGCGGGCAAGGCGTTTGACGCGATCGAAGCGGCCCATGCCCGTGCCACGCTTGCCGTCTGTGCCGAAGCCGTGGGTGCGATGGAGGCCGCCAAGGCGCTGACCATCGGATACCTGAAGGAACGCAAGCAGTTCGGCGTCGCCATCGGCAAGTTCCAGGCATTGCAGCACCGCATGTCCGACATGCTGATCGAGATCGAACAGGCGCGTTCCGCCGTGGTCAATCTCGCCGGGCATCTGGACGCACCGCGCGCCACGCGCGAACGCTATGTCAGCGCCGCCAAGAACCTGATCGGGCGGGTTGGCGCGCTGGTCTCCGAGGAATGCGTGCAAATGCATGGCGGCATCGGCATGACCGACGAATACGCCCTGTCGCATTTCGCCCGCCGCCTGGTGATGATCGACCACCAGTTCGGCGACGTGGATTACCACCTTGAGCGCTTTATCGCGCTGAAGGCCGCCTGAGCCATGAGCCTGTTTCGCAAGGACCGTCATCCGGATCATCTGGTGTTGTGGAACACCAATGCCGCCACGCGCAATGCGTTGTCGCCCGAGTATTACGCCGGGCTTCTGGACGGTCTGCGCGAGGCCGGGACCGACCCGGACATCGCCGCGGTGATTCTGGCCGGCGACGGCGGGTTTTTCTGCTCGGGGGGCGATCTGAACCAACTGCGCGAGCGGCGCGACATGACGCTGGAGCAACGCCACGCCAATATCAACCGCCTGCATGACATCATCCGCGCCATCCGCGAATGCCCCAAGCCGGTGATCTGCGCGGTCGAAGGCGGCGCGGCGGGGGCGGGCCTGTCCATCGCGCTGGCCTGTGACATGGTGGTCAGCGCCGAGCGGGCCAAATTCGTGCTGGCCTATGTGCGCGCCGGGCTGGTGCCCGATGGCGGCGCGACCCATACGCTGATGCAGATGCTGCCGCGCGCCACCGTGTCGCGCATGGCGATGCTGGCCGAGCCGATCAGCGCCGAACGCCTGTTTGATCTGGGCGCGATCACCGAACTGGTCGCGCCGGGGGATGCGCTGCGCGTGGCCCAGGAGCTCGCCGCGCAGGTGGCCAAGGGGCCGGAGCAGGCCATTGCCACCATCAAGGGGCTGCTCAACGCCGCCCAATCCGCCACGCAGGACGAACAGCTTGCCGCCGAATGCACCGCCATGGCGCAGGCGCTTGGCAGCGACGAAGCCCGCACCGGCATCACCGCTTTCCTGAACAAACAACGCCCCGTTTTCCGCTGAGAGGTTGCCGCGATGAACGCCATTTCCCCGACGTCCGACATTTTCGACACCCCGGTGACCCGCGCCTTTGGCACCCGCCTGCCGATCGTGGCCGGGGGGCTGCAATGGCTGGCCAAGGCGGAATACGTCTCTGCCGCGGCGCGGGCGGGGATCATCTCGTTCATCACGGCGGCGAGCTTTCCCGAACTGGACGATCTGAAGGACGAGATCGAAAAATGCCGCGACCTGTCCGAGGGCAAGCCCTTTGGCGTCAATGTGTCGATGCTGCCGAAACTGGTACAGGGTGAACGGACCCAAGAGGTGTTTCACCTGATCGCCGAGAGCGGCGTGAAATTCGTGGAAACCTCGGGCCGCAGCCCCGAAGCCTTCATGCCGATCCTCAAGGGCGCGGGGATCACCGTTCTGCACAAGGTGCCCAGCCTGCGTTACGCGGTCAAGGCCCAGGCCGTCGGGGTCGACATGGTGTCGATTGTCGGCGCGGAATGCGGCGGCCATCCGGGCATGGACATGATCGGCAGCATGGTGAATGCCGGGCTGGCGGGCCAGCGGCTCGACATCCCGTGGCTGATTGGCGGCGGCATCGGCAGCGGGGCTCAGCTGATCGCGGCGCTGGCGATGGGGGCATCGGGCGTGGTGATCGGAACCCGGTTTCTCGTTGCCGAGGAAATCCAGGCCCATGCGGATTACAAGCAGCGCCTGATCGATGCGAGCGAGCTCGATACGGAACTCTGCATGGCCTCGATCCGCAACACCACCCGGTCGCTGCGCAACGACACCACGCGGACGGTTTCCGGGATCGAACGGGACAACCCGAATGTCGGCCTGCAGGAATTGATGCAACACATCTCGGGGGCCATCGGGCGCAAGGCCTATGAAACCGGTGACACCTCGCGGGGGTTGTTGGCGGCGGGTCATGCCCTGGGGTTTGTCGACCGGGTCGAGCCGCTGGCGGATATCGTCGGCCGGTTCGAGGCGGATGCACGGAACGCGATGAAACGACTGGGCTGCGCCGCCTGACGGGGCACAAGGGAGGGCCACATATGCAAACTCGAATCCATGATTTTCTGACCGAGGCCGCCGCCGCGCGCGGCGATACGCTGGCGGTGATCGATCACGCCGGCACACATCACGGCTGGGCGGATCTGCTGCGCGCCACCGATGACGCGGAAACCGCCCTGCGCGCGCGCGGCGTAAAAGCCGGGGACCGGGTGGTTCTGGTCTTTGAGAACGGCATTTCGGTTCCGGCGTTCTTTTACGCGGTCAGCCGGTTGAATGCGATTTCCGTCGTCATCAATGCCCGCCTGACCGATACCGAACTGGACCGCATCTTTGCCCATAGCGACCCGAGCATGGTGGTGTTCAGCACCGATGTTTCGGGGGCCGCGCAGGCCCATGCCACCCATTTCCAGGCAGAAGAGGTGTCGGGCGCCTTTGGCACCGTCGGTATGATGCCCCGCGCGGGCAGCACGCCGGAACCGGTCTTTGACGCCGCCGCCGAGCAGGTGGCGCTGATGCTCTATACATCCGGCACGACGGGCGCGCCCAAGGCCCCGATGCTGACCCATGCCAGCCTGATCAATGCCGCCCATGGCACGCAAGAGGTGCGCGGCATGCGCCCTGACGACGTGTGTTTCCTTGGGTTGCCGCTTAGCCATGTCTATGGATTCGTGACGTTTCTCGCGATGACACGGGCTCAGGGCACCGTGCGGCTTGAAACCCGGTTCGAGGTCGAACGGCTGTATGACGCGTTGCAGAAAGACGTGACCTTCCTGCCCGGCGTGCCGCAGATGCACGCGCATCTGTTCCACTATGCCCGCCAGCACGACAAGGCGCGCTATGAGCGGGGGCTGCTGCGCTATGTCTCGTCCGGGGGCGCGCCGCTCGATCCCGTGTGGAAGCGCAAGGCCGAGGCGTTTTATGGCCTGCCGCTGCAAAACGGCTATGGGCTGACCGAAGGGGCCGCCGGGGTCTGCGCCACCAATAACGAGCTGGGCGACCCGGATATCAGCGTCGGACAGCCGATGCTGAACTGCGAATTCCGGCTGGACATGACCGCCACGGGCGCGGAACCGGGCCAGGGTATCGGCGAAATCCAGCTGGGCGGGCCGCAGGTGATGAAGGGCTATTTCCGCGACCCGGACCAGACCGCCAAGGCCCTGACCGATGACGGGTTCTTCCGCACCGGCGACCTGGGCCGGTTCGATGAGGAAGGGCGCTTGCACATCGTCGGGCGCAGCAAGGAACTGATCATCCGCTCGGGTTTCAATGTTTACCCGGTCGAGATCGAAGCCACCCTGACCGAGCATCCCGAGGTGATCACCGCCGGGGTCGTGGGACGCCAGGTGGATGGCAACGAAGAGGTGCTGGCCTTTGTCAAGGTGGCCGAGGGGGGCAGCGTGACCGAGGCCGATCTGGGTGCGTTCATCCATGACCGGCTGGCCCCCTACAAGCGCCCGGCGCGAATCATCGTGGCGACCCAGCTGCCCACCGCGCCGACGGGCAAGATCCTCAAGGCCAAACTGATCGAGAGCTTTGCCGGGGAACTGGCGGGGTGAACCCGGTCTCAACCCTCTGGGACCGAACCGAAATCCGAGATTGCGGTCGCGAGGGGTAGATCGCAAATAATTTTGCTTTACGGAAAGTAATTCTACTTAGTAGAACGGCACGCAAACGCGACAAGTGGAGGAGTTGCAAATGAACCTGATGAAATCGGCAATCTGCGGTGCGGCCATGGCTTTGGGGCTCGGCAGCGCCGCCGCCGCCGAAACCACCATCTTTTACGGACATGGCGGGCCGGGGCGCGGAACGGTTCCGACGGCGTTGGAATGGTTTGCCGAACGCATGGGCGAACTGTCGGATGGCGAGATGAAGCTGGACATCCAATGGGGTGGCGCGCTGTTCAAGGCCCCGGCGGCGGTCCAGGGTATCGGCGATGGCGTGGCCGATGCCGGTTCGGTGATTGCCGCCTATTTCCAGAAGGAAATGGCCGCCTATTCGCTGGCCGACCTGCCGATTGCCGGGTCCAATATCTGGGTCGGGCTGCGCGCCACGGACAAGCTGATGCGCAATTCGCCCGCGATCACCGAACACCTGGCGCAGCAGAACCTGGTCTATATCGGCACCTTCACCGCGTCGGATGTGAACGTGGCCTGCAAGGGCGGCGAGATCGCCTCGGTGGCGGATATCGCCGGCAAGAAGGTGCGCGGCGCGGGTGTCTATGGCAAGGTCTTTGACGCGCTTGGCGCCACCATGGTCAACCTGAGCATCTACGAGGCATATCAGGCGATCGACACCGGCCTGATCGATTGTACCCAGGGCTATTCCTACGTGGTTCCGGCGTTCAAATGGTACGAGGTCGTCGACAGCTATACCTTGCTGAACTGGGGTCAGATCGGCGGTTATGGCATGTTCATGAACAAGGACACCTATGACAGCCTGACCGACGATCAGCGCGCCGTGCTGGTGCAGACCGGCACCGAGCTGGCCGACAAGTTCGCCGAGATCGTGATCGGGTTCAACGCCGAGGCCGAACGCAACATGCGCGAAGACGGCTATGAGCGCCCGGTCAAGCTGATCGAACTTTCCGCCGAGGACACCGCCGCCCTGAACGACGCGACCGAACCGTTCCTGGCCGAGTGGAAGGAAAATGCCGAAAGCGTCGGGCTGGACGCGGATCAGCTGATCGCGACCTTCACCGCCGCCGTCGCGGAATACACCGCCGAGTTCGAGCAACAGGGCTATCCCTGGGAGCGCTGATCGCGCGCGCAAGAACATCCTGCACGGGGCCACCCCTGGCCCCGGCTTCTCGTGAGGAGGACCCCCCATGCTGAACAGGCTGGAACGGCTGTTCGTGGATGTCGCCACGGTGGCCATCATTCTCTTGGCGCTGCTGATCTTCGCCGATGTGGTGGCGTTGAACCTGTTCAACGCGGCGGTGCCCGATACCGTGATCATCGTGCGCGAACTGATGGTGCTGGCCATTGCCATGCCGCTGGCCGCCGCCACCACCAAGCGCGCCCATATCGCGGTGGAGTTCGTCACCAATTTCCTGCCTGCCGGGCTGGTCAACTGGTTCGTCGTCTTCGGCAGCTTCTTTGGCGTGCTGGCTTTGACCCCGCTGATCTGGTCGGGGGGCAAGGAACTGCTGCACCAATGGACCACCGGCAGCGCGTTTTATGGCGATCTCAACCTGCCGCAATGGCCCGGACGGCTGGCGTTTGTCATCGGTGTGACGCTGTGCTGGCTGCGGCTGGTGGCGATGGTCATTTCCGATGCCGCAACCGCCCTGCGCGGTGAACCGATCGATATCGACGGGCACTGAGCCCGCCGCCGCAACCCCCTGAACAGAAAGAGCCCCCATGGATCCCGCAACCATCGGAATGATCGCCTTTGGCACCATGCTCGTCCTGCTGGCGATCCGGGTGCCGATTGCCTTTGCCCTGATCGGCGTCGCCACTGCCGCCGCCTTTGCCATCTTTGCCCTGCGCACAGGCACCTTCATGCCCGAGCGGGCGTTCCGGGCCACCGCGTCGCTGGTGTTTTCCAACTCCTTCGATCTGATGCACACATTCGATCTGTCGATGATTCCGCTGTTTGTCGCCCTGGGCAACATCGCCTATCGCGCGAGCATCACCACGGCGGTCTACAACTCGGCGCGGGTCTGGCTCCAGCAGCTGCGCGGCGGCGTGGCTGTGGCCTCGGTGGTGGGATGCGGCGGGTTTTCCGCGATCACCGGGTCGTCGATTGCCTGTGCGTCGACCATGGGCAAGATCTGTACCCCCGAGATGCTGCGGCTGGGATATGATCCGCGGCTGGCGACGGCAAGCGTCGCGGCGGGGGGCACCATGGGGTCGCTGATCCCGCCCAGCGTGCTGTTCATCATCTATGCCATCTTTACTGAAACCTCGGTCAGCAAGCTGTTCCTCGCCGGGGTCCTGCCCGGCCTGCTGACCCTGTTCGGCTTTGTGCTGGTGATCTGGATTTGGACCGCCGCCGACCCCGCCGTGGCCCCGGCCCGGGGCGAACGCGCCAGCAAGGCCGAACGGCTGCAATCGGCGATCGAGGCATGGCCCGCGATCCTGATCTTCCTGATCATCGTGGTGGGAATTTATGGCGGGTTCTTCACCGCAACCGCCGCCGCCGCCGTCAGCGTGGTGGTCACCGCCGCCATCGGTTTTGCACAGCGCCGCCTGACCCTGCGCGACATGTGGCTGTCGGTGCGCGAGACCTGTGTTCAGACCGCCGCCCTGTTCGCGGTCGCCGCGGGGGCCAAGATCTTTGTGGCCGCGACCGCCCTGACCGGCATGGCCCCTGCCCTCGTGCAAACGGTTGCCGAGGCACAGCTGACACCGGCCGTGCTGCTGCTCTGTGTCTGTGCGGTCTACCTGTTGCTGGGCATGTTCCTTGATCCCATCGGCATCATGGTTCTGACCCTGCCGCTGGTGATCCCGCTGGTTGAATCCTATGACATGAACCTGATCTGGTTCGGTGTCGTGGTGGTCAAGCTGCTGGAGATCGGGCTGATCACGCCGCCGGTCGGGCTGAATGTTTTCGTGCTGTCCAACGTGGTCGGCCGCGCCGCGCCCGTGGGCACGATCTTTGCGGGCATCTGGCGGTTCCTCTGTGCCGATGTCATCGTGCTGTTCCTGATTGTCAGCTTTCCGGCCATCTCGCTGCTGCTGGCGCAGGCGGTCAGCTGATGGGATCTTTTCGTCCGGCATAAATTCTATATTGTGGAACAGGGATTGTTGTCGGATGGGACGTTGATGCAGGAACTGAAAGGGGACAAGCGCTTTGCCAACACGCTGGCGCGCGGGCTTGGAGTGTTGCGCGCCTTTCGGCCAAGCGACAACGGCCTCGGCAATCTCGAGATTTCCGAGCGCACTGGCATCCCCCGCTCGACCGTCTCGCGGCTGACCTTTACCCTTTGCGCCCTGGGCTATCTGACCCATGGGCGGCACCATGACAAATACCGGCTGGGACCGGCGGCGCTGGCCCTGGGCAACATCGCTTCGGCGGCCTTTGGCTTTGTCGAAACCGCCGCCCCGAGCATGCAGGCCCTCGCCAACAGCACCCGCACCCTGATCGGTGTTGCCATCCAGGATGATGGCGACATGCTGATGGTCAAGACCTGGCGGCCGGAAAACACCGCGCCGATCTGGCTGAATGTGGGGTACCGGATGCCGGTTCTGAATTCCTCGACGGGGGTTGCCTATCTCGGCGCGCTGAGCGAGGGCGAGCGCAGCAAATTCCTGACCCACCTGCCGCAAGAGGCCCATGCCGATTGCCGCGCGTTATGCGACCGCGCCCAAAGCGACCTTCTGACCCATGGCTACGCGCTGTTCAGCGGCGAGCGTCGGTTCTCTTCCAAGATCAATGCGCTGGCCACGCCCTATCGCCCGTCCGAATTTGGCGAACCCGTGTCCTTTCTCGCGGGTGCGCCCGCCGATGACCTGAGCGACGAGCGCATCCGCGCCGAGGTCGGGCCGGCGCTGGCCAATGCGGTCGAACAGCTCCGGGTCATGACCGGCCAGCATTATTCCGTATTGGCGGGCGGCTGACGCATCGCGCGCCAGCCGCTTCAGGATGGCCTGCCCCTGTCCTGTCCGGGGTCCTGTCGGGGGTCCGTTTCGGGATCGGGGTCGGGTTCGGCGGCACGGGCCTCGCGCAGGGCCTCATGGTGTTCCGCCGCGTTCCGGTAGCCGATCAGGATGCCCGTCTTGACCTCTCCGTATGTCGTGTCACGTGCGGCGATCCATGCGTCGGACCGGGTTGTGCGCTGTGACCTGCGCCGCGTCCAGTCGAACAGCAGCCGTTCCAGCCGGGCGATTTCGCCGGCATGGGCGGGATCGGCCCCGATATCGGCCAGCTCATCGGGATCACGCTCCAGATCGAACAGCATGGGCCGGAACCCTTCGGCAAAGATGAACTTCCAGCGCCCGTCAAACAGCATCGTCAGCCGGGCGTCCCTGACCTCGACCCCAAGCCGTCGCCGCACGTCGCGCATCGAATAATCATATTCGGACACCACGAAATCCCGCAGGCTGTCGACCTGGCCCTGCAGGATCGGCAACAGCGATGTCCCTTCGAGGATATGGGGGGCCGGATCGCCGCCGAAATAGTCGAGGATTGTCGGCACGATATCGATCGCTTCGATCAGGGCGTGGGATTTCAGGCCGCGCGTGGCGTCGGCCTTGGGGGACGGGTCAACGACGATCAGAGGGATGCGGGCCGAAGCATCGTGAAACAGCTCTTTTTCGCCCATCCAGTGATCGCCGAGGTAATCGCCGTGGTCGGATGTGAAAACGATCATGGTGTCCCCGGCAAGGCCCTGGTCGTCCAGGAACGCCATCAGCCGCCCGATCTGGTCGTCGATCTGCTTGATCAGTCCCATATAGGCCGTCAGCACGCGGGTCCGGGCGGTGTCGTCGCGGAACGCCCGGCTGACGCGTTCCTCCATGAAGGCGCCATAGACGGGATGGGGATTGTCGCGCTCTGCCGGGTCGCGCACCGGGGCCAGATGGGTCGCTGGGCCATACATGGCGTGATAGGGCGCGGGGGCGATATAGGGCCAGTGCGGCTTGATATAGCTCAGGTGCAGGCACCAGGGGGTGTCGCCCGCCTCGCGGATGAAATCCATCGCGCGGCCGGTGATATAGGGCGTCTCGCTGTCTTGGTCGGCGGCCCGGGCGGGTTTGTCGGCATTTTCCATGAACCAGCCGCTCAGGATGTTGCCCGCCTCGTCCTCGGCACTGTTGGCAACGCGGTCCCAGGGGTTTTCGTCGGGCCAGCCGCGCCGTTTCATGTGGGTGTCATAGGACGCGTTGCGCGGATAGCGGGGGCCGTCGGGATGCAGGCCGTCTTCGCGCTCATAGGCTTCAAAGCCGCATTCCGAGACCCGCGCGCCGATCTCGCTGTCCGGGGCGAGGCCAAGCCGTTGCATGCCTTCGATATCCGCCGTCATATGGGTCTTGCCGCACAGCGCGGTGCGCACCCCGAGGGGCCGCAAATGATCGCCAAGCGTCATCTCGCCGACCTTGAGCGGGATGCCGTTCCAGGTCGAGCCATGAGAACAGACATAGCGCCCGGTATAGAACGACATGCGCGACGGGCCGCAGATCGGCGATTGGACATAGGCACGGTCAAACAGGACACCGCGCGCCGCGAGGCGATCGATATTCGGTGTGTGCAGGTGCGGATGCCCGGTGCAAGACAGGTAATCCCAGCGAAGCTGGTCGCACATGATGAAGAGAACGTTTTTGGGCATTGGGCAAGTCACCTGAAGTCATGGCCGGGACGATCCTGCCCCGGCCGGGAAGGGGCCTAGAGACGGCCGGCGTCCGGTATCTCCACTCCGAGCTCTTCGAGCGCGCGCAGCGACCCCGGATGCAGCGGCAGGTTCAGATCCGCCACCGCCGCCCCGGGTGTGATCGCCCTGAGCCAGGGCGCGCTGTCGCGCATCTCGGCCACGCCATCGTAAAACGCCCGGGTCATCTGGTAGATCATCGTTTCGTCGGCGGTTTCATTGGTGATGATGCCCACCGTCACCCGCAGGGTCGTCGTGTCGCTGTCGTTCACGTGGTTGTCGCCATAGGTGCCCGCGGGCAGCGTGCCCAGACCAAAGCCGGGGCGGCTTGCCAGCGCGGCAACCGCCTCGGAACCGACCTGGTCCTCGGGGATACCCAGGAAACGGATCGGGTTGGTCACGGCAATCTGGGTAAGCACCGGGCTCGGGGCATTGGTCGGGTTGCAATAAATGTCGAGATTGCCATCCTGGAACGACGCGGCGGCGGCGTCCCAGCCCAGCTTGACCGCCTCATAATCGGTGCCCGCTTCCAGGCCCGCGACCTCGCTGAAGAGCCGGGACATGGTGGCATAGGCCGCGCCGCCGGGCGGTCCGAGGAAGACCCGTTTGCCCCGTGCCTGCTCAAGCGAGGTGATGCCCGAAGAGTCATAGACCGCGATGTGATAGACCCCCATCGGGAAGTTCAGCACCGTGCGCAGCCGTTTGACCAGTTCGGGGGCCTGGTCGATCTTTTCGAACATGGCGCGCTGATCCCGCATCAGCGCGTGGATCGCCGGCGACGACATGCAGAACGCGGTCTTGCCCATTGCCACCTCGAGCGCGTGGCGGGTGGCCGCGCCGGTGGCATTGACCTGGATTTCATAATCCGGCAGGTCCCGATTGATGATATTGGCAAAGGTCGTCATCACGAGGTTCGGACTTGTGCCCGGTCCGAGCGTCGACATGCGCAACAGCTCCTTGGCCAGCGCGGTGCGGGGCAGCATCCCGAGTGTCGCGGCGGCCGTGGCGCCCGCCAGAACGGAACGGCGGCTGAGTTTGGTGATGTTCATGGGTGAGGTCTCCTCCTGGATGTCATGTGGGTTGGTTCGTGTTGGAGATGTCCAACCGGTCAAGAACCATCAGGCCCAGGGTCGCCACCGTGGCGATCCAGGACAGGATCGGTCCGAAAAAGATGAGCGCCGCCGCCAGCCCAAGCCCGAGCGGCACCATGTAGGCACGGCCACGCCGCGGATAGCAGGCCCGCGAGATCAGGATCGTGGCCAGCAGCACGAACAGGATCGACTGCGCTGACTCGCCCGGCGGATAGCCTGTCCCCAGCAACAGCGCCGGTTGATAGATGAATGCAAACGGGATCACGAACCCCGGCAGGGCGAGCCTTGATGCCTCCAGCGCCGTGGCCATCGGGCCGGCCCCGGCGATCGGTGCCGCCGCAAAGGCCGCAAGGGCCACGGGCGGGGTGATCGCGGACAGGACGCCGAAATAGAGCACGAACATGTGGGTATGGATGATCGGCACACCCAGTTTCTGAAGCGACGAACCCATCACCAGCACGATGATCAGATAGGCCGGAACCGTCGGCATCCCCATTCCCAGCAGCAGGCAAGCCACCGCCATCAGGATCAACGACAGGATCAGCTGATCGTCCGCCAGGCTTGAAAGCAACGCGGCAAAACGCAATCCGACCCCGGTCAGGTTCAACACGCCGATGACGATGCCCACCGCTCCGACGATCACCACCAGCTGAGCCGAGATCAAACCGGCAGAGCGCAGGAATTTCAGCCAGGCCCCGCCATTGGTCAGCAGGTCGGGACGGAGGGCAAAGCCCGGTATCGCGGCCAGGGCGACGCCGACAAAGCCGGCATAGGCGGGCGAGGAGCCGCCAACCATCGTCACCACGATCCCGGCAAGGGCGAGCACGAAAACCGCCATCTGGGTCAGTTCACGCCAGTTGAACGTGATGTCGGGGCGCGGCTCTTCGACCAGGTCCATGTTTCGCGCGGCGCTGGAAATCGCGACGAACAGCCCCCCGTAATAGAGCAGCGCCGGCACCGCGGCGGCGGCGCAAATGGTCAGATAGGGCTGTCCCGTGACATCCGCCATGATGAAGGCCACCGCCCCCATGATCGGCGGCGTGATCTGTCCGCCGCTGGAGGCCGCGGATTCCACGGCGCCGGCAAAGCGGGCCGAGAAACCGCGCTTTTTGATCAGCGGAATGGTGATGACGCCGGTGCCGACCACATTGGCAACCGCGCTGCCCGAGATGGTGCCGAACAGCCCGCTGGCCACCGTCGCCGCCGCGGCGGGCCCCGAGCGCATCCGCCCGGTCGCCGCCAGGGCCAGCCGCACCAGAACCTGATCGATGGCCAACAGCTCGAGCAGCGCGCCAAAGACGATAAAGATCAGGATGGTCGAAACGACCGTCGCCATCGGGCGGCCGAACACACCGTCGAAGGAATACCACAGCACGGTCATCAACTCTTCGGTAGAGATACCCGCATGTCTGAGAAACCCCGGCGCCAGATGCCCCAGGGCCCCATAGGCGAGCAGGACCCCGGCCACCAGCGCCATCACCAGCCCGACCGAACGCCGGGTCAGTTCAAGAACCGCAATCAAACCGAGAAACCCCATCCAGATATCGGTGGATGTCAGGAAATACAGCCCGGTCTCGATCTCTTCCGCGGCGCGGAAATACTGGAACACCGAAAGTGACAAGGCCAATGCCGCCGCAACGAGAAGCGCGCGATCCGGCAACCTGCCGCCGGCCCCGAGACCGGTCAGCACGATCAGCACCCCGGCGGCAAGCAACATGCCCACGCGCAGGTAGGAGTCAGAGAAAACCCCAAACAGCGAGACGTAAAAGACGACACCGATGATGACGCTCGAAAGCCCGAGTATTGCGGCCTCCAGCAATGCGGACCTGTTGTGTTCAGACACGATTTCCCTCCCTTTCGCATCTTGCACCGGCAGGACGGGCAGGCCCTGGCCCATGCGAAATGCGCAGGCTCGATACTTGACGGATGCCGCGATTTTGTCGACGCTGCGTTACACCAGGTGAAACGCGGCCCATGACGAAACTGAACCGATCCATCGAACGCGGGCTGGCGGTGCTCGAAGCCGTGCATATGTCAGGGGCCTGTTCGCTGGCCATGCTTGCGACGCGGACCGGGCTATCCAAGCCGACGCTGCTGCGCATCTGTGCAACGCTGGAAACCCGCCGCTGGCTGTCGCGCCGCAACAGCGATGGCTGGTATCAACTGGGCTCTGGTTTCCCCTCGGTTGGCGGGATGCCGGATCTCGGCGATCGGCTGGTGTCTGTCGCCAAGGGGGAAATCCTGCGCCTGTCCGAACAGACCGGGCTGGCGGTCGATCTGGCGGCGGCAATTGGCGAGGGGCGGACCGAGATCATGGATACCACCCGTGCCTTTCGCAAACATGGCGTTTATCCCGATACGGTCGGGTTCCGCCCCTCTCCGATCCTGTCGGCGCTTGGGGCGGCCTATCTGTCGGGCCTGTCAAAACCGGCCTTCGCCGAGGCGCTGCGCGCATTGGTGGCGCGGCTGCCACGCGAGGATGCCGCCGCCATTCCGAGGCTGCCGCAGATTCTGAGGTCGGTTCAGGAAAACGGCTATGCGATACGGGAAGAGGGCCATTGGGGGCGAGCGGTGGATTATGGTGCCCTGCCATCGGCAATCGCGGTGCCGATCATGGCCGGCCCGGACCCGATCGGTGCCATCAACCTGATCTGGAAGGCCAGCGACCACGCGGTCGCGGATGTCGTCAGGCACCACCTCAGCAGGCTTCAGGCCACCGCCCGGTTGATCGGAGAGGGGTATGTCGACCTTGGCTGACGGGTGGTCCCGTTCGGCGTCGTTCCGGGCATGGCCCGCGCTTTGATCCCGCGCGGGCCATGCCGGTCTTGTCACTGCCCAGACGGCTGCGCGAGCGCGTCCTTGCCTTCGATGAGGTAATGATGGCTGGTCGAGCCCTCGGTGCGGGCCTTCAGGTGGGGCGCGTATTCGGGATCGTTGGCAAAGGCCAGGGCCGCGTCTTTGGAGGGCCATTCGATGATGATCCGCAGCGCGGCGTCTTCGCCCTTGCCCTCAAGCCTTTCGTGGGTCGGCGTGCGGGCGAGATATGTCCCGCCATGCGCGGCAACCAGACGGTCGGCCACCGGCAGATAGGCCGCAACCCAGGCATCATCCGTGGGGGTGACTTCGAGAACCGAGTAATAGGTCCCCTTGTCCTGCGCAATCGCCTGAACGGCCGCGATGGTCAGGAGTGCGGCAAGTACAAGTGTCTTTTTCATTGGATTTTCCTTTCTGGTGAGTATCGGGGCCGGCCTCGTGTCGATGGCGGCCCAATGGGGCCGGGCGCGCCGGTCATTGCTGTCCGTTGACGCGCCCGGTGTTGGTTTCCTGTCAGCGTCTGCAAGGTCGGTCAGGCGGCTTTCATCTGGTCCCATGCCGCCAGAATTTTTCCGGCATCGGGCATGAAGTCCTGCTCCACGTCCCGCGCACAGGGGATCGGCACATCCGGATGCGCCACGCGCTTGGGCGAGGCCTTGAGGACCGAAACGTCATGCTCGGTGACGGTCGCGATGATTTCACCCGTCACGCCATAGCTGAGATAGTCGTCATCAACCACGATCAGCCGGCCGGTCTTGGCCACGCTGGCGCGGATCGTCTCGCGGTCCAGCGGCACCAGGCTCATCAGGTCGACCACCTCGGCGCTGACACCCTGTTTTTCCAGCTCACCGGCAGCCTTGAGCGCGTTATGCGCACCCATGCCAAACCCGACGATGGTGACATCGCTGCCCTCGCGGGCGATCCGCGCCTTGCCGATCTCGACCGAATAGCTTTCCTCGGGAACATGGACCGCCGCCGATTCCTCGGCGCCCAGCCAGGCCAGCCCGTGCAGCCGCTTGTCGAACATGTAGACAACCGGGCTGTCGTCGCGAATGGCCGCCGCCAGCAACCCCTTTGCATCGCGGGAATTGGAGGGCGATACCACCTTGAGGCCCGGAAAATGTGCAAATGCCGCATAGGGGCTCTGCGATTGGGTCGCGCCATCGGCATAGCCGCCACCGGTCCCCGTCATCAGCACCATCGGCACCTTGATCTTGCCGCCCGACAGGAAATGATGCTTGGCCATCAGGTTATAGATCGCATCGTAACAGACCCCGAAAAAATCCGCGAACATCAGCTCGATCACCGGGCGCATTCCGTCCGCGGCAGCCCCGACCGCCGCACCGATGATGGCGGTCTCCGAGATCGGCGTGTCGCGCACGCGTTTGTCGCCGAATTCCTCGAGCAGGCCACGGGTATTGCCATACAGGCTGCCGAATTTGCCGATATCCTCGCCCATGACGAAGACGCTTGGATCGCTGCGCATCTCTTGTGCCAGGGTTTCGTTGATAGCCTGCGCGCTGGTCAGCACGCGTTCGTTTGTCTTGTCCATTTTCAATCTCCTGTGGCTCAGGCCGCGAAAACAATGTCGCGGGCAAATTGCGATGTCGGGTATTCGCTCTCGACCGCGAAGGTGATGGCCTGTTCCGCCTTGGCCGCGCAGTCGGCCTCGATCCGGTCAAGCTCATCCGTGGTGGCGACCCCATCCGCGATCAGCTTGCGGCGCATCGCCGGGATCGGGTCCTTGGCGCGTTGCGAGTCGAGTTCGCCTTCGGGCATGTAGCTGAAATCGTCACCGACAAAGTGGCCCTGAAGGCGATAGGTTTCGACAACGATCAGCGACGGCCCCTCACCGGCGCGGGCCCGCGCAATGGCCTCTCCGGCAACGCGGTAGATTTCGTAGGGATCATTCCCTTTGACGTGATAGCCGGGCACACCGTAGGACGCCGCGCGCACGCTGTGGTTTTCGACCGAGGTCGCGGCGCTCTTGGGGGTCGAGATGCCCCAGCCATTGTCTTCGATCACGGAGATGAACGGCAGCTTCCAAACGGCGGCAAGGTTCATCGCCTCGTGCCATGCCCCTTCATTGGCGCCGCCATCACCGATGAAATTCACCGCGACACCGGGTTTGCCCTGGATCGAACGGCTCAGGGCCGCCCCCACCGCCGGACCAAGCCCCTGCCCGATGATGCCCGAACAGCTGAAATTCACTTCGGCGTCGATCAGGTGCATGTGACCGCCCATGCCGCTTGAAAGCCCCGTCTTCTTGCCAAAGATCTCGGCCGCCATCTTGTTCAGGTCGACGCCCTTGGCGATGGCTTCGTGGTGCGGGCGATGCGACCCGGTCACAACGTCTTGGGCAGTCAGGTGCGCACAGACCCCCACGGCGACCGGCTCCTGCCCGTCGCTGCGGTGCATCTCTCCGGGAAGCGGACCCTTGGCGAAATCGAATTTCGGCTGCTTGCCTTCCATATAGATTTCTCCGATCGCTTCATCAAAGCGGCGGCTGGTGACCATCGTTCGATACATCCAGATTTGCTCTTCACGGGTGGGATTCATCGGTTTGATCCTTTTGAGGTTGTCGTCGCCCTGACACTTACAGAACCCCATAAGGAATATAATTGGCATAATTTTGATTTTAGTTTCACGATTTTCTATATAATGATGTGACGGAGGGTCGCTAATGGTTGACAAATTCTGTATTTCCGCTATCTGCGATCTCAGATCACAAGTTAGGCGATGAAAAATCCATGGACCTGTTCAGTGAAACACAAGCGGCCGGGGACCGGCCGCTGCGGCGGGACAGCCTGCAACAGCAGATCTATGACAAGTTGCGGCTGCGCCTGAT
Organism: Microbulbifer sp. S227A; assembly: GCF_049800935.1. Lineage (NCBI taxonomy): Bacteria > Pseudomonadati > Pseudomonadota > Gammaproteobacteria > Cellvibrionales > Microbulbiferaceae > Microbulbifer > Microbulbifer sp. S227A. The sequence goes on along the minus strand of NZ_JBNAFZ010000011.1, from coordinate 80,372 downwards.
CACCGGCGCCTATCAACCGGCGGACACGATCTCGAGCCGTGGGCTGGCGGCCGAACTGGGGGTCAGCGCGATGCCCGTACGCGAGGCTCTGACCCGTCTCACCGCCGAGGGGGCCCTGGAACTGACCAGCAGCCGGACGTTGCGGCTGCCATTGCTGAGCACCGGAGATTTTGACGAGATCACCGCCATCCGGATTGACCTGGAGGGGCGCGCCGCCTCCCGTGCTGCAACCGAGGCGACGCCCGCAGGTGTCGATGACATACGCCGCGCCCATGAGGTGCTGCGGGATGCCGCCGAGGCCGGGGATGTCGATGCCTATCTTGTCGCCAATGCCGCGTTCCACAGCCGCATCTATGCGACGGCGGGCTGGCCGCGTCTGCTGGAGATGATCCAGCGCCTGTGGATGATTGTCGGCCCGTCGATCCGCGCCAGCCTTCCGGACCAGACGCATGTGGCAAACTCGATGCAGTTTCACGACGCCGCGCTGATCGCGATCTCGGCACATGACCAGACCGCCCTGCGGCAGGCCATCACCGATGACATTCAGACCGCCGCCACGGACATCCGTGCCTTTCTTGGCGCGGAAGGCGGCAAATCGCTAACGAGGAGCAAGTAACATGTCGATCCTGAGTTCATTGACGCCGCCACCGGGGCTGCGGGTGCTGGTGACAGCCGGGGCTGGGGGCATCGGGGCCAAGATCGTGGCCGGCTTTGTCGAAACTGGTGCAAAGGTGCATTTTTCCGACGTCGATGCCGATGCCGTTGCCGCGGCAACCGCGGAGTCCGTAACGGGGTCGGTGGCGAATGCGGCGGACGAGGCCGATACCCGCCGGCTCTTTGACGAGGCGCGCGAGGCAATGGGCGGGATCGACGTGGTGGTGGCAAATGCCGGCATTGCCGGACCGACGGCCACGATCGGCGACATATCCGCCGACAACTGGGACCAGACGCTCGATGTGAACCTGCGCGGTGCTTATCTGGCGGCCCGTTTCGGTGCGCCCGACCTGATCGCCGCCAAGGGGTCTTTCATCGCCATGTCATCGGTGGCCGGGCGGCTTGGCTTTGCCTATCGCACCCCGTATTCGGCGGCGAAATGGGGGATCGTGGGGCTGGTCAAGAGCCTCGCCGCCGAACTGGGTCCGCAAGGTGTGCGGGCCAATGCCATCATGCCCGGAATCGTCGAGGGGCCGCGTATCGACCGGGTCATCTCGGCCCGCGCCGACGAGCTTGGAATTTCCTTCGAAGAGATGCGCGAAAGGAACCTCGCCAAGGTCTCGTTGCGCCGGATGGTGACCGCCGAGGACATCGCCGCGACCTGCCTGTTCCTCTGCGCCCCGGGCGGTGGCAGCATCTCTGGCCAGGCGCTGAGCGTCTGCGGCAATGTCGAGGCGTTGTGATGTCAGAGCACCCTCGTATCGCGATTGTCGGCGCGGGCCTGATCGGCTGTGCCTGGGCGGTGTCCTTTGCGCGTGGCGGCTGTTCGGTCAGGCTTTTTGACCGGTCCGCCGATGTGGCCGGGGCTGCGCCTGCGTCGATTGCCGCCATTGCCGGCGAACTCGAAGCCGCCGACCTGCTTGGCGAGACCGATGCCGCGTCGATGATGCGCAACATCGACATCGCCGCCACCCTGCCCGAGGCGCTCGACGGCGCGATCCACGTACAGGAGAACACGCCTGAGCGTCTTGATGTCAAAAAGGCGGTATTTGCCGAGCTAGATGCCATCGCCGACCCTGCCGCGACCTTGGCCAGTTCGACCTCGGCGCTGCTGCCATCGGCCTTTACCGAGGATTTGCCCGGCCGGGCGCGGTGTCTGGTGGCACATCCGATCAATCCGCCCAGCCTGATCCCGGCGGTCGAGGTTGTGCCCGCCCCCTGGACGGCCCCCGGCACGATGTCCGATTGCATGGCCCTGATGCGCCGCATCGGCCAGATGCCCATCCGGATGAAGCGCGAAATCGACGGGTTCATCATGAACCGCCTGCAATCGGCGCTGTTGCACGAGGCGTTTCGCCTGGTGGCCGACGGCGTGGTTGAGCCCGAGGACGTCGATATCGGCATCGCCCACGGGTTGGCCCCGCGTTGGGCTCTGATGGGTCCGTTCGAGACCATCGATCTGAATGCGCCCGGCGGGGTGCGCGACTATGTGGAGCGTTATGGCGACATGTATCGCCGGATCGGCGCAGAGCAGAAACGGCTGGTGGATTGGGAGGGCGATACGCTCGACCGGATCGACACCGCCCGCCGCGCGGAACTGCCGGTCACGCGGATCAACCAGGCCCAGGCCCGGCGCGACAGTCGGCTGATCGCCCTGATGAAACATCTGCGCGACGATGCGCAACGCCAGACGAGCTGAACCAAAAAAGGAATCCAGAACATGGGCAAGCCCAATCGCAAAGTCATCATCAGCTGCGCCGTCACCGGTGCGATCCACACCCCCTCGATGTCGCCGCACCTGCCGGTCACACCCGAGCAGATCATCGATCACTCGCTTGCCGCCGCCGAGGCCGGGGCGACCATCCTGCACCTGCACGCCCGCGACCCGCAGAATGGGCGCCCGACACAGGATCCGGATGCGTTTCGGGCCTTTCTGCCCCAGATCAAACAGGCCACCGGCGCGGTGCTCAACCTGACCACCGGCGGCAGCCCGCATATGGAGGTCGCCGAGCGGATGCGCCCCGCGGCAGAGCTGAAGCCCGAGGTGGCGTCGCTCAACATGGGGTCGATGAATTTCGGTCTCTACCCGATGCTCGACCGGTTCAGCGAATTTGAACATGACTGGGAACGCACCCATCTGGAAAACAGTCGCGACCTGGTGTTCAAGAACACATTCAGCGATATCGAGCATATCCTGCGCACCGGCAATGGCAACGGGACGCGGTTCGAATTCGAATGCTATGACACCAGCCACCTCTACAACCTTGCGCATTTCGTCGACCGGGGGTTGGTCAAGGCACCGTTCCTCGTGCAGACCGTGTTCGGCCTGCTGGGGGGCATTGGCGTTCATCCCGAAGACGTGATGCACATGAAGCGTACGGCCGACCGCCTGTTCGGCGATGCCTATGTCTGGTCCGTGCTGGGCGCGGGTCGCAACCAGATGAACATCGCCGCTCAGGCCGCCGCGCAGGGCGGGAATGTCCGGGTCGGTCTCGAGGATTCGCTGTGGATCTCACCCGGCAAGCTGGCGAAATCCAACGCCGATCAAGTCACCAAAGTGCGCGGGATTCTCGAAGGGTTGAGCCTGCAGGTCGCGACCCCGGACGAGGCCCGCGAGATGCTGCAACTGAAAGGTGGTGCCGACGTCGCCTTCTGACGCGGTACGACAGCCGAATGCCCGAAGGCTCGGGGAAAACACGCAACGCCATGGCCAGCCGGAAGCGGGCCATGGCACCCGTTCAGACCAGCGCCAGCCCCAGGTCGATATTGCGTTGCCGCCCGTCGAGGAACGGCTTGCCGGCATGGACATAGGTTGTGTGCCGCAGCATGTCCGCAACCGGCAGGTCGCTGGCAAACCCCCCGAGCAGCGCCTGAATCGGCACCTGCCGATCGCTGTAATTCCCGCTCCAGAAATAGCCGTGAACAACCCCCGCCAAGAGCCTGGCCTGACGCGGGATGTTGCCGTCGATCCCGGCGGCGGTGAAAAGGTCCGGATACAGGCCGAGGCCGTCCACATTGCGGGCGAGCTTGTTTTTCAATGCGCCCAGATAGGCCAGGTACAGGCGGATATTCTCGTCCAGGCCAATCCGGTCGTCAAAGGCCGGGGCATCGTGGACCAGCCAGAAGTCGATATTGCGCGGCAGCGGCAGCAGGCCGAACTCGCCGTTGGAATGGACAAAGCCCGGATCAACCTGTCCGGACGGGGTGATCCCGGCCTCGGCCATGACAATGACCGCGACATCCTGCAGGCTGAGAGGCATCGCGCCCGGCCCATAGCGGCTTTGCAGGTCGGCATTCACCGTCGCGGTCACGCGTTCAAGCGACGCGCGGTTGTCGCGGAAGAACTCGGGCTTGGTCCGCCCGTCGGTGAGCCAGCCCGCCATGGCTGCGGGCGCGTCCGCGGCGACAGGCGGCGTTGATGGCCCGGCCGCCACGGCCAGCCCGAGATCCACGAGCTTTTGCCGGAAAATCGCGTCCGCCGAGCGGCTGTTCGGTGTCGCCGTCTCTTGGGCCGTTTCGATGTCGGGTAGATCCGCAAGCGAAAGCCGCATCGCGATCGGACGATGATCCGAGGTTTCATCGATGAACCGGCTGACGGATTTGTCGGTTTCGACGATATAGAAATCATCCTCGTCCACCAGCCGCCTGAGGTTTTGCGAGACAAAGATCGTGTCGATCAGGCTCTTGTACGGCGCCTTGAGATAGGTAAAGGCACCAGAGGCTTCATCGCTGGCGGAAAGCGGGGTAAACCCCTTGGCGGTCAGCGGATCGAAATCCTCGCTGGCAAGCGTGGCATTGACATCGCCCAGCAACACCCAATCCTTGTCCGCACCATGGTTCTCGATCATCTGGTCGACCGCGTAGGACAGCGCCTTTGAGGCCAGCTGTCGCCGCAGGCTGCCTTCACCGCGCGCCTTCAGGTGCAGCGGTACGAGGTAGAAATCAAAGGCCTTGGTCTCGCTCTTGATCTTGAACCGGAACAGGCCGGGATAGCGGTTGAAGATCTTGCCATGCACCGCCTCGAAAGGCAGGTCATCGCGGCTGTCGAGGCCGAACAATTCGTCGATCCGGTCGGGCCAGTCGGCACGCTCGCCTTCGACTATGGTGGGCCGCCAGATCACCGCCGTGGTCTGTTTGCCACTTGAGGCATCCGGTTCCGAATAGGCGACGTGGTAGGTCTGCTTGAACTTGGTCGCCAGAACATCGAGCAGGGCGGCAACAGCGTCGGGTGAAACTTCGACCAGCGCCCAGATGTCGAGGTTGAGATCGGTGATGACCGTGGCCACCCGGTCAAGCCTGCCGGGCTTTCGGTAATCGCGATTGAGCCATTCGATGTTCCACGACCCGATGTCGATATCCATCTCGTTGCCCTGATAGACCTGGACAACATGTTCATAGGCGCTTGCCCCCGCGGTGCTTTCGTGAACGGGTTTCGGGGTCGCGGTGGCGCGATGCCGGCCAAGGCTCCCGAACAGCCCGGTCATCGTGTCCGACCCGGTAAAGGCCTGCAGCACGGTTGCGGCGGCGCTGCCTTCGCTGCCCCCGCCGGCAACCCGGCGCTCCAGGTCGATGGCAATCGCCGAGAGCTTGATCCCCTCGTTCACCACGTTGGTGGACCCGCCGTCATTCAGCCTGCCGTCCAGCGTGGCGTATCTCGCCTTGGCGGACGAGATCGACCACCAGGCATGGTGCAACGCCACCAATCGGCCCCGCCGGCAAAACACCGGCGCCCCCGACGACCCGCCGGCGGTATCCGCCGCATAGAGCACGGCGCTGGAATTGATCGACAGGACCTCGGTATCGTCAAGCGACACCTGCTTGGGATCGCCGCCGGGATGATGGATGATATAGGTCGGTTCCGTCTTGCGCACGGTGAACGATCCGCGGGTCATGGTGACATGGCCGAATTGCGTCGCCGCGCCGGGATCGATCCAGACAAAGGTGTAATCGAAATCCTTCATGCTGCTGGTGATGAACAACCGCGCAGGGTTCAGCCGGAACCGCGTGGCAGAGGGTATGGTGTCGGGCGGCCCGTCCTGCAATTCCGCCTGGGTGATCTGGTATTCGAACTCTGCCGTCGCCGCTTCGGCCACGGCCGTCGAGTTCAGAACATGGTGGTTGGTCAGCAGGATGTTGGGCGAGACGAGAAATCCGGTTCCGAACCAGGTGGAATTCGCCCCCCGGTCGCGGTAATCCGTATAGTTGCCGGGGGGAACGACAATTCGGCAAACCGCCCTGCTGTGGCGCGCAAGTATCGCCAGCAGCGACGCGTCCACGGTTTCGAACCGCCCGACGGTCGCCTCTGCCCCGCCTTCCGCCGGGGCGGCGGGAGGTTCCCGCCACTGTTCGAGCATCCGTTCCGGGCTGTCGACCTTGGCAACGCTGCGAAGATCGCTGAAAACACTCGTGTCGCTCCAATCGGTGACGAAATCGATCTGGCGGCCAAAACTGGTGTCTGACATGCTCATGGCGGGCCTCTCAGAGTGTGTCGCGCGTATCGATATGTACGAAGGTGGCGTATGGTTTGATGAAACCACGGAAGCGGGCCGGATCGCTGTCGCTGACCTGTCGCGCGACCGACGCCCATTGTGACGGAGACCCCGTTGCACAGCTCCAGTCCAGCGCGTTGAAGCGCATGTGCAGCGAGGCCGCAGCTCCGCCGATGCAGGTGTTATACGCCGGCGAGCGATAGGCCGAGCTGATCGTGACAGCCGCGCCCAGCCGGTCGCGGATCCTGTCGATCATGATCGCCGTGTTCGCGATGTTTTGCCAAAGCGAGCGGTCCGGGAAATGGTTCTTTCCGGCGCAGGGGCCGGCGTTGTTCTGACCGCCCAGCACCAGGAATTCGCCGGCGCTGAAATGGCTCAGGTTCAGGCTCTCGATGAAGGCCGCAAATGCCGCGAGGTCAAAGCCCGTGCCGGTTTCCGCGGCACCGAATATCCGGCCAAGCGGTGCCATGTTGGCATCGGGATCGGCTCCCATCCGTTGGAACGCGTCGGCAACCGCCGGATCGAGATCCGCTGTCTCGTTCCCCTCGTCGCCGCCGCCGCCGGCCTGTCGCCGCCGCATGAACCGCGCCTCGATCTCTGCGAGGGATCGCAGGAACGAACCGCCGACACTTTCGGCCCCAGCGATCATGTGACCGTTGGAGATATCCGCTTGCGGCAACATGGGCGGCGCGACCACCTCTGGCGTGTCGTCGGACAATTGCGTGGCATCCTCGATCTCCGCTTCGGTCATGCCCAGGCTCTCTGCCCCGGCAAGGCCCTGCAGATAGGTCTCAATCCCATCGGCAAGCGCGGTCGCGACCCGTCGCCGGTAAGACACCGTCAAGAGCCTGCTTTCTTCGTCCGCACGGTCGAGAAAACTCACCTCGTGCAGGGTCGCGGCGGTCGCGGGGTCATGATGCGCCGGCTTGAGCACACCGAAATTGGCAAATTTCAGCCCACCGGGATGCAGGGCGTTGCGGTCCCTGTGGCCAAGCGCCGCGACCATTTCCGCCTGCACCGCCCGGCACAGCGCCTTGGCCGCCGACCCGCCCGCCGACCGGAGCGCGGAATGCACGAATGTTTCGGTGCCCTGCGCCGTATGCCCGGACGATGCGTTGAAATGGACCGAAACAAAGACCGCGGCCTTGTTCACCCTGGCGATGGCCGCCCGGTCCGCCAGCCCAAGATTGCTGTCGCTCTCACGCGTCAGCATGACGGAATGCCCGCGCCCTACCAGAATGTCGCGTGCGCGCTTCGCGACATCCAGCGTCAGCGCCTTCTCGAGGGTGCCCGCCGGACCAACCGCGTTGTTCGCCGACGAACCGCCGACGGCGGTCATGCCCCCGTGGCCCGGGTCCAGAACGATAAGCCCGGTTTGCCCCGTCAGGCTTTCCGCAGCCGGCCCGCCGGTCGCCAGTTCCGCCCCCCCAGCCAGCCGGTGCCGGATGGTGGCTTCCAGTTCCAAAGCCGCCCGCGCATAGCCGGCATTCTTGGGGTGCAGCTCGTCAAACCAGCTGTTGGGTCCACGATCGACCTTTTCGCGCAGATCCGAGAACACGAAATTCGCGTGCTGATCCTGCAAGACAAGCAACGCCTCGTTGAAGCGGTTCATCATGACGCCCAGGACATTCCTGCCGATGTCAAAGGGAATGCCCTTGTCCTGAAGAACCGGACCGATCCATTTCCCGTCATCCTGCGGAAACGGCAAATCATACCCGTGGCCAAAAACCGGAAGGCCGGGAAATCCGGCGGCAACGTCGGTCAGGATGGTATTGTAGCCCGCGATCACCTCGTTCAGGAGCGCATCAAAGGCCGCGCCATCGATCAGCTCTTCCGGCGTTGCGCCCGCGAAAAAGCGGCGCAGAACACCGCCCAGATCCCCGAACAGGTCATTGCCCCCGCCAGACAGCAACAGCCCGTCCGCCCGGCTGGTTCTCAGCGCCGGGAGATATTCCTTTTTCTGCGCCATGTTGGCAACAAGATCGCCAGCGGCGCCAACCGAGAAAACGGCGATATCGCCGTTGCGGTCAAGCTGGTCGACAATGTCTTCGAGCAAGAGCGGGTATTGGGTCCAGCTGTCGCCCTCCTCGGCCAGCCTGATCCCCTTGAAACCGAACAGGGTCTTCAACCGAAAGCTGACACGCCGCTCTGCCCGTGCCAGCGCGTTCGCCACGTCAACCGCGACGCCGCCAACAAAATCGCCAAACCCGGCCTCGGCCCCGCCTTCCAGCTGCGGGCCAAAGGAATTCTTCAGCGGCCCGGTCATCTCCAGCGCGGCCGCATAGGGTTTTGACGCGCTTTCCGTCTGGGTGAACCCTTCGTGCAGGAACCATTTCAGCTCCTGCTGGGCCCGTTCCAGTTCTTCCCTGGTCCGGGCGGCATCAGCTTCTGCAATGAGTTGTTTGTACCGGGATTCGGTCAGTTCAAATTCATTTGTCATCAGGTCTACTCCCCGAATGGCGATGTCAAAATAGAAAAAGCTTATTGAAACGAGACACTAAAATACGAAACGGCCACCAGAACTATCAATCGGTGCGGGTATTTCGGTGTGGGTATTTCTCGTAGAAGTCTTTCTATTAAACAGCCTGGGGTTGTCCTGCGTCAAATGTAAAAGCGGAAAACCACCATCTGCCCGCCTTCGCCCGGAATGGGGAAATTCGGCGAGTGCGGTGATCGCGGGGTTTCAAAGCCTGACGTGAAACCCCGCCAGTGCCGCCGGATCAATCGGTCAGCAGAACGCCCGCCGCGCCGGAGATTGAATGATGCCCCTGGAACTGGATCACCCCTTCATATCCGAAATTGCGGCCGATGCCGGATTTCTTGAAGCCGCCAAAGGGGCCGTTGCCATCCTGCGCCGAGGGGCCGTGCGCGTTGATAAAGGAATAGCCGGCCTCGATCCGCCGGGCCAGTGCCACCGCGCGGTCGATGTCCTCTGACCACACCGACGAAGCCAGCCCGAACGGGTCGTCATTGGCCATTGCCAGAGCGGTTTCCTCGTCATCGAAAGGAACGATCGGAAGCACCGGGCCGAATTGCTCTTCGCGCACGACCGACAGGCCGGGATCGGCATCGAGCACAAGGGTCGGTCGCTGGAAATACCCCCCGGCATAGAGCGCGGGATCGGGAACCTGGCCAAGTTCGAGCACCTTTTGCCCCCTGGCGCGGGCTTGGGCGATCATGTCGGTCACTACCTTCAGCTGCTTGGCGTTGTTCATCGGCCCCATGGTGGTTTCGGGCAACAGCCCGTCCCCGACCACCTGGGCGTCGATGGCCGCGCCAAGCCCTTCGGCAATCTCGTCAAACCGCGAACGGTGCACGTAGAGGCGCTTGAGGGCAAAGCAAATCTGCCCGGTGGACATGAAGGCCCCGCGATAGAGCCGTTGAAACGCATCCCCCGTCAGGTCCGCGTCATGCAGCACCAGCCCCGCGTCATTGCCGCCCAGCTCCAGCGTCACCGGGGTGATGTTCTCGGCGGCGACCTTCATGACATGACGCCCGACATCCACCGAGCCGGTGAAATTGACATAGCGCACCAAGGGATGACCGATGATCGCATCGCCGATCCGGCTGGCCGATCCGGTCAGGATGTTGACCACGCCGGGCGGCAGCAGCGCGGCGATCTTGTGCAATGTCATCGTGGGTGCCAATGCCGAATTGGCCGAGGGTTTCACCACAACCGTGTTCCCCGCCATCAGCGCCTGTGGCAGTTTCGCGCCCAGGATCGCCAGCGGCCAGTTCCACGGCACCACCAGCGCCGCGACCCCGCGCGGCTGGCGGGTGATGATCGTGTCATTGGGCGCGGCGCGGATGAGGTCGTCGCGCTCGAGCCGCTCGCCGTAATCGGCGGATTGCACGAACCGTTCGCCCAGGCGGCTGATCTCGAGACGGGTTTCGCGCAGGACCTTGCCATGCTCACGGGTGAACAGGCGGGCGCGGGTTTCGACCTCTTGCATGTCCTCGGTGATTGCGGCGGCCACCTTGCGCAGCAGCGCCCCGCGCTCGCCATAGCTGAGCGCTGCCCAGGCCGGGAAGGCCGCATGCGCGGCCTTGACGGCGCGCTCCACATCGTCCGGCGTGCCTGCGGCGGCGCGGCCTACCAATTCGGCCGGTCGGGCCGGGTTGAAAATCTCGTAGGTGCCGCCATCGGATGTCCCGCAGGCGGCCCCATCGATGAACAGCTTGGTTTCGACGGTCTCGGTCATGGCAGGGCCTTTCTCAGCGCATCGCCTGCGGCAGCAGGGTGGCGATCTGGGGGAAGAACAGGATCAGCACACCGCCCAGCACCATCGCGGCGATATAGGGCAGCACGCCAAGGAAGATCGAAGCGAGCGGGATTTCCGGCGCCACGGATTTCACCGTGAAGACATTCATGCCGATCGGCGGCGAGATGAGGCCAAGCTCGATCACGATGATGACGAGAATGCCGAACCAGATCAGGTCGACCCCGAGCGAGCTGAGCGAGGGCAGGAATACCGGGATGATCAGCAACAGGATGCCGATCGATTCAAACACCATCCCGAGCAGGACACAGATGGCACAGATCATCAGCACCAGCCCGACCGGCCCGAGTTGCCAGCCCAGGACCAGCGTCTGCAAGTCATAGGGCATCCCGGTGAGGTTGACGAACTGGGCCAGGACCAGCGCCGAGAACACGATGGCAAAGATCATCGCGGTGGTCGTCACGGTTTCCTCGAAAACCCCCCAGAGGCTTTGCCGGTCGAGGAAATGACCCCGGAACACGCCAAAGAGAAACGCCCCGGCACAGCCGACACCGGCGGCCTCGGTCGGGGTGAAGATGCCCGAATATATGCCGCCAAGCACGATGCCGAACAGGATGATGACGGGCCAGGTCGAATAAGAGGCACGCAGGGTATCGCGCAGGGTCATGGCCTTGCCGGCGGGGCCAAAATCCGGTTTCACCATGGTGACCGCCGAGGCGGACAGCATGAACAGGCACACCAGAAGGATCCCCGGAAGAACCCCCGCCATGAACAACAGGCCAATGTCCTGACCGGCAACGATCCCATAGATCGCCAGCGGCACCGAGGGCGGGATCATGATGCCAAGCGTGCCACCCGCCGCGATGGTTCCGGCGGAAAACCCGTCATTATACCTGAACTCGCGCATCGGCGGCACCGCGACGCGGGTCATGGTGGCGGCCGTGGCCAGCGATGATCCGCAGACCGCCGCGAACCCTGCGCATGACAGGATCCCCGACAGGGCAAGACCGCCGCGAAACCGTCCGAGCCAGGCGTAGGAGGCGGCAAACAGGTCGCGGCTGATGCCCGAGCGGTGGATAAAAGCCCCCATCAGCACGAAGAGCGGGATGATCGACAGGTTGTAGTGGATCGACGTGTCGATGATCCATTGCGACGAAACCGCGAGGGCGGCATCGAGACCGCGCAGGTACATCAGGCCAAAGAACCCGACGCCGAGCGTCGCAAAGGCCAGCGGCACGCCGATCAGCGCCAGTACCAGGATGATCGCAAATCCGGTCAATGCAAGTTCCATGTCCCTGTCCTCACTCGAAATTCTGCGGGGAATGCGGCGGGGTCTCGCGCGAGGTGTCCCGCATCGCGGCAATTGCCGCCACGACCGCCAGACCCGCCAGCAGCGTCATCACGCCGACGATCCAGATCATCGGGAACCTGAGGACCACCGTGCTTTCGGGGTAATGCGTCAGGTCCCAGACCCGCCACCCGAGAATGACCGCAATGGCGAGCACCCCGACAAGGGTGCAGATGTCAAAGAGCCTGCGATAGGCGCGGCGCACATGCCGCAGCAGAAAGGGTTCGAACAGCGAGACATTCACATGCCCCCGATCCCGGGTGACGGCGAACATGCCGGAGAAGACCAGGATACCGAGCAGCAGCTGGGTCAGCTCGGCCGCCCCGAATATCGGACTGCGCATGAAATACCGCATGAACACTTCGGCGCAGGTGACACAGGCCATCGCGACCAGGCACAGCGCGCCAAGAACGATGGTGATTTTCCGGATATAGGTCAACGCGGCCTCCCTTGATCTGATGCGCGACGCCTGGCGGAGCCGCGCTTGGGGTTTCTCAGTTCGCGGAATCGGCGGCGACGCGCGCGCGGGTCGCCTCGATGATCGCCAGGCCATCGACGCCATAGGCGGCCTGCACCGTGTCGGACCAGGCCTGGGTCACATCGCCGGCCGCCGCCTGCATCGCCGTCAACAGCCCGTCATCAACCGGCGAGAATGTCACGCCCATCTCTTCCAGCTGGGCCCGCGCGGCATCGTCGGCAGCATCGGTGGCCGCACCGATGCGCGCGGCGAGCGCCGAACCGGACAGGTCGGTAATCGCCGCCCGGTGCGCGTCGGAGAGACGATCCCAGGCCCGCTGGTTGAAAAACACCGAGAAGCTGGCCGACAGCAGCGAGCTGTCCATCTCGACGCAGGATTTGGTATAGGGGGCGACACCGAATGCGACGATGGTTTCCATGGTAACGCCATGATGGGCATCAACCGTGTTGCGCGAGGTCAATTCCTGAAGCTGCACCGCGGGCGATGCGGTGATCGCCAGGTCCATCCCCACGAACGTGTCCGCAATGGTGCCCGGAAGCGCCCAGACACGGCGGCTTTGCAGGTCGTCCAGCGTGGTGATCGGATTGTCGGTTGTCGAGCAAAGAAATGTCGGACCCAGATGGAAGCCCGAGACCAGTTCGACCCCGCGAATGTCTTCTACATCGGCGAAATTGTCCTGGTAGGTTTCCCAGAACGCAACCGACATCGCCCGGCTGTCGCCACGGTCGATAAAGGGCATCTGGGTCACCATGGTGCCCGGCGCGCTCTGGGCGAGAAACCCGTTGAAGATAAAGCCGCCATCGGCCACGCCATTGCGCACCGCATCGACGACGCCCGGCGGCGGGGCGACCGATTGCGGCGGAAAGGAGATGGTGACCTCACCGTCGGTTGCGGCGCTCACATCATCGGCCCAGGCCTCGAAAACCGGCCAGACGAAATGGGTCGGCGGAACGAAGATGTTGAAGGTAAGTTCGGTCTTCGCGGCGGCCGGGCCCGCGACGATACCGGCGGCGACAAGCGCGGCGGCCATGGTCTTGCGCGTCATTCTGGTTCCTCCCTTGAAACGACAAGCGGCTTTCACCCTTCCTAGCGGCTAAGAGTGATAACAATCAACGCAGATTCTCAAATCGCGATAGGTATGGCTTATTGCCTAGAGCGACGACACCCGCCGCCGGATGCACATGGCCAGCGCGTCCGCCGCCGGGGTCAGCGGATGCCCCGCCCGCGTCATCAGCGAGATCGTCAGCGGATCAATGCGTTCCCGGATCGGGATCGGCGCGATGCGCGAGGTTTTCTGCATTTCTTCGAGCAGCAACGCCGGAAAGGTGCAGATCGCCCCGAGATGCTCGACCATCGCCAGGGCCCCGAAATAGGACTCGGATGTCGTGGTTGCATGCGGCGGCGCCAGGCCGTGATCGATAAAGGGCTGGCGAAAAATGTCGCCCGGCCCGCCGGGCGCGCCGATCATGATCCACTGGGCATGGGTCAGCTCGCCAAGCGAGCGCGCCTTCAAGAGCGGCGACTCCGCGGATGTGACCACCTGGATCGGTGTTTCGATCAGGTGCTCGATGGTGATCTCGCGGGCCATTCCGGCAGGCGGCGTCGGGCCGATCAGGATGTCGGTGCGCCCCTCGCGCAGGGGTCTGAGCGCGCCGGGGAACAGACCGCTGGACAGGCGCACGTCGATATTGGGATGGGTTCTGCGAAACAACGTGAGCGCCCGTGGCATGATCCGCGTCGCCGCGAGCGGCGATACGCAGACATGCACCGCCCCCACCTGTTCGCCGCGCAGCTGCGCCACTTCTTCGTCCAGCCGGTTGATTTCCGAGGTGATGGTGCGGGCGCGGGTCAGGATGCGCTCGCCGATCTCGGTCAGCTCGACCCCCCGCGAGGTGCGGGCGAAAATCGCAACCCCGACCTCGTCCTCGGCCTGGCGCAGGGCCTGGGTCAGGGCCGGTTGCGATTTTCCCAACGCCGCCGCCGCCGCCCGCAGGCTGCCATGATCCGCGATGGCCACCAGAATCTGGATATATTGTGCTTTCATGCGATAAGTAGGAATTATACATCACGCAATTTCAAGTCTTTTGTTGATCGATGGCCCCGACCTAACCTGACCGCAAACCAGGAGGATGAGATGGTGCAACTGACCTACGCAGTGACCGGCGTCGCCAGCGGTATCGGGGCCGAGCTTGCCCGGATCCTGACGCGGCGCGGGGACCGGGTGATCGGTTTTGACATTCGTGAACCGGAGGGGCCGCTGGCCCGGTTCATTCCGCTCGATCTGAGCGACGCGGCAAGCATCGCGCAGGCAGCGACACAGGTTGACGAACCGCTTGACGGGCTGTGCAACAATGCCGGCCTGCCCCCGCGCACGGGGCTTGAGGAAACGATCCTTCAGGTCAATTTCATCGGCACCCGGGCCTTTACCCGGGCCATGCTGCCCCATCTGCGCCGCGATGCCTCGATCGTCAACATGGCCAGCCGCGCCGGGCATGGCTGGCCCGAGGCGGTGGAACAGGTCAAGCGGCTGGGCCGGCTGACCCGCCGCGACCAGCTGGCCCGGTTCATCGAGGCCGAACGGCTTGACGCGACACGGTGCTATAACCTCACCAAGGAGGCGGTCATTCTCTGGACCATCGCCGAGGCCGAAACGATGGTTGAGCGCGGCATCCGGATCAATTCACTCAGCCCCGGCGGTATCGCTACCGGGATCCTGGGCGATTTCCAGAAGGCCTTTGGCGACAGGATGGCGCGCAATGTCAAACGGGCCGGCCGCCCCGGCAAGCCGGAAGAAATCGCCGAGATCGCCGCCTTTCTGCTGTCGCCCGCCTCGCATTGGATCAAGGGCACCGACATCGCGATCGATGGCGGGATGGGCGCGTTCAACCAGACCGACGCGATGGACCTGCACGGTCTGCGCCTGCCACAGCAGGCGGGCGATCCGTGATGGCCAGACCCCGCAACATTCTGTTCATTATGTTCGACCAGCTGCGGTGGGATTACCTGAGCTGTGCCGGGCATCCGCATCTGCACACGCCGCATATCGATGCGCTGGCCGCCGAGGGGGTACGCTTTACGCGCGCCTATGTGCAATCGCCGGTCTGCGGTGCTTCGCGGATGAGTTTCTATACCGGGCGCTATGTACATTCGCACGGGGCGACCTGGAACCGGGTGCCGCTCAAGGTGGGCGAACGCACCATGGGCGATCACCTGCGCGACGCGGGCATGGCGTGCTGGCTGGTTGGCAAAACCCACATGAAGGCCGATGACGAGGGCATGGCCTGGCTGGGCATCGACCGTGACAGCGTCATCGGCGCGCGGGTCGAGCAATGCGGGTTCGACATCTGGGAACGCGACGACGGCATGCGCCCCGAGGGTCCGGACGGGCTCTATGACGCGACATATGGCGCGGCCACCTATAATGAATGGCTGCGTGGCAAGGGCTATGACAGCGCCAATCCCTGGCACGATTTTGCCAATGCGGGCCGCCACGAGGACGATCCCGGCCAGATGGCATCGGGCTGGTTTCTCAAGAACGCCCGCAAGGCCGCCGCGATCCGCGAAGATGACAGCGAAACGCCCTACATGACCTCGCGCGCCATCGAGTTCATGGAACAGGCCGGCGACACCCCCTGGTGCCTGCACCTGAGCTATATCAAGCCGCACTGGCCCTATATCGCACCAGCGCCCTATCATGACATGTACGGCCCCGAGCATGTCCTGCCCGCCGCCCGTCACCCGCGCGAACAGACCGAGGCTCACCCGGTGTTCAGGGCGTTCATGCAGGGCCGGATCGGCCAGGCCTTTAGCCGCGACGAGGTGCGCGACGCGGTGATCCCGGCCTATATGGGGCTGATCAAGCAATGCGACGACCAGATGGGCCGCCTGTTTGCCTGGCTGCGGGAAACCGGCCGCTGGGACGACACGCTGATCGTGCTGACCTCGGATCACGGGGATTACCTTGGCGATCACTGGATGGGCGAAAAGGACCTGTTTCACGAGCCGTCGGTAAAGGTGCCGCTGATCATCCGCGACCCCGGTTCCGAGGCTGACGCCACGCGCGGCACGACCTGCGATGCGCTGGTCGAGGCGATCGACCTGGCACCGACCTTTCTTGAGGTCGCGGGGGGCGAGGCCCGGCCGCATGTTCTCGAAGGGCGGTCGCTGTTGCCGTGGCTGCA
Organism: Microbulbifer sp. S227A; assembly: GCF_049800935.1. NCBI lineage: Bacteria > Pseudomonadati > Pseudomonadota > Gammaproteobacteria > Cellvibrionales > Microbulbiferaceae > Microbulbifer > Microbulbifer sp. S227A. The sequence goes on along the minus strand of NZ_JBNAFZ010000011.1, from coordinate 64,002 downwards.
TGCCGAAACCCCCGAGTGGCGCGACTTTGTCGTCAGCGAATACGACTATTCGATGAATCCCGGTGCCTCGAAACTCGCCAGGGACCCGTCATCGGCCCGTCTCTTCATGGTTGCGGACAAGCGTTGGAAATTCATGCATGCCGAGGGTCTGCGATCGCAGCTTTTCGACATGCACGAGGACCCGTTCGAATATGTCGACCTTGCCGAGAGCCCGGCACATGCGGATATCGTCGCGATGATGTATGACCGGCTGGCGCAATGGGCCCGCCGCCTGTCACAGCGGACCACGCGTTCGGACGCCCAGATCGTCGCGGAGCGCGGCCGCTCGCCCACCCGCGGCATCACGCTTGGGGTCTATGACGAAGACGAGATCCCCGCGCGGCTGACGCAGTATTACCGGGGCAAGCCAAGGCCCGATCCCGCCAGCTGATCATACGCCCGGCGCGAGGTCACGCGCCAGAGACCATCACCGCCCGGTCAGCAATTCGGCTTTCCAGCGCTTGTTGGCGACGGCTTCGACGGTCAGGTCGATGCACAGTTGGCGGATGGTTTCAAAGGCGAATGTCGGGGGGCGGTCGTTCAGTTCGCCGACATAGAGAATGCGGCTCAGCGCCGGTTTGATGATCGGGCGCGAGATCAGGCGACCGGCTGTCAGATGGTCGCTCAGGATGAACTCGGTGCCGATCAGACAACCAATTCCCGACAAGAGCGAGCCGTCAATCGCGGTGATTGAATTCATCTGGAATTGCGCGCGTTCTTCGATGCGGCGCAACAGCGAGGGGTCATCCATCACGGCCCGGGCATTCAGCCCCTGGCGCAGGATGATCAACGGCATTTCGAGCACAGCGTCAAAAGGGATCGGACCGGTGCCGCCGACACGGTCCGGGTGCCCCAGCAGGACCACCTCTTCCTCCAGAATCGGCTGGAACCGGAACCTCGAATCCGGCGGCTGATTGTAGGTGATTGTCAGATCGACCTCTGCCGAGGCCAGTTGTCGTGCGGTCGCACCCGAGAAGATTTCCGACAGATGCAGCCGCAGGTTCGGATAGTCCCGTGACACGCGTTGCATCAACTGCACGCCGATCGCCTTGACGACGGAATGGGCAAAGCCAACCGAGATTTCACCCGCGATTTCGGTTTCCGTGTCCCGGATGTCGGCACTGGCCGCCTGCATCGATTTCAGGATCGCGCGCGCGTGTTCGTACAGCCGTGCGCCGGACGCGGTCGGTCGCACGCCACGCGGTAACCGCTCGAAAAGGGGCACGCCAAGTTCGGCTTCGAGATTGGCCAGATGCCGGCTCAGGGCCGAGACCGCAACCCGCTCGCGGTCGGCGGCGCGGGCCAGCGAGCCTTCCTCGTGGATTGCGGCGAAATACCGGAGTTGTCGACTGTCCATGCGTTCGCAATATCAGAAGGCAGCCTTATTAACATTATAATTTTGCAACGCATCACCATCCGATACCCTGCCGCCAACGCCAACCCATCTGGAGAACCCATCGTGACAAACGAGTTCAAACCGCTGACGGGCATTCGGGTCGTCGAGATGACCCACATGATCATGGGTCCAAGCTGCGGGCAGATCCTCGCTTATCTGGGGGCCGAGGTGATCAAGGTCGAACCCCCCGCCGGCGACAAGACGCGGCATCTGACCGGCATGGGGCGCGGCTTTTTCCCCAGTTTCAATCGCGGCAAGCGGTCGATCACGTTGGACCTGAAATCCGATGCGGGGGTTTCCGCGCTCGACCGGCTCCTGGAAACTGCGGATGTGTTCATCGAGAACTTTCGCGATCAATCTCTCGCCGGGATGGGTTTTGCGCCCGTGGTTCTGCGCGAAAAGCACCCGCGCCTGATCGTTGCGTCCTGCAAGGGCTTCTTGCACGGTCCCTACCAGGACCGGACCGCGATGGACGAGGTTGTCCAGATGATGACCGGCATTGCCTATATGACCGGTCCGACGGGGCGGCCGCTGCGCATCGGGTCATCCGCGAATGACATCATGGGCGGGCTGTTCGGGGCCTTGGCGGTTCTTGGTGCCCTGATGGAGCGCCAGACCACCGGCGAAGGGCGCGCGGTGCGGATTGGTCTGTTTGAAAACTGCCTGATGCTGGTGATGCAACATATGGTGCAGTTCGATCTGGACGGGCGCGAACCATCGCCCATGCCCGAACGGGAGTTTTCCTGGCCGGTCTATGACATCTTTGACACGCGCGATCGGCGCCAGATTTTCGTCGGCGCGGTTACCGAAGGCCATTGGGGCATCTTGTGCAAGGCGGTGGGGTTGCAGCACCTGCTGGAAGATCCGGGATTGCGGACCAAGATGGAGCAGATCGAGGCAAGGTCGCGGACCATCCCGATTTTCGCGCAGGCCATTGCCGCGCGTGATTTTGCCGAATTGATCGAGATTTTCGAAACTTCGGGCATTCCGTTTTCGCCGATCAACCGCCCGGCGGACATGTATCGCGACCCGCATGTCATGCGGCCCGGCGGGTTGCATGAATCGCGCCTTCCGGGCGGGCAAACCTTTCGCGCGCCGGGCCTGCCCATCGAGGTGGATGGCGAACTGCCCAGCCCTTCCTCGCTGGATGTGGCGGATGTGGGGGATGATACGGATGCGGTTCTGGCGGAACTTGGGCTGTCCGAATCCGATGCGCTGGCGGCAAGCGGCATGGCCAAGAGGACAAGCGCATGAACCGCCTTGCCGAAATCTATCCCGCGGACAAGGTCACCCTGCGCGAGGTCGGACTGCGCGACGGCTTGCAAATGGTAGAGCGCTTCCCCTCGACAGCCGCCAAAACCGATTGGCTGCGGCGCGAAAGTGCGGCCGGGGTGGGGCATTACGAAATCGGTTCGTTCCTGCCGGTCAAGACCATGCCGCAATTTGCCGATCTGCGCGAGATCATCGAGGTTTGCACGGCGCTCGGCATTCATTCGGCGGCGCTGGCGCTGAATGACCGGGGGGCGGCTGACGCGGTTTGCACGGCGGTGGATGAAATCGTGACGGTCGTGTCCGCAACCGAAGAGCACAGCCGGGCCAACACCCGCCGCTCGCGCGCCGAGGCGATCGCGCTGGTCGGGCACACGGTCGAACTGGCAGCGGCGCGCGAGACCAGGCCGCTGGTGCAGGCGGGGATATCCATGGCGTTTGGCTGTTCCATCGCGGGCGAGGTCGATCCCGACGAGGTGGTCCGCCTTGCCGCCGCCTGTGTCGAGGCGGGCGCGGATATCATCGGGCTGGCCGACACGGTGGGCTTTGCCGGACCGGACCAGGTCAGCGACCTGCTCGGGCGGGTGCGCCGGGCCCTTGGCGACACCGTCATCAGCATTCACCTGCACGACACGCGCGGCATGGGGATCGCCAATGCATCCGCCGCGCTGGACGCCGGGGTGCGGGTCATCGACGGGTCACTGGCGGGGCTGGGCGGCTGTCCATTTGCCCCCGGTGCCACCGGCAATGTCGTGTTCGAAGACCTGGTCTATCTTTGTGAACGCAAGGGATTTGCCACCGGGATCGACCTGGAAATGCTGATCGCGGTCCGTGAGATCGCCGAAGCCGAAATGCCGTCGGAAAACCTATATGGCGCGCTGCCACGTGCCGGCACGCCACGCCAGATCGGCTGGCGCGCGCAACATTGACCTGAATGACAAACGGAGGAGAGAATGGACATGTTCAAGACGATAACGGCGACATCACTGGTCGCAACAACCCTTGCCGGTGCCGCACATGCAGAGGCAACCGAGATCCGGTGCAGCCACCAGATGCCGCCCAAGCATCACATCGCACAGGTGATCGACCGCTGGGCCGACGAGGTGGAAACCCTGTCGGGTGGCTCGATCGATATGCAGATTTTCGGCGCCAACAGCCTGGTCGGGGCCAAGGAAAACATCATCGCCACCGCAAAGGGCGACATTGAATGCGCGTTTTCCATCGGCCCGCAATGGGGCAAGACCCTGCCTGTGATGAACGTCACGCTGACGCCGTTTGCCTTTGGCGATATCGAGATGTGGAAAGACTGGCCCGAGTCCAAGGCGGCGGCCTTCCTGGGAGAACAACTGCGAAACAAGGGGGTTCAGAATGTCGTCTGGCTGTTTACCACCAACACTTCGGTGTTTTCCTCGAATGACGGCTTTCTGTTGCGGCCCGAGGATTTCGACGGCGTTAAGGTTCGAGGCCTGATCCCCGCGTTCAATGCGTCGCTTGAAGCGCTTGGAGCGGCCCCGGTTTCGATGTCGGGCAGCAAGGTGTACGAGGCCCTCTCAACCGGGGTGATCGACGCCGGCTTCACCGATATCGCCGCCGCGGTCAGCCGCAAATATTACGAGGTTCAGGACCATTTCACCGTGCTCCCGGCGATCTCGGTCTATTTCCATGGCTATATGAACCCGCGTTTCTACGATGGCCTGAGCGACGATCAGAAAGCCGCCCTGAGCGAGGCCGGGGCCAAGGCCGCCACATGGGCCATCGAAGCGTCCCAGGCCGCCGCCGAGGCGGCGCCCGAACAATTGCGCGAAAAAGGTGCGGCGGTTCATATCGCGACCGAGGAGGAAATCAAGGCGCTGGAGGCGATCATGCGCCCGGCCTTTGATCGCGCCTTTGGTGGCGGCGATCCGGTCAGCCAGACCATGGTGGACCTTGTCAAAGACCTTGGGCAGTAACCATGTCCGGTCACCAGAATTCAGTGGAAGAGGCTCCGGCCTCTTCCCTGTCCCGATACGTATTGCGCCCCGTCGTCTGGTTCGCCGGCGCAATCAGCACCGCCACGATACTCGGACTGTTTGCCATCACGATCTATGCGATCGTCATGCGCTATCTGCTTGATGCTCCGTCGCTGTGGACCGACGAAGTGACCGGCTGGGCGCTTGTCTCGCTTGTCATGCTGGGTGCCGCCGAAGCCTATCGGCGTGGTGATCACATCGCCGTTGACCTCTTGACCTCCAGGGCAAAGGGACATTGGCGCAAGCTGGTCAACTTTATATCCGACCTGGCTGTTCTGGCCTTCGGCATTGTCCTCGGGATCAGCGCGTGGGAGGCAATTTCCTTTGCCAGGGCCTTTGGCTCTTACACCAACGGCAACGTCGAAATGGAAACCTGGATACTTCAGGTGCCGCTTTTGATCGGCAGCGTTCTGCTGGGATTGACAGCCGTCAACAGAATTGTCGAACGAGCGATGGGATTGAACGAATGACGATTTTTCTGGTTTTCTCGGGCCTGATTTTCCTGTTGCTCACAGGCATGCCCGTCTTTGCGGCGCTAGGCATTGCCGCCACGGTCATCCTGCTCCTGTTCGAAGGCAATATAGGCTCGGTCGCGGATACGGTTTTTGCCCATCTCGACAAGTCGATCCTGCTGACGGTGCCGCTTTTCGTGTTCATGGCGAATGTCATGATCAAGGCCAGGGCCATCGATGATGTCTTTGACCTGGCAAATGCGGTCATCGGTCATGTGCGCGGCGGGCTGGGCGTGGCCACGGTCATGTCCTGTACGATCTTTGCGGCGATTTCCGGGTCTTCCGTGGCCACCGCCCTGTCCATCGGCTCGAGCGCCATTCCCCAGATGAAACGCTTTGGTTATCACGAAAGACAGGCGCTTGGGGTCATCGCCGCCGGCGGCACCCTGGGTATCCTGATCCCGCCCTCGGCCCCGATGATCCTTTTTGCCATCGTATCCGAAGTCTCGATCGGCGCGCTATTCCTTGCCGGGATCGTGCCGGGCGTTTTGATGGCACTGATCTTTTCGATCTATTGCGTGATGTCCGCGCGGGACGCGAGCGCACATCCCTGGGCGGGCTGGGGCAACGTCAATGCCGCGTTCCGGCGCAGTTTTTTCGCGATCATGGCACCGCCGGTGGTGCTCGGCGGCATCTATCTCGGCATCTTCACCGCCTCCGAAGCCGCCGCCGCCGGTTCGCTGTATGCATTGCTGGTGGCGACGCTCGTCTACCGGAATTTCGGGTTCCGCGATCTTTGGGATGCGGCCTATAAATCCATGCGTACGTCAATGATGCTGTTCATGATCATTGCCGGGGCCGCGATCTTTGGCCATGCGATCACCATCATTCGCCTGCCACATGAAATCACCCAGGCAGTGACCGCATTGGGGCTGCAACCGCTGGCCTTCATCCTCATCGTGATGGCGATGATCTTCCTGATGGGGATGTTCTTTGAAGCGGTGGCGATCATCCTGATCACCACGCCGATCCTGTTGCCGACGATGGACGCGATGGGGATTGATCTGGTCTGGTATGGCATTCTGTTGATGGTGAACCTGGAGCTTGCGATGATCACCCCGCCGGTCGGCATGAACCTGTTTGTGATCAAGGGGATCACCGATGCACCATTGTCAGAGATCGTGCGCGGCGCGGCACCGTTTGTCATGCTGATGATCCTCGGGCTGATCCTGTTGCTGGCCTTCCCGGCAATCGCCACCTGGCTTCCGTACACGGCGGGGTTTGGCCGCTGAGGGGGGCGACCCCGTGCCGGACATAGCGCGCGCGGGCGGTTGCAATGCCGCCCGCCGCAGTTGCACGTCGGGATGGCGTGGCGGCAAAATTTTGTGATGTTATCACTTTGCCTACATGGTAGATGCCAACCGAATCTTGTCCGCAGACTTCGGAGACCTCCATGTTCAGAACCCTCACGACGGCGCTGTGCCTCGCCGCTGCCGTCACCGGCGCCGCCCGGGCCGAGACCCCCACCAGCGTCACGATCGCCTCGCCCTGGGAAGTGGCCAGCTATGATCCCTCGGTTGCCGGTTTCGCCATCCAGAAGCTGCAAATCATGGAAAACCTCGTTGATGCGGATGCCACCGGCGCGCTGCGCCCGGGTCTGGCCACCGAATGGGGTGCCTCCGATGACGGGCTGACCTGGAGCTTTACCCTCCGCGACGGTGTGATGTTCCACGATGGCACCCCGTTTCATGCGGACGCGGCGGTGGCCGCCCTGACCCGTGCATGGCAGCAGCCGGGCATCCTGCAAAAGGCACCGATCACCGGAATCGCCGAGCAGGACGGCAAGCTGGTTATCACCCTCGGCAGCCCGTTCACCGCCCTGCCCGCCTTTCTGGCCCATGCCACGACGATCATACCCGCCCCCGCCTCGTTCGACGCGGATGGCACCCCGGTGCGCTTTGTCGGCACCGGCCCGTTCAAAGTGACGGGCTTCACCCCGCCGCAAAGCGTGTCGCTGGCGCGCAACGACGCCTATTGGGGCGTGGCCCCCAGGCTGGAAAGCGCCACATATCTTGCCTCGAGCCGGGCCGAGACACGGGCGCTGTTGGCCGAGAGCGGCGATGCCGACATGGTCTTTACCCTTGATCCTTCGGGCTATGCGCATCTGCAACATGTGGACGAGATCGCAACATCCGCCGTGCCGATCCCACGGGTGGTGGCGCTCAAGGTCAATGCCGGTCACCCGTTCTTTGCCGATGCCCGCGCCCGGCAGGCGCTGAGCCTTGCGGTGCCCCGTGCGGGCATTGCCAAGTCGATCACCCGCTTTCCCGAATCCGCGGCAGGCCAGTTGTTCCCGCCCGCGCTGAACGAGTGGCATTCCAAAGAGCTTGCGCCGCTGGACACCGATCTGGACAAGGCCCGGGCGTTGCTGGCCGAACTGGGCTGGGTGGCCGGTGACGATGGCATCCTGACCCGCGATGGCGAACGCTTCTCGATCCTGCTGCGCACCTTTCCCGACCGGCCGGAACTGCCCCTGATCGCCGCCGCCCTGCAAGACACCTGGCGCGAACTGGGTATCGAGCTCGAGGTCAGCGTCAGCAGCTATTCCGAGATCCCCGCGGGGCATCAGGACGGTTCCCTGCACGTGGCGCTCTATGCCCGCAACTATGGCGTGACGCCGGATCCGGTGGGCGCGGTGCTACAGGATTTCGGGGCCGGTGGCGGTGACTGGGGTGCGATGGGCTGGCAGAATGCCGAAGCCGCCGAGGCGATCTCGGTGATTGCCGCGACGGCCGACCCGGACCTGCGCACCGCCAGCATCAGGAAGGTCGCAACCATCCTGCACCAGGAACTGCCGGTCATTCCGGTGGTCTGGTATCAGCATACCGTGTCGCTCAACAAAAAACTGCAAGGCGTCGTGATCGACCCGCTGCAACGCAGCTATGGCCTGAGCAACATCTACTGGGCCGACTGATCCGATGCACAGCTTTGCGAAATCCGCGCTTGCCGTCCTCGCCACGCGGGGTCTGCAGGCGGTTATCGTGGCGGTGATCGTGGGCATTGTCAGCTTTGTCATGATGCAGGCGCTGCCCGGCGATGCCGCCTATCGCATCGCGGCAGGGCGCTATGGCTATGACATGATGGATGCCGCCGCGGCCGACGCGGTCCGGCAAGAGCTCGGGCTGGACCGTCCGTGGTTTCAGCAATTGTGGTCCTGGCTCGGCCAGCTCGCGCAGTTCGACCTGGGCAAATCCGCCGTCTATGGCACATCGGTATTCGACGAAATCACAACCCAGCTTGGCTATTCCCTGCTGCTCGCCGGCGGGGCGGTGATCGCCTCGATCCTGATCGCCGTGCCCCTGGGAATTGCGACAGGCTTGCGTCCGGGCAGCGTGCTCGACCGGTTCACCCTGGCGCTGTCGATCTTTCTGCGGGCTATTCCGGCCTTTGCCCTGGGCATCGTTCTTGTGCTGGTCTTTGCGGTCCAGCTCAAGCTGTTCCCGGTGGCCGGGTTTCGCGGTGTCGAAAACCTGGTCCTGCCCTCGCTCACGCTGGGGATCGGCCTCGCGGCGGTTTCGAACCGGGTGGTGCGCGACGCGGTGCAGGACGCCATGAGCGCCGATTGGCAGCTCTTTGCGCGCACCAAGGGCCTGTCGGCGCGGCTGACCCTGACGCGCCATGTCCTGCGCAATGCGGCGTTACCGGTGGTCACCTATATCGGCGTCCAGCTGGCCTATCTGATCGAAGGCGTGGTGATCGTGGAATCGGTCTTTGCATGGCCCGGCATCGGTCACGCGCTGGTCCACGCCATCTTTGGCCGCGACATCGCGATGGTTCAGGGCACGGCGCTGTTCCTGGGCCTGCTCTATGTCGCCCTGAACCTCTGTGTCGACCTGGCCTGCCGTGCCATCGACCCGCGTGAGAGAACCGCATGAGCGATATTGCAATCAACGCGGCCCCATTGCCGCGCCCTTCGCGCCCCGGCCCCGCTCGGGTCCTGGGCTTTGCCCTGCTGGGCCTGCTGGCGGTGGCGGCGGTGTTCGGCCCCTCCCTGATCGGCCAGGACCCGGCGAAACAATCGCTGCTTTCCACGCTGGAAGGACCAAGCGCCCGACACCTGCTGGGCACGGATCACCTGGGGCGGGACATGGCGGCCCGCCTGTTGTCTGGCGCTCAGCTGTCGCTGGCGCTGGCGCTGTTGTCGGTCGTGACTGCGGGGGTGCCCGGCACCCTGCTGGGCGTGGCGGCCGCGTGGCTCGGAGGCTGGCCCGACCGTCTGCTGGGGGCCCTTGCCGACGCGGTACTGGCCCTGCCCGGCCTGTTGCTGGTGCTGATGCTGGCGGCAATCTCGCCGGGGTCGTGGTGGGCGCTCTATGCGGGGATCTCGCTGACGCTCTGGGTCGAGTATTTCCGCTATACCCGCCAACGCGCCCGGATCGTTCTGGCCGAACCTGCGGTGCAGGCCTCGCGCCTGCTGGGGCTTGGTCCCTGGTTCATCCTGCGCCGCCATCTGGCTCCCGAAATCGGCCCCGGCCTGTTGACCATTGCCGCCTTTGGCGCGGCCACCGCCGTGACCGCGGTTGCCGCGCTAGGTTTTGTCAGCGTCGGCATCCGGCCGCCCACCGCCGAATGGGGCGTGATGATGACCCAGCTGCTGCCTTATTGGCGCGAAGCCCCCTTCCTGATCCTGCAACCTGTTGCCTGCCTGGTCATCACCGTGCTGGCACTTCACCTATCGGTCGGAGGATTGCGCCGCCCATGACCTGTTCAATCGACGTAAGCGACCTGTCGGTCTTTGCCGGCCAGACCCGGCTGATGGGGCCGGTCAGTTTCCGCATCGCCCCCGGCGACACGCTGGTGATCATGGGCGAAACCGGGGCCGGCAAGAGCCTGATCGCACAGGCGATCCTCGGCACCCTGCCCGGGGCATTGCGGGCCGAGGGCCGGATCTCGATCAACGGACGCCGCGTGGACGGGCTGGGCCCGGCTGACCGCGCGGCGCTGTGGGGGCATGAGATCGCCACCCTGCCGCAGGAACCCTGGCGGGCGCTCGACCCGCTGATGCAATCGTTCCGGCAGGTGGCCGAGGCGCATCGCTTTGTCGCCGGCAAAGCGCCCGCAGAGGCCCGGCGCGCCAGCGCCGATGCCTTTGCGGCGCTGGACCTGACCGGCGCGGAACAGCGGCTGCCCGGTGCCCTGTCGGGCGGCATGGCGCAACGGGTCGCCTTTGCCGCCGCGACCGCCGGACATGCGCCGATCCTGATGGCGGATGAGCCGACCAAGGGGCTGGACGCGGAACGTCACGGCAAGGTCGTCGCCTTGCTGGCCCAGGTCCCCGAGGCCGGCGGCACCCTGCTGGCGATCACCCACGAGGTCGCGGTTGCCCGGCGCCTGGGCGGCGACATCATCGTGCTGCGCGACGGGTCGCTGGTCGAACAGGGCGCGACCGAAACCGTGCTCGCCGCGCCCCGGCATGGCTATACCCGGTCGTTGCTCGATGCCGACCCCCGCAACTGGCCCGATACAGAGCCTGCCGCCACCGGGGATTGGGTGTTGAAGGCCCGGGGCATCGCCATCGAACGCGGCGGCAAACGGTTGATCGACGGGTTCGACCTGACCCTGCTGGCCGGGGAACGGCTTGCCCTGGTCGGCCCAAGCGGCATTGGCAAGACCACCTTGCTGGACGCGCTGGCCGGATTGCTGAACCCGGCGCGGGGCGAAGTGCAACGCAGCCCGAACCTGTCGCGGCACGGGGTCCAGAAGCTCTATCAGGATCCGCCGGCGGCCTTTCCGCACCGGGTGCCGCTGGACACTTCGCTGCGCGATGTGGCGCGGCTGCACAACACATCCTGGGGCGATGTCCTGTCGATGCTCGGTCAGCTTGGCATAGATCCGGCCCTGCTCGCGCGCCGCCCGGATGAAGTCTCGGGCGGTGAACTCCAGCGGATCTCGATCGCCCGCGCCCTGACCGCCCGGCCCGGCGTGCTGCTCGCAGACGAGCCGACCTCGCGGCTTGACCCGGTGACACAGCGCGAAACGCTCGCGCTGCTGGCCTCCATCGCAGGTTCGCAGGGCATTGCCGTGGTGTTGGTGACCCATGACCGCGACATCGCGCGGAAATGGGCCAGCCGGACCGTGGCCCTGTCCTGAGAGGCCTCGGAAACCGCCGCCGCCAATGACATGGGTGCGCTGCGCAAGCTGGAATCTGCGCAGCGCTGTAGCTGCAATGCCGCCCGTCCGGACATGGCACCGGGCAGGATCCCGCCGGATGCCGCGGTATCAGCCCCTGAGCCGCGCGCCCTTGGGGTCAAAGGCCGGGGCAGCGAGGATGCGGGCCTTGTGCGGAAGGCCCAGGATCATCACCTCAACCTCGTCACCGGGGCCGGCGACACGCGGGTTGGCATAGCCGATGGCAAGCGATTTCCCCACCGAATAGCCATAGGCGCCCGAGGTCACGCGGCCCACCGACTGGCCATCGGGGGTAAAGATCGGCTCTCCGCCGCTGGCGTCGGCATCATGATCGGTGTCGATCTCGAAAAAGCTCAGGCGCTCGCGCGGGGCGTTGTCCTTGATCGCAAGATAGGCCGATTTGTGCAGGAACTCCTTGTCCAGCTTGATCAGCCCGTCCAACCCGACCTCTTGCGGCCAGTATTCCTGGCTGTATTCGCGCCCCCATGAGCCATAGCCCTTTTCGATACGCAGCGCGCCCAATGCCCGGCCCCCCACCGGGCCGCCATCACATTCCGCGGCCGCCGCCAGCAGCGCGGCATAAAGCCTGACCTGATCCGCCTCGGCACAATGCAACTCCCATCCCAGGTCGCCGGTAAAGGACACGCGGATCGCCAGGCATTCGACGCCGCCAACCTCGATGCTGCGCGAGCGCATGAAGCGGAAGGCGTCGTTTGACAGATCCGCATTGGTCAGCCGTTGCAGCATTTCGCGCGACCGGGGGCCAGCGACGTTAAAGCCGGCAATACGGTTCGTGGCGACCTCGAACGTGGTCCCCCGGGGCAATGCGACCATGTTGAAGAACCGTTGGTGATAGCGCTCGGCCATGCCCGAGCCGACCATCATATAGCTGTCCTCTCCGGTCTTGGTGATGGTGAAATCCCCTGCCACCCCACCATGCACCGAGATCAGCGGCGTCAGGCATGACCGCCCGATCCCGGTCGGCACCCGGTTGGCGACCAGAGCTTCGAGCCAGCCATGCGCGCCCGGCCCCTTTACCACGTAATTGGCAAAGTTCGAGATATCGATCACCCCGACATTCTCGCGCAGCATCCTGGCCTCGCGGCCCACCGGCTCCCACCAGTTCTGGCGGGTAAAGCCGTTGCCGTCGGTGATGCCCGGTGTGTCAGCGAACCACAGGGGGTGTTCCCAGCCGCAATTCATGCCAAAGACACAGCCCATCTCCCGCTGCATCTCATAGGCCGGACGCACCCGCGCCGGGCGGCCTGCGCTGCGTTCTTCGTTGGGGAAATGGATGGCAAAGCGGTTGGCATACTGGTCCCTGACCCGAGCTTTGGTAAAGGCCTTGTCCGCCCAGTCGCCAAACCGGGCGAGATCCCAGGCGAACATGTCATACCGGGGCTCGCCATCGATCATCCACTGTGCCGACAACAGGCCCAGCCCGCCGGATTGCGAAAAGCCGGGGATGATGCCGCCGCAAAGGAAGTAATTCCGCAATTCGGGCACCGGCCCCCACAATGCGTTGGAATCGGGCGACCAGATCATCGGACCGTTGATCACGCGCTTGACCCCCGCGGTCTCGGCACAGGGCACGCGTTCGGTGGCGCGGATGACGTTGTCCATGATCCGGTCGAGATCGTCGGGAAACAGGTCATGGGCAAAATCCAGCGGCGTGCCATTCTCGGCCCAGAACCGCATATCCCGCTCATAGGCACCAATCAGGAAACCGTTGCCTTCCTGGCGAAAGTAATACTCGCCGTCCCGATCCGCGATCGATGGCAAGCGACGGCCCAGCCGGGCAACCTCGTCGATGGTCTCGGTGACGAAATACTGGTGTTCGGTGGGTTGCAGCGGCAGCTCCAGACCGGCAAGCGCGGCAACTTCGCGACCCCACAGACCGGCGGCATTGACCACCCATTGCGTGTGAATGTCACCCTTGGTTGTGCGCACGATCCAGCTGCCGTCGGGTTGCTGGTCGGTGCCGATCACCGGACAGAACCGTTCGATCTCGGCCCCCATCGCACGAGCCCCCGCCGCATAGGCCATGGTCACCCCCGACGGGTCGACATTGCCGCCTTCGGGTTCGAACATGATACAGCGCACGTCGTCGAACCGGGCCAGCGGATGCAGCTCTTTTGCCTCTTCGCGGCTGACTTCATGGAAATTCAACCCGTAGAATTTCGCCTTGGCGGCCTGCAGGCGCAGCTGGTGTTCGCGCTCTTCGGTCTGGGCGAGGTAAAGCGAACCGGACTGGAAAACGCCGCATCCCTGGCCGGTTTCCTTTTCCAGATCCTTGTAAAGGTTCATCGTATAGTGCTGGATACGGGTGATGTTGTTGTTGTCATGCAGCCCGTGAATGTTGGCCGCCGCGTGCCAGGTCGAGCCCGAGGTCAGCTCGTCGCGCTCGAGCAGGACCACGTCGCTCCAGCCGAGTTTCGCGAGGTGGTAAAGGATCGAACAACCAACGAGTCCGCCGCCGATCACAACAGCCTGTGCATGGGTTTTCATCGAGATTCTCCTGTGGAACTGTCAAGGGACGCGGCGCGGAACCAGGGCCGCGGCGGGGGATAGGCGGTCAGGCAGGCAGATAGGCCGTGGCGATGATTTCGATCCGCACGCCCGATGGCGCGCTTGCAAGCGCCACGCCCCCGGTGGCGCGGGCCGGTGGGGTGTCGCCATCCACCCAGGCATCCCATGCCGCGTTCATCCCGGCGAAATCCGCCATGTCATGCAACCAGATCTGAACCGTGACCAGGTCGGATTTGGTGCCACCCAATTCGGCCAGCAGAGCATCGATCTTGCCCAGGGTCTCGGTGGTCTGCGCGCCGATGGCGGCGTCGCGCTGATCGGGTATCTGCCCGGCCAGGTACACCATGTCACCGGCGCGCACGGCCTGGCTCATCCGGTGGTTGGGTTTGTGATGTGTCTTGGTCATGTCCATGGGCCTCATCATGACGGTTACATTTCCGAACGGCTTTCCCATTCCACCAGCTTCATACGGCCGCTGACGCCGACGCTGAGAAAGGGATCGGGAGGCAGGGTCGAAGGTTTGCCGCTGACCGCGATGATATCGTCCAGCGCCTGCGATCGGTGCCCGACCGCGAGATCGACCAGCAACCGGCCAGAGCTTGCGCCCCGCGTCATGCCCACACCGTTATAACAGTTAGCCGAGAACACACCGGGTGCCATTTCACCGAAATAGGTCGCGTGGTTGCGCGACAGGCTGACAACACCACCCCAGGTCGAGGTGATCGGCATGTCGCTCAGCCGCGGAAACCGTTTGTCGAGCCCCTGTTTATGGGCTTCGGCAACCCGCGCGAGGACCGCCCCGTCGGCGCGGTACCGGGGCGCGTGGCCGTAATGGTTGCGGATCAGCAGCCGGCCATCCGCCGTCATCCGCAACGTGGTGCCGCCCGCATCCGCCGGGGTCAGCCCCCAGTTCATGCGCCCCTTGTAGCGGCTGCGCTCTTCGCGGGTCATGGGGCGGGTGATGCTGGCATAGGTGATGGTGGGCAGGATCCGGTTCTTCATGTACCCGAATTCGCGGGTATAGGGATCGGTGGCGAGGATCACGCGCCGGGCCGAAACCACGCGGGTGTCACCGCCCGAGAGCCGCAGTTTCGCGGTGAACCCACCGTCGCGCGCGGCAAACTCGACCACCGCAGCGTCATCGCGCAGGGTTACGTTGCCGGGCAGGTTGCGCGCCAGACCGCGCACCAGCAGCAACGGATCGACCAGCACCGAACCCGGCGTGAACACCGCCCCGGCGTAATATCCGGTGCCCATGATCTCGGTACAGCCTTGCCGGTCGAGAACCTCGTATGTCTGACCGATCTTGTCCAAGGCCTCGCAGAACCGGGCCATCATGCCGGTGCCGCGTTTCTTGACGGCCCCTTGCAGCTTGCCCACGGGCGACCAGTCGCATTCGATGGCAAAACGGTCCACCTGCTCATGCAGGCGGTCAATCGCGCCACGATTCAGTTTCATGATCCGGTCCAGCCGCGCCGTATCGGGGTGATCCAGGTCGAACTTGTGCGGCAGGTCCAGCAGGAAACCCGAGTTGCGCCCCGAAGCGCCCCACCCCACTGGGCGCGCATCGACCAGCAGGGCGCGGTCCTGCGGCGCCACTTCCCCCAGCCGCATCGCCGCCGACAGCCCGGTGATCCCGCCGCCGACAATCAGCCAGTCATAGCTGGCGTCAACCGGGGTGGATTCGTCAACCGGCACCAGTTCGTCCATCGGCCGCCACCCGGTCGGGCGATCCAGTGGCGGCAGGGTTGGTTTGCAGGCCATCTGTGTTCCCTGTGCTTGCATACTGGGTTTCAGGGATTGCCAGGTCAATGGATCGCCGCCCCCGAATAGACGCCGAGCAGTTTCGGAATGGCGAGCGAGACAAAGGGCACAAAGGTCGTGATGATCATCACCGGCATACCGACAAACACGATCAGCCAGACCGCGGGCATCACCGCGTGGTGGATTGATACCTGGCCGATGCGGCACGCCATGTAGAGGATCGGAGCGACCGGCGGGCTGTTGGCGGCGATCACCACCGAACAGGCGACGATGGTGCCATAATGCAGCGGATCGACACCGGTGCTGACCACCAGCGGCAAGAGCAGCGGAGCAATCACCACGGTGACCGACAGGTCGTCCATGATCATGCCGGCGGCGATCAGGAACAGGTTGACCAGGATCAGGATCAGCACCGGATCCCTGACCAGCGTGGTGATGGTTTCGGTCAGCTCCTGCGGCACGCGCTCGGCGGTCAGGATGCGCCCGATCATGAACGAGAACAGCAGGATCAGCATGATGGTCCCGGTGGTTTCGCCCGCCGATATGACACTGTCCTTCAGGTGTTTGAGCGACATTTCCTTGTAGACGAAAATGCCGATCAGGATGGCACAGACCACCGCGATCGAAGCCGCTTCGGTCGGGGTGCAGATGCCGCCATAGATGCCGCCTAGGATGACAACCGGCAACATCAGCGCCGGCACCGCATGGCGAAACGCCGCCCCGCGCGAGATGGTCTGGCCCCGGGCATCCCCGAGATAGGTTTCCTCGAACCTGCGCCCCACCAGAAAGCGGTTGTACAGGATCAGACCAACGATCAACAGCAGCCCCGGCCCGATCGACGCCGCGAACAGGGCAGTGATCGACTGGCGGGTGACAACACCGAACAGGATCATGGTGATCGATGGCGGGATCAGGATACCCAAGAGCGACGAGATACCCAGGAGCGCGCTGGCATAGCCGCGGGGATAGCCACGCTCGGCCAGCGGGGTGATCATGATCGTCCCGATTGATGCCACGGCACCGCTGGCGGTGCCGGAAATCGCGCCGAAAATGCCCGAGGCCAGCACCATCGAGGCCCCAAGACCCCCTCGGCGGCCCTTGACCATGCCCTCGATGAACTCGACCAGCCGGCGCGCGATGCCGCCGCTTTTCATCAGGTAGCCCGCCAGCACGAACAGCGGCAGCGACAGCAGGATCAGGTGATCGAGCGACCGGAACCCCTGCATCAGCAAGACGGTAGTGCTCACGTCGAACACATAGACCAGATAGGCAAGGACCAGCGCAAAGGACCAGGCGACCGGCACGCCAAAGGCCATCAGGACGACAAGAAGAAGAATGCCAAAGGCCGCCATCACAGGTCCTCCTGCTCTTTGGAGTTGTGACAGGCGCGCCCGGTGACGAGATCGCGGACGGCATAGGCAAGGCACACCACGCTGGCGAGCGCCACGGCGCTGAGCGGGATCAGCTCGGGCAGGCCAAGGCCCGGCGTTTCCTGCGGCCGCTTGATGGCAAAGCCCATCATGTCCCAGGCGAGGTAGATGAAAAAACCCGAGGCCGCGATCATCAGGATGGCAACAGCGCGCTGGTGCAGTTTCAGCAGCACGGGGGATGTCAGGCGCTGTGGCAGGAAATCCACCACCAGGTGTTCCGCCCGACGGCTGGCGACCATGGCACCGACCATGTAGAGCCAGATGGCGCTGATCAGGGCGATCTCGTCGATCCCGACAATCGACAGTTCAAGCACATAGCGCGCCACCACCATGAAAAAGACCAGCCCGACCACCAGGGCGCTGGACACCAGAACGATCAGATCGCAGAGGCGCGCGACAAACCCGTCGAGCGCGTTGAAGAACCGGGTCATTTCTCCCCCAATGTTCAATGTGACAAGGACGGGGGTCCGCCCGGCAACGGGCGACACCCCAGTTGACATCAGGGCCGGGGCGCGTTGGCCTTGACCTGCTGGACGATCTCGGCGCCGAGCTCCTCCTGCATCAGCGGCCACACCTGTTCGCGCGCGGCGGTGGCATAGGCGCGGATTTCCTCCTCGGTCGGCTCGATATATTCCATGCCGCCTTCGATGGCCTTTTCCACGTAAAGCTCATCGCGGGCACGGGCATCGGCAAACTGTTTTTCCATCACCGCCAGCGCGGCATCGGCAACGATGGTCTGCTGCGCCTCGTTCAGGTCGTCCCAGCTTTCCTGGTTCATCGACAGAACGCCGGTGGCAAAGGTGTGCTTGGTGCGGACATAATAATCCAGCACGTCGCGGAAATACTCGTAATCCCAGTAGATCACGTTGCCCGCGTCGCCATCGACGACCCCGGTCTGGATCGAGGTGAAGGTTTCGCCCCAGGCAATGGCCGTCGCCTGATAGCCGAGCGCCTGCATGGTCTGCGGGTTCGGGAAGTTCGACGGCACGCGCACCTTGAGACCCTTGGCCCCCTCGATGGTGGTGGCATATGTGCCGCGCGTCGCGACGCCGCCAAAGCCCTCGGGCCATGCGCCAAAGAACTTGAGACCCTGGTCGTTGTGAACGTCGTTGTAAATCTTGTTCAGCCAGCCACCCGGGCCATAGGCGTCAAACGCCTGTTCCCAGGAAAAGAACATGTAGGGCATGTTGCGCAGGCCAAGACGCTTGTCATACGACGTGAGCGGCCAGTTCAGCATCATGTCGACCTCACCGACCACGAAGAGATCGAACACCTCTTTCTGATCGCCCAGCTCATCCTGGTAGAACACGTCGATGGTGATCTCGTCGTCGGTGCCGGCGGTCTTTTCCTCGACCAGGCTGGCCCACATTTCGATGGCATCACCCGCGGGCGAACCCTTGGGCCCGGAATCAGTGGCGATTTTCATCTCGACCGGATCGGCAATGGCCGCGGTGGCACCAAGCAGCGCCGCGATCGAAGCGGCCAAGGTGTGGCGAAGGGGGGTCATTTCAGTCTCCTCTCAGACAATTCGGGACGGGGCAAAACAGGCTGTTCTGAGCCGTGTGGACAGGGGTGCGATGGCTGGTGCCTGGGGTCGGTTATTCGCAGTAGATTCCGAGATCGCGCCGGATCGCCTCGGTCTGCTTGATCCTCTCCTCGGCCACGTCACCCAGATGCGCGGCAAGCATGCTCATCATCGCTTCGAGCAGCACGACCGTGGGAGCGTAGGACGGAAAGTAATGCGGGCTATCTGCCGAGAGCACGAAATACTCGCTGGCAAAGGCAAGTGCCGGACAGGTATGCGAGTCGGTGATCAGGACCACATGTGCCCCCCGATCCGCCGCCAGCTCGGCCGCCCTGATCGGTGCGGCGGTGAACAGCGACTTGGAAATCAGGATAAAGACATCGTCCTCTGTTGCCGTGGACACCGCGCGGGACACGGCGGTTCCGTGATCCTCGACAACCCGCCAGTTATCGGTGATCCAGACGGCCATTTCCTCGAGATACCGGGCAAGCCCCTGGGAGGTCGCCCCCGCCAACAGCGACACCCGCCGCGCCCGGGCCAGCTTCTCGACCACGCGCACGGTCTTTTCCATGTTGATCGAATGCACCAGGTCGGTGACGTTCCGCAGGTTGGCCTCGGCCTGCTGTAGGAACAGCGCGCCAATGCCCTCGGCCTTGAAGGCCTCGGACTGCAAATCGCGCGCCTTGTTGGCAAAGCTGGGTTTGCGGGGCGTCAGGGCCACCCGGCAAAGGGCGCGCACCTCGTCATGGTTCTCCAGCCCAAGCGCCCGGCTCAGGCGGGAAAAGGTGGTCGGAGACATGCCGCTTGAGGCGGCGACGGACCGCAGGCTCTGGGTTGCCACGTCAATCGGGTTGGCAACCACGTAATCGGCGGCCTGCTGCAACCCCTCGGTCAGTTCGCCGTAACGCGCAGACACCAGTTCCTTGATCGACATGCCATCCGTCATCGAATCGCCTCCTCGCGAGCGGTGAAGTCATGGCCAAGTTGCATTTGTTCCTGTGTTAGTCAAACACAAAAACAAACGTAACGGGAAAATCCCGTCACGCGGTACGCTGTCAAACCGTTTGACCTTGGCGCGAGAACGGGATTCACTCTGGCGGGACAGGGGACCAGGCCGGGATTGGTCCCTGCCCCTTGACCCGGCCGCACCATTGCAGGGAGAGCCATGCCTATTCAGCGTGTAACCCCGACCGCATCGCGCCGCCCAACCCCGAACCGGAGTTCCCGATGACCGACACAACCGCGAACAAGGCCAATGCGATGGCTTTTTACGATCTGATGTTCAACCAATGCGACCCGCGCGCCGCCATCTCGCGGTATGCGGGTGACGTCTATATCCAGCACAACCCGCATGTGGCCGATGGCAAGGACGCCTTTGTCGCGTATTTCGAACGCATGGCCGCCGAGTATCCGGGCAAGTCCGTCACCTTCAAACGCGCCGTGGCCGAGGGCGACCTGGTCGTGCTGCATTGCCACCAGATCTGGCCCGGCAGCGACGATTATGCCGGCATCGACATCTTTCGGTTTGACGACAACGGCAAGATCGTCGAGCACTGGGACGTGTTGCAGGTAATTACCGACGTCTCCGCCAACCAGAACGGCCTGTTCTGACGTTGCGCAGACCTGTCGCCTTGGGGCCTATTCCGCCGCGATCGCAACCCCGGTTCCCGAGCGGTAGTTAAGCACCGGCGCAAGCCAGCGTTCGACCTCGGCAACCTCCATGCCCTTGCGCGCGGCATAATCCTCGACCTGGTCGCGCTCGACCTTGGCGACGCCAAAGTAATAGGCGTCAGGATGGCCGATATAAAGCCCGGACACCGATGATCCCGGCCACATGGCCATGCTGTCGGTCAGCTCGACGCCGGTATGGGCATCGGCCTGCAACAGCTTGAACAAGGTGAGCTTTTCGGTGTGATCCGGCTGAGCCGGGTATCCCGGTGCCGGGCGGATGCCGCGATAGGGCTCGGCGATCAGCTCTTGCGGATCGAACCGCTCGTGCGGCGCATATCCCCAATGATCGCGCCGCACCCGCTGGTGCAGCATTTCGGCCATGGCTTCGGCATAGCGGTCGGCCAGCGCCTTGACCATGATCGCGGCATAATCGTCGCCGGCCTTTTCGAACCGTTCGGCGATGGCCACTTCCTCGGGCCCGGCGGTCACGACAAAGCCGCCAAGGTAATCGCGCACGCCCTCGGGGGCGACAAAATCCGACAGGGCGAGGTTGGGGCTGTCCTTGCGCTTGGACGTCTGCTGGCGCAGCATGTGCATCGTGGCCACCTGTTCCGAGCGGCTTTCGTCGGAATACAGGCGCACATCGTCACCATGCCGGTTCGCCGGCCAGAAACCAACCACCGCGCGCGGGGCGAACCATTTTTCGCCGATGATCTGCTGCAACATCGCCTGGGCATCGGCAAACAGGTTGCGCGCCGCTTCGCCGTATTTCTCATGCTCGAGGATGCGCGGATACACGCCCTTGAGCTCCCATGTCTGAAAGAACGGCGTCCAGTCGATATAGCGCGCGATCTCGGCAAGATCCCAGTCGTCGATGACCCGCGGCCCGGTGAATTTCGGCGCAGGCACGTCATAGCCGCTCCAGTCAATCCGCATTGCGTTGGCCCGCGCCGCCGCCAGCGGCAATCGCTGCTTGGCGCGCTCGGCCCGCTCGTGACGCTCGGCCACCTCGTCATACTCGGCGCGAATGCCGTCGATATAGCCGTCGCGCTGTGTCGTACTGAGCAGGGATGACACCACCCCCACCGCCCGGCTGGCATCGGTGACATAGATCGCCTGGTTGCGGTTATAGCGGGGCGCGATCTTGACGGCGGTATGCACCTTGGACGTGGTGGCACCACCGATCAGCAGCGGCACGTCAAACCCCTCGCGTTCGAGCTCCGAGGCAAGATGCACCATCTCGTCCAGCGATGGCGTGATCAGACCCGACAGGCCGATCACGTCGACATCATGCGCCTTGGCTTCTTCCAGGATCTTCTGGGGCGGCACCATGACGCCCAGGTCGATGATCTCGTAATTGTTGCAGGCCAGAACCACGCCGACGATGTTCTTGCCGATGTCATGCACGTCGCCCTTGACCGTGGCCATCAACACCCGGCCCGCACTCTCGCGGCCCCCGGCCTTGTCGGCCTCCATATAGGGCAGCAGCACGGCAACCGCCTGTTTCATCACGCGGGCCGATTTCACCACCTGCGGCAGGAACATCTTGCCGGCTCCGAACAGGTCGCCAACCACGTTCATCCCGGCCATCAAGGGGCCTTCGATCACGTCCAGCGGTTTGGCGGCGGCAAGGCGCGCGGTTTCGGTGTCCTGTTCGACAAACTCGGTGATGCCATTGACCAGCGCGTGTTCCAGGCGTTTCTCTACCGGCCAGTCACGCCATACCAGGTCGCGCTTTTTCTCTTCGCGCCCGGCCCCGCGAAAGCGTTCGGCGATCTCCAGCAGGTTCTCGGTGGCGGTGCCCTGCGCCGGGGTGCGGTTGAGCACCACGTCCTCGCAGGCTTCGCGCAGATCGCTGTCGATTTGGTCATAGACCGCCAGCTGACCGGCATTGACGATGCCCATGTCCATCCCGGCCTGAATGGCGTGATAGAGGAACACCGCATGCATTGCCTCGCGCACCGCGTCGTTGCCCCGGAAGGAAAACGACAGGTTCGAGACACCGCCAGAGACATGGCAATGGGGCAGGTTCTGGCGGATCCAGCGCGTTGCCTCGATGAAATCGACGCCGTAATTGTCATGTTCTTCGATCCCCGTCGCCACGGCAAAGATGTTGGGATCAAAGATGATGTCCTCGGGGGGGAAGCCGACCTTTTCGGTCAGAACCCCGTAGGCGCGTTCACAGATCTCGGTCTTGCGTTCGAAACTGTCCGCCTGCCCGTCTTCGTCAAAGGCCATGACCACCACGGCGGCCCCATAGGCCAGGCACAGCGACGCCTGATGGATGAACGCCTCTTCGCCTTCCTTGAGCGAGATGGAATTGACCACCGGCTTGCCCTGCACACATTTCAGCCCGGCCTCGATCACCTCCCACTTGGATGAATCGATCATGATCGGCACGCGGGCGATGTCCGGCTCGGCGGCGATGAGGTTGAGGAAATCGATCATCGCCTGTTTTGAATCGATCAGCCCCTCGTCCATGTTCACGTCGATGATCTGGGCCCCGTTCTCGACCTGATCCCGCGCCACATCGAGCGCGGCGGCATAGTCGCGATTGGTGATCAGCTTGCGAAACCTGGCCGACCCCGTGACGTTGGTGCGTTCGCCCACGTTCACAAAGGGGATGTCGGCGGTCAGGACAAAGGGTTCCAGCCCGGACAGGCGCAAAAGTGGATCAGGCAACGGCTTTCTCCTCTACCCGGCGCGGCGCATGGGCGGCGACATGTTCTGCCATGGCGCGGATGTGGTCCGGCGTGGTCCCGCAGCAGCCACCGACAATGTTGATCAGCCCCTCGCGGGCAAAAACCTCGATCTTGCCGGCGGTGTCCTCGGGCCCTTCGTCATAGTCGCCAAAGGCGTTGGGCAGGCCGGCATTGGGATAGGCACAGATCAGCGTATCCGCGACGCCGGACAGTTCCGCGAGATGCGGGCGCATGGCATCGGCCCCCAGGGCACAGTTCAACCCAACGGTAAAGGGGCGCGCATGGCGCACCGAATGCCAGAACGCGGTCGGCGTCTGCCCCGAAAGCGTGCGGCCCGAAGCATCGGTGATGGTGCCCGAAATCATGATCGGCAGGCGGCGGCCCACCTTGGCAAAGCTCTCGAACGCGGCAAAGATCGCGGCCTTGGCGTTCAGTGTATCAAAGATCGTCTCGATCAGGATCAAGTCCGATCCGCCCTTGATCAGCCCGTCGATCTGCGCGCCATAGGCGATGCGCAAATCGTCGAAGGTCACGGCGCGATAGCCGGGGTCGTTTACATCGGGACTGATCGAAGCGGTGCGATTCGTCGGTCCGACAGAGCCAGCCACCCAGCGGGGCTTGCCATCTTGCGCCGTCGCCCGATCCGCCGCGCGCCGGGCCACCTGCGCCCCGGCGACATTGAGATCCTCAACCGCGCCTTCCAGCCCGTAATCGGCCTGCGCGATGGTGGTCGATGAAAAGGTGTTGGTGCCCAGAATATCCGCCCCGGCGCGGGCAAAGGCGTATTGGATGTCTTCCACCGCCTGCGGCTGGGTCAGAACCAGCAGGTCGTTGTTGCCCTTTTGCGGATGGTCGCTCTGATGACCGCAGCAGCCGCAGGACCCGGGAATATGCCCTTGCGCGGTGAAATCCTCTTCGCTCATGTTCAACCGCTGAATCATCGTCCCCATCGCGCCGTCAAGGATGAGGATACGTTCGGCCGCCGCACGGGTCAGCGCCCCATAGGCCGGGGTTTGGGGAAGGGCAAAATTATACATCGTTCACCTGCTTTCTCAGGCAGGCGGGATACCATCGCCCTCACCCAAGGCCAAATTCATATTTCAGGTGAAGATTATGAGTAACGTTCACATAAGGGGCTATAACAACCGTCTGCGCTCGCGGGCGCCGCCGCGCCGCGCGGGTCGTGGCAGTTTCAGGTCGGACAGCGCCATCGGCCCCGCAAGCGAGCGCCGCACGAGATCGCAGAACACGGCAACGCTGGGGTCGGTAGCCTCGAACGGCGCGGCCTTGTCGAGCGCCTGTTGCGCCTGGCTTGCATAGCCCTGATCGCCGTTCAGAAAGGTCAGCCATTGAACAAAGCCCATCCGGCCAAGCTCTTCTGCCCGTTCCGGCGTTTCCGAATGGGCCTGAAGGCCGTGGATCGTGCGTTCAAGTATCATCGCGCCCTCCGCGCAGAACGGCGGGGTGGTGATCGCGGCGATGTGTCGGGCCGGTCGGGTCCATGACTGCCTCCGTATCCCCGAGGCACCCCGCCCGGGTAAAAGGTGACTGCGACCGCGACATGCGGCCGAGGATGGCAGGTCTCCTGACTTGCGGGTCAAGGCAGTTCCGAACCTTCCCGGCGCATCACGCGCCAGTGGCAATTTTCGAAACCGCTCTCCGCCTACAGTTGCGGGGGCAGTCGCGGAATTGGGAGGTCCTCCCGCACCGCGTTCCCTTTTCAGCCGCACCCGGACTCTCCGGAGGCGGCACCATCTCCCTATTGGTGGCACGGAAACCGGGCCCTGTCCACCGCGAACGCCGCAGCGCGGCAAAACACGGGTCGAAACCGGCTCGATCCGCGTGGCGACCCTGCGCCTCAGCCTTGTTTCCTGCGGGCAAAGATCAAGGTAATCATCACGAAGAACACCGGCACGAAAAGCACGCCCAACGCGGTAGCCGAGATCGTGCCGCTGAAGACACCGGTGCCGATGGCGGTCCGCCCGCCGGATCCCGCGCCGGTCGAAATCACCAGCGGCAGAACCCCCAGCGTGAACGCCATCGAGGTCATCAGGATCGGGCGGAACCGCTCGCGCGCGGCTTCGACCACGCCTTCGTAGAGCGGTTTGCCCGCCTCGATCTGTTCCTTGGCGAATTCGACGATCAGGATCGCGTTCTTGCCGGTCAGCCCGATCACCGTCAGCAGGGCCACCTGGAAATAGACGCCGTTGTCAAAGCCGCCCACCCAGGCCCCGACCAGCGCGCCCGTCACCCCGATGGGCATGGCAAGCATCACCGCAAAGGGGATCGACCAGCTTTCATAAAGCGCCGCGAGACAGAGGAACACCGCCGCGAGGGACAGCGCATAGAGCAGGCCGGCCTGGCTGCCGGATTCGATCTCTTCAAGCGACAGGCCGGTCCATGCAACCTCGAAACCGGGCGGCAGCTGGGCCGCCAGCGCCTCGATCTCTGCCATCGCCTCGCCGGTGGTGACGCCCGGCACCGGGTTGCCCTGCAACTGTACCGCGGATACGCCGTTGTAACGGTAAAGCCCCTGGGGGCCGTATTGCCAGTTGGCCTTGGAAAAGGTCGAGAACGGTACCAGCCCGCCGGTGGCATTGCGCACCCGCCAGCGTTCGATGTCTTCGGGCACCATGCGATACGGCGCGTCGCCCTGCACATAGACCCGCTTGATCCGGCCCGCGTCGATGAAATCGTTCACGTACTGACCGGCCCAGGCCACGGACAACATGTCGCCGACCTCGGTTGCCGACAGGCCCATCGCCCCCGCCGCGCGCCAGTCGATGTCGAGGTTGAACTGGGCCGCATCCTCCAGCCCGTTCGGCCGGACCGAAGCAATCAGCTCGCTCTGCGACGCCATGCCCATCAGCTGGTTGCGCGCCTCGATCAGCTGTTCATGCGACTGGCCGCTGCGGGCCTGGAGGTAGAAATCAAAGCCGCTGACATTGCCCAGCTCGATCACCGCCGGGGGAACGATCGGGAATACCAGCGCTTCCTGGATCTGCGAAAAAGCCCCAAAGGCGCGACCGGCGATGGCATTTGCGCTCTGGCTGGATTCGGTCCGTTCGGACCAGTCCTTGAGACCCACAAAGGCCAGGCCCATGTTCTGCCCCTGCCCGGCAAAGTTGAACCCGCTGACCGTGAATACCGATCTGACCAGGTCGGATTCCCCGTTCAGATAGTGATCGGTGATCCGCTCCAGCACCTGGTCGGTGGCTTCGGCGGTCGACCCCGTCGGACCCTGAACCATGGTGAACAGGATGCCCTGGTCTTCTTCGGGCAGGAATCCGGTGGGCGTGCGTTCAAACAGGAAAATCATCCCGGCCCCGATCAGCAGATAGACCATGCCAACCCGCAAGGGGCGGCGCACCAGCCAGCCGACCGACCCGGTGTACCGGTCCAGCAGACGCCCGAAACCCCGGTTGAACCAGCCGAAAAAGCCGCGGGACTTGCCGCCCGGCTCGGGTCGGCGCAGCAACGTGGCACACAGCGCCGGCGTCAGGGTCAGCGCCACGACAACCGACAGGGTCATCGCGGAGATGATGGTGATGGAGAACTGCTGATAGATCACCCCGGTCGAACCGCCAAAAAATGCCATCGGCACGAATACCGCCGACAGAACCATGGCGATCCCGACCAGCGCGCCGGTGATCTGGCCCATCGATTTCCTGGTGGCGTCATAGGGCGAAAGCCCTTCGTCCTCCATCAGCCGCTCGACGTTTTCGACCACCACGATGGCATCATCGACCAGCAGGCCGATTGCCAGCACCATGGCCAGCATCGTCAGCGTGTTGATCGTGAACCCAAAGGCCGCCAGCACCCCGAATGTGCCCAGCAGAACCACCGGTACCGCGATGGTCGGGATCAGGGTCGAACGGATGTTCTGCAGGAACAGCAGCATCACGAGAAAGACCAGCACCAGCGCCTCGAACAGCGTCATGATCACTTCTTCGATCGACAATTCGACAAACGGGGTGGTGTCATAGGGAATGACGTAATCGACGCCATCGGGAAAGAACGCCGCCACTTCTTCCAGCCGTTCCTTGACCAGCTCGGCGGTGTTCAGGGCGTTTGCCCCGGTGGCAAGCTGGATCGCCATGCCGCCGGTCGGCGCGCCATTCAGCCGGGCGGAAGTCGCGTAATTCTCGGCACCGATCTCGACCCGCGCAACGTCGCGCAGCAGCACAAGCGCACCGTCGGATTCGGCGCGCACCACGATCTGCTCGAACTCTTCGGGCGTCGACAACAGCGATTGCGCGGTGATGGTCGCGGTCAGGGCCTGCCCCTGAACGGCGGGAAGCGCGCCGAATGACCCGGCCGAAACCTGCGCGTTCTCTTCGGACACCGCGGCCACCACATCGGCGGGGGTCAGTTCGAACGCCGCCAGCTTTTCTGGGTTGAGCCAGATCCGCATCGAGTATTGCGCGCCAAAAACCTGCACGTTGCCGACCCCTTCCAGGCGGCTGAATTCATCGACCATGTTGGCGACCAGGTAATCCGACAGGTCCACGGCATCCAGCGCACCGTCCTGCGAGACCAGCGCGATCACCATCAGGAACCCGCCCGACGATTTCTGGACCGTCACACCCTGGCGCTGCACGATCTCGGGCAGCAGCGGCGTCGCCTGGCTGAGCTTGTTCTGCACCTGTACCTGGGCGATGTCGGCATCGGTGCCGGTCTCGAAGGTCAGCGTGACACTGGTTGCGCCGGTCGAGGTCGAGGAGGAATTGATATAGCGCAGCCCGTCCAGACCGGTCATCTGTTCTTCGATCACCTGGGTCACGGTGTTGTTGACGGTCTGTGCCGACGCACCCGGATAGGACGCGCTGACCTCGACCGTGGGCGGCGCGATCTGCGGGTATTGCGCCACGGGAAGTGTCAGGATCGACAATATCCCGATGCCCATGAGCATGATGGAAATGACCCAGGCAAAAATTGGCCGGTCGATAAAAAAGCGTGCCATGAGATATCCTCGTTGTGCTGCGCGTGGCGCAGCTTGTCACCGGTCGGGTCGGTTATTCGGACGTGTCCCGGGCGGCGCGCTCCTGCGGCGCGACCACGGCACCGGGGGCGGCCTTTTGCAGGCCCGCCACGATCAGCCGGTCACCGGCGGCAAGCCCGTCGAGCACGATCCAGCTGTCGCCATGGGTGCCTGCCACCTTGAGGGTACGGGCCTGCACCACGTTCTGGTCATCGACAACCAGCGCCGTGGGCTCGCCGCGCCGGTCGCGCGAGACGCCTTCTTGCGGGGCCAGGATCATCTGCCGCGCCGGGCCGGTCGGCATGGTCGCCATCACGTACATGCCCGGCAGCAGGATGTTGTCGGGGTTCGGAAACTTCAGCCGCTGCACCGAAACCCCGGTCAGCGGATCGACCTGCGGTTCAAGCGCCAGAAGCGAGCCGGTATGGTCGTATTGCAGGCCATCCGCGAGGGTCAGCGTCACCTGCGGATCACCTGCGGGCAGCGGTGCCTCGTTGGCGGCGGCGGCTGCACGGCGGCGGCGCACGATATCCGCGGCCGAGGCGGTCACGTCGACGAACACGCTGTCGATCTGGCGGATCACCGCCAGCGGGGCGATCTGCCCAGAGGTTGCAAGGGCCCCCCGCGTCGCCAGCGCTCGCCCGGCCACGCCGGACAGCGGCGCGCGCACGATGGTGTGTTCCAGGTCGATCTTGGCCACTTCCAGTTGTGCCTTGGCCAGGTGCAACGACGCCTTTGCCTCGTCACGGGCGGCAATGGCATCGTCAACCACCGTCTGGCTGACCACCTTGCGCACGAACAGTTCGGCGTTACGCTTTTCGTCGCGCTCGGCACTGGCCAGAACCACGTTCGCCTGTTCAACCGTGGCGCGCGACAGTTCGACCTGCGCCGCATAGGTTGCATCATCGATGCGGTACATGGGATCGCCCTCGGCAACCGCCTTGCCCTCTTCAAAGAGTTGTTCGACGATGATGCCGGACACCTGTGGCCGCACTTCGGACACGCCGAGGGCAACAACACGGCCGGGCAGCTCTTCGGTCATGGTGATTTCCTGCGGTTGCAGGGTCACGACCGTCACCGCCGCCGGTGGCGGCCCGTCCTGTGCGCGCAGGGCATGGGGAGCCAGGGACAGCAGGCCGCCCATGGCAATGCACAAAATGGACCGGGCCCTGTTTTCATGGGCGATCATCGGTATCTCCTGAATCAAATTCTGGTTGTTCGCAGCGTGTTTGCGCGCAGCAACTACGGTCTTGGTGGTTTGTCAACAGCGCGCGGCGCCGATTGGGTTGAGACGTTCTGTCACGGCTTGAACCCCTGCGGCGCGGCGTTGCCAACAGGATCATTGCGCCGCGTACAGGGCGGTTTCTCATAAATACCTAACAAACGGTACAAAATTAGGATTGCGCAGCTCGGCGCAGCCCCGGCGGTCGGTCCATATCACATGTTGGGCAGCCACAGGATGAGCTGCGGATTCAGAACCATGATCGTGAGGTTGATCGCCTGAATGATGATGAACGGCCAGGACGCCGAAAAAATGTCGAGCAGCGAAACACCCTCCGGGGCCACGCTCTTGAGGTACACGGCCGCCGGGGCCAGCGGAGGTGTCAGGTAGGAAATCTGCATGTTCAGGCAAAAGATCACGCCGAACCAGATCGGATCATATCCCAGGCTGACCACCAGCGGCAGAAAGATCGGAACCGTCAGCAACAGGATGCCGATCCAGTCCAGGAACATCCCCAGAAAGATCAGCACGATGTTGATCACGATGATCGTCTGCAACGGTGTCAGTTGCAGATCTTCGGTGAAAAACGATGTCACCACGGATTGGCCGTTCATGAATGTAAAGACACCCACCAGCGCATTGGCCCCGAAAGTCACCCAGAACAGGATGCCAGAGGTGGTAAAGGTGGTCAGCCCCGACCCGATCAGCATGTCCCAGCTCAGGTTGCCACGTACCCAGGCGGCAAAGATCGTGCCCACCGCGCCAAATGCCGCGGCCTCAGTCACCGAGGCGATGCCGCCATAGATGCTGCCCAGAACGCAGAAGGCGATGAACAGCGGCAGGATCAGATTGAAACGCTCGCGCCAGCCGATGGGCTCGCAGGTCTCGGGGAATTCGGGTTTGGGCGCAATCTGCGGGTTCATCAGCGCGCGGATGACGATATAGCTGACATAGCTGCCGGCAAGGATCAGCCCCGGAACGATGACGCCCGAAAACAGGTCGGCAATCGACACGTTGGCAGTCAGCCCATAAAACACCAGCACGATCGACGGCGGTATCATGGTGCCCAGCGATCCGCCCGCCACCACCGTGCCGATGGCGAGTTTCTTGTCATAGCCCAGCTTGAGCATCTGCGGCAGCGCGATCAGCCCGAGCAGCACGATCTCACCGCCGATGATGCCGCTCATCGAGGCGAGGATGACCGCCACGACAAGGGTCTGAACCGCAAGGCCACCGGGCAGGCGGCGGCCCCACATGTTCATGGCGCGGAACAGGTCCTCGCCGATCCCCGCCTTCTCCATCATGGTGGCCATGAAGACGAACATCGGCACGGCGAGCAAGGTAAACTCGTTCATCAGCCCGTAGGTGCGGCTCGACAGGATCCACAGCGCCATATCGCCAAACAGCACCACCCCGAACACCGTCGCGATAAAACCGGTCGCAAAGGCAAGCGGAACGCCCAGCACGATCAGCACGAACAGCGCGCCGATCATCAGCGACACCAGATATCCATCAGTCATGAAGGTCGTCCTCGACCGGGCGTTCAAATGTGCCGCCGGTAAAAATGGCATGCAGGACCCCTAGCAGCTTGCCAAGCAGCAGCAGCCAGAACAGGGCGCAGGCAATGAACAGAACCGATTTGGTCACTTGCGGGATCGGGACATCCCAGGCCCCGCCCAGGGTTTCGCCGCCGCTGATCGCGGAGGAGGCCATGTCAAACGCCCCGTAGGCCAGCGCGCCGATATAGACAAGCCCGCAGAGCACTTTGGCCAGTTCCGATATCGATTTCAGCCAGCGGGGGAAGTGATCGGAGAACACCGTGATCTCGATATGCCGCCGCTTGTACAGCGCATAGGGCCCGGCCAGCACATATGCGCCCGCCGCCACCGCCACGATCAGTTCGCTCGACCAGATCGACGGATCGACCAGCACGTAGCGCCGGAAAATCTCGGCCACCGAGAGCAGCGCGACAAAGATGATCGCACAGGACCCCAGCAATCCCAGCCGGTCGATCATGCGTTCCAGGGTTGTGAACAGGATGCGCATGGGCAAAAGTCCTCGCATTCGGTCAGGAACGGCCCGCCAATCAGGCGATCTGCGGACCGGTATCGCGGCTCAGAGCAGGCCCAGCTTGGCCAGATAGGCCATGTGGCTTTCATAGATCCGGCCCGCCAGTTCGTTCTTCTGCCCGTATTCCTGCCAGACTTCGGCAGCAATCGCGCGGAATTTGTTGCGCTCTTCCTGCGACCAGTCGATCAGCTCGACACCGTTCTCCGCCGCCTTGGCCACGGCTTCGGCGTCTTGCAGTTGCAGCTGTGCGATCATGTCATAGTTGAGCGTGCGCACGGCCATTTCCAGGATTGCCTTGTTCTCGTCGCTCAGGGCGTTCCACGCATCAAGGTTCACCACCACATCCGCTGCCGGCAGCTGGAAAAAGCCCGGATAGGTTTCGTATTTGACGATCGAATGCAGGCCAAGGGCCTCGTTCATGCCAAGCGTGCCCCAATCGGCAATGTCAATCACGCCCTTGTCCAGCGCCGAAAAGATCTCGGCCCCTGACATGGTAACCGGGGCGGCGCCCAGGCGGGTCATCAGTTCCGAGGCGACACCCGAAGTGGTGCGGATTTTCTTGCCCTCGAAATCGGCAATCCCGCGCAGGGGTTCCTTGCTCGGCAGCGCCTCCATTCCCCAGAAAACCGGGCCGACATAATAAGCGTTGAATGGCGCATAGGCTTCGCGCGCAAGCTCAAGCCCGCCTTCGTAATAGAACCAGTTCGACATCTGGTAGGGGCTTTCATAGGCACCGCTCAGTTCGCCCACCAGCGCCAGCGCCGGATCCTTGCCGGCAAAATACACGCCGCCCGAATGGTGCGCTTGCAGGATCCCCTTACCAACAGCTTCCAGCGTTTCGGTAAAGGGCACCACCGACTGTACCGCGAACAGCTGCATTTCGATATCGCCGCCGGTGGCGATGGTCAAACGCTTGGCGAAATCCTCGACGATCATCTGGTTCGGCGACCCCGCAGGCCACAGGGTCTGCATCTTCCAGACCTCTGCCTGCGCCGCGGTCGACAGGCCAATGGCCAGAGAAAGCGTTGCAATTGCGGTTGATAGGTTGTTCATCCCGTTCCTCCCTGATCGGATTTGACACCGTTTGACGACAGGCGGTTTGGCCAGCCGCCGATTCCCCGGATTCGGTGTCTGTTTTCCTAGGTTATGTATTTGTACGTATATTATCAATCTCAAGATGGAGACGCCACGAAGGAAAAATTTGCCTATAAGGTAGGCACAAATTGCCGTTCCGCAAATATACTTCAGGCATACGCCTCCGGCTTGGAGGCATTATTGCGTATATTATAGCCAGAAAGGGACGCACACCCGGCCCGCTCATGCCGATCGCGCGTCTTCGATGATCATGTCAGCTGCCTTTTCGGCGATCATCATGGTTGGCGCATTGGTGTTTCCGCTGACAATTTCCGGCATGATCGAACAATCCACGACCCTCAGGCCGGGCACCCCGTGGACGCGCAGACGATCGTCGACCACGGCCATGTTGTCCTGCCCCATCTTGCAGGTTCCCGCCGGGTGAAAGATCGAACTGGCATTGCCGCGCACCCATTCGAGGATCGCCGCGTCGTCATCCATGGCAACCGAGGCATCCGGCTTGAACATTTCGGTGATACGTGACGCAAGCGCGGGCTGTTGCGCGATCCGATGCGCGATCCTGACGCCGTTCACCATGGTTTGACAGTCGGTTTCAGTGGCGAGGTAGTTCGGATGTATCTCGGGATAGGCATTGGGATCCGCCGAGGTGATCCGGATCTCGCCGCGGCTCTCCGGGCGCAGCTGGCAGACCGACGAGGAAAAGGCCGAAAACCGGTCGGCGCCCTTTTTCATGTCCTGCGCGGTCATCGGCTGAACGTGGAACTGGATATCGGGCGTCGCGACGTCGGGGCGCGTGCGCATGAAGCCGCAGGCCAGCGAGGCCGCGATGGTCATCGGGCCACTGCGGTTGATGACGTATTGCAGCCCGATCAGCGCCTGACCGAAAAGCGTGCGTACCTCGTCATTGAGGGTCGGAATGTTGGTCTTGAAGACCAGCCGCGCCTGCAGGTGGTCCTGCATGTTCTTGCCGACGCCGGGCAGGTCCCTGACGGTTTCGATGCCGTTCTCCTGCAATTGGCTGGCCTCTCCGATCCCCGACAGCATCAGGAGCTGTGGCGAATTGACGGCACCGCCCGAAAGGATGGCCTCGCGGCCTGCCCTGACCACATGGGTGTTTCCCGCCCGGTCGGTATAGGCGACGCCACGGGCGCGCCCGCCCTCGAAATGGATCCGGGCAACCCGGGCATGGGTGATGATCCTGAGATTTCCGCGATGCTTGACCGGGTTCAGATAGGCCACTGCGGCGCTGCACCGACGTCCCTTGCGGGCGGTGAACTGAAAGACGCCGACGCCTTCCTGTTCGGCGCCGTTGGAATCCGGATTGTAAGGGTAGCCCGCCTGCTGCGCCGCGTCCAGCCAGGCATTGGTGATCGGGCGCTCGACCCGCATGTTGCTGACCGAAAGCGGGCCGGCATCGCCGTGAAACTCATCCGCGCCGCGCTCGTTGTTTTCAGACTGCCGGAAATAGGGCAACACGTCATCCCAGCCCCAGCCGGTATTGCCCATCTGCCGCCAGCGGTCATAATCTTCGGCCTGCCCACGGACATAGAGCAAGCCGTTGATCGCCGAAGACCCGCCAAGCCCCTTGCCGCGCGGCCAGTCGACAGAACGGCCATTCAGACCCGGAACCGGTTCGGTCTTGTATTGCCAGTCATAGGCCGGACGGTCGATGGTCTTGAAAAACCCAACCGGCACGTGAAGCCACGGATTGATATCGCGCCCGCCCGCCTCGAGCAGGACCACTTTCTTCGAGGAATCCCGGCTGAGGCGATTGGCCAGAACACAGCCTGCAGAGCCCGCGCCCACAATCACATAATCGGCTTCAATACGTTCCATAGCTGCGTCCCTTGGCTTGTACGCGTCATCATTGTCGGCCGCCTGGCCTTGGGGCGGGCAGCGGCACGATTTTCGGTGGCGCCCGGCCATGACCGGGCGCCGCCACCTCAGCTGTAGAAGTCGGGGGCTTTTTTGAAGCCTTCCCAGGACTCCGGGTCATGCCCGGTCACCACCAACGCATCGGTTTTCTCGGCGAGGGCGCGCAGCTTCTGAACCGAACGGACCGAATCCACCGCCGAACTGACAAAACCGGGCAGTGCCTTTTCTTCCCAGTGATCCATCGTGTAGGCGGCATCGACGGCCAGCAGGACATGACCGGCCTCGGGCAGCTTGACCATCAGCGACATATGCCCCGGCGCATGGCCCGGCGTGAAAACGGTGGTCAGCGTGCCATCTCCGTACACGTCGTAATTGTCGTCCTGCGCCCCTTCGAGAAAGTGCCATTTCAGGTCGGGCCGGTCGAAATCCTTGCGGATATAGGCGGCGGCTGCAAACCAGTCGGGGTTCATGGCATATTCATATTCGGAACGCTGAACGATATAGGTCGCATTCGGGAACCGCCCCACCGAACCGGTGTGATCAAGATGCAGATGCGATTGCACCACGTATTTGATGTCTGCCGGATCAATGCCAAGCGCCTTGATCTGCTCGACACAGCCATCCGCGCGGGTCATCTGGGGCTTGAACGCCTCGGCGATGCCGCCCCAATGGCCGGCCGCATCCTCGACGCATTCCACGGCAACACCGCCGTCAATCAGCGTGTGGCCCTTTGGATGGGTCAAGAGAAAGAACGGAACCGGGATTTCAAAATCCGCGCCATTGCCCTCGTTCATCTTGATGTTATGCACTTTCAGCTTCAGCGTGCCGGTCTGAAACATGTACAGTTTGATATCGCTCATCATGCGTCCTCCAATGTTGTGATGATCTGTTTTCCTGTTCAGGCCGCGGTTTCGTCCTGATCGTTTTCCTGTTGCTCTGGCGGCAGCCAGCTCACCACCGAGTTCCAGAAGCGGTTCGGGTTGTCCTCGTCCAGCCCGCGAATGTGCAGGGTCCGAATGGTCGGGGTGATGTGGATCACGGGCTCTTCATAGGGATGCAGATCGAAAATCACCTCGAGCACTTTGGTCGCCAGTTCTTCCTCGGCGGGGATCACAAAGATGACCTCGACACAGGGAATGCTGACAACCGCACCCGTGGCCTTGTTGCGCCCGGTGCCCAGGGACTTGAAGCTCTGCACGCCCACCGAGGACTTGAACATCACGCTGTCATAGTCGCCATATTTCAGGTCGGTGACGGCCAGGATGCCATCCATCAGCTTGCGCGCGTTCTCGTCGGGTACGATCACCGACACGCGCAGCATCTGTTCCGTTTCAAAACGCCAGGATTTCAGGTTTACACTCATCGATCTATTCTCCGGTTTTCGATGATCGAGCTGGGTGGCCGCACCGCATTTCGCGGTTTGGCCGGGATGCCTTGCGGCGGGGTTGATCAGGTGTTTTTCGGGGTGAACACGTCGTGTTCCTCATAGCCGGGCTCAAGCTCCGGATGGTCTTCGCGAAGCCATCGGATCAGGGACCAGACCATGATGAACAGGACGGGCATCAACGGCACGGCGACGACCACGGACGCCGCCTGAAGCGCCGACAATGCGTCCGAGCCGCCGGAATACAGCAGCGCCAGCGCCACGAAGGACAGGACGATCGCCCAGAACGCCCGGTGCCAACGCGACGGTTCATGCGCTTGGCCGGTATCCTGTTCCGCGACCGAGGCCAGCGTATAGGCCGAGCTGTCCATCGTGGTCGCGCCAAAGATGAAGGCCAGCGCCACGAACACGACCACCAATGCCGTCCCCAGCGGCAACATCCGGTCGCCCACCGCCTTGACCGTGGCAATGATCGCCTCGGGCGTCTTGCCATCGGCAACCATGCCCGTCAGGTCAAGCAGGCCCTCCATCTGGAAGAACAGCGCCGAGTTGCCCAAGAGCCCGAAAAAGACCCAGCAGCCAATCGACCCGCCCACCAGCTCGGCGCCGATCAGTTGCCGAATGGTCCGCCCGCGCGAAATCCGCGCCACGAACAGCCCCATGAAGGGGGCATATGCAACCCACCAGGCCCAGTAGAAGATCGTCCACCACTCGGGGAAGGTGCCACCGGCGCTGACATAGGATTTACCCTCGGCGGTCGCGGCGAAGATGTTTTCGGCCTTGGTCACCGGGTCAAGGTAAAAGCTCATCTTGAGAAAGTTCTGAAGCAGCAGCCCCAGCGAATTGGTCAGCACGTCGAGCTGGAAAACCGTCGGGCCAAACACGAACACGCAGCCCAGCAATATGCCGATCAGCCAAAGGTTGATGTCGGACAGAACCTTGATGCCCTTGCTGAGGCCGGAATAGACCGAGAACCCAAAGATCAGGCCCCAGATCGCAATCACGATGAAATCCAGGGTCAGCGAGCGTTCAATCCCGAACAGCTCGGCAATGCCGGCCGACAGCATGGGCGTGCCCAGGCCAATTGTCGTGCTGACCCCGCCGATCAGGCCGAACATGAACAGAATGTCGATGAGTTTGCCCAGGGGCCCGTTGGCGGCCCGCGTTCCGATCACCCCTTCACAGGCACCGGACAGGCGCAGAACCGATTTCTTGCGGTTCCAGTACATGTAGGCCAGCGGCAGCGTCGGGATGCAATAGACAGCCCAGGCGGTAAAGCCCCAGTGGAACAGCCCATAGGTGGCAGCCCATTCGATGGCGTCCTTGCTGCCGGCCTCCATGCCGAAGGGTGGGCTCGTATAGTAGTAGGCCCATTCGATCGTGCCCCAATACATCACGCCCGAGCCAATTCCGGCGCAGAACAGCATGGCGATCCAGCTCGCCATCGAGAATTCGGGCGTGGCCCCGGCGCCGCCAAAGCGGACCTTTCCATAGCGACCGAAGGCAAAGAAAATCAGAACGCCGAACGCGCCGATGGTCAGCCACAGGAACGACCATCCGATTGTCTTGGTCGTCCAGGCCAGGGCGGTGTTGAGCGCCGCCTTGCCTTCGGTTGGCCAGATGACCAGCGGGATCGCGAAGGCCAGAATGACGGCCAGCGCCAGGCCGAAAATCGCCTTGTCAACTTTGGGTTGGTTCATGGTGGTCTCCCCCTTTTTCGGAACTGACAATCAATGCGGCAGGAGCATTGCGCGCGTGCGGGCGCAATCATCGCCCGCCGTTGTTCCGAACCTCGAAATGTTCCTTGGTGCCGTGTCACGTTCCGCCTGGGTTCCGTGCCGCGACGCGTGGTCCGCAAAATGCATGTTTCCATCCTCCCGGGACCGCTATTACATATTTGTACGTATATTCGCAACATTCTTTTTCGACCCACATGACCGAGCCTGGATCCGACCGTGTGGACCTCGTGTCGCCCCGGCGCTAAGTTACTGAAATGCCAATCCCTCCAACCCGCACGTGAAAGGCAGGACCCAGTGAGCCCCTCCAACCGCCAACCCAAGTACCGAATTGTCGAGGACTACCTGCGCGATCAAATCTCGTCGGGGGGATTCGCGGTCGGGTCGATTTTGCCCACCGAGGAAGAGCTGCGCCGCCAGTTCGGCGTCAGCCGCGCCACGGTGCGCACGGCGCTTGGCAAGATCCAGTCGGACGGGCTGATCACCAAGAGTCCCGCAATCGGTTCGCGCGTGATCTCGCGCGCGCCCAAGCAGGAGTTCAGCGCCGGCTGGGATTCCTTTGATGACCTCATGCAATATGCCAAGGACGCCAGGTTTCAACTGGAGACTTCAGAAAAACTCATTACAGACAGCGAGTTGAGTGATCTTACCGGGTTTGACGCGGGGCGCAACCTCATCCGGGTCAAGGGGCTGCGCGC
The DNA here is from genome assembly GCF_049800935.1 of Microbulbifer sp. S227A. Taxonomy (NCBI): domain Bacteria; kingdom Pseudomonadati; phylum Pseudomonadota; class Gammaproteobacteria; order Cellvibrionales; family Microbulbiferaceae; genus Microbulbifer; species Microbulbifer sp. S227A. The sequence continues at coordinate 25,966 of NZ_JBNAFZ010000011.1, read as the reverse complement.
CCGTCTTGGAGAGCCGGACCCGACCTGCATCCTGCATATCTATTTCGACGCGCTCTATGGCGGCATCCTGGATTATGTCAACGACTCGGGCAAGCCGATCGCCGCCCTGATCGAAGAGCATTTCCGCCTGCGCATCATGTCGATTCGCCAGGAGATCTCGGCAACCCTCCTGAATGAAACGGACGCGGCCCTTCTGGCGGCCCCCGCGGGGAGCGCCGCGCTGGTGATCCGGCGCTGGTATTCGGACACTGACGGCCATGTGTTCGAGATGTCCCAGGCGATCTATCCCGCTGACAGGCTTCGCTATACCATGACGCTGGGTCGGTCTCCGTCCGCGTCGAACGGCGGCTAGATACAAACATTCGAACCCATGAAACCACCTCCCCATTGACCTATTCCGTTTTGCCTCTATTATATTGTACGAACAAAGGAGACGATGATGGCAAGCACGGTTTACAACTCAGTACTCTTCCGCAACATGTTCGGAACTCCCGAGATGCGCGACATCTTCAGCGATGACGCTCTGGTCGGTCGATACATCCAGGTCGAATGTGCCCTGGCCCGCGCGCAGGCGCGCATGGGTGCGATCCCGAAGGACGCCGCCGACGCCATTGCCGAGGCCGCGAAGACCATCGTACCCGATATGGACCGGATGCGCGACGAAACCGAGAATGTCGGCTATCCGATCCTGCCGGTGGTGCATCAGCTGTCCGAAGCCGCGGGCGCCGCGGGGGGATATGTACACTGGGGCGCGACGACCCAGGACATCATGGATTCGGCCACCGCGTTGCAGGTGCGCGATGCATTGGGCGTGGTGCGACGTGACCTGCTGGAGCTGCGCGGCATCCTCGTGGCGCTGGCGCAAAAGCACCGCGATACACCCATGGCGGGCCGCACCCATCTGCAACAGGCGCTGCCGACGACATTCGGCAACAAGGTGGCTGTCTGGCTGTCCTCGGTGGACCGCCATGTCGTGCGTGTCGACCAGCTGCTGCCGCGCGTGGCGCTCGGTCAGTTCTCGGGCGCATCGGGCACATTGGCGTCCATCGGCGAGGGCGGGCTTCAGATGCAGGCGCTGCTCTGCGAAGAGCTGGACCTGGGTCAGCCGGCCATGTGTTGGCATGTCGCCCGCGATGGTCTCGCCGAGGTGGTTTCGGTTCTGGGCCTGATCACCGGCAGCCTCGCCAAGATCGCGACGGATGTGATGATCATGTCCTCGATCGAGTTTGGCGAAGTCGCCGAACCCTTTGTCCACGGGCGCGGTGCATCCTCGACCATGCCACAGAAACGCAACCCGATCTCGAGCGAGATGATGCTGGCCGGGGCCAAGCTGGTGCGCCAGCATGTCGCCGCCATGATGGACGCCATGATCCACGATTTTGAACGGGCCACCGGGCCCTGGCACGTGGAATGGGCCGTCATCCCCGAGGCCTTCCTGTTGACGGGTGCGGGCCTGTCGCATGCGAAATTCATGCTCTCGGGACTGTCGGTCGATACCGACCGGATGCGCCAGAACCTAGACCTGACGCACGGATTGATCGTGGCCGAGGCGGTGATGATGGCGGCGGCTCCGACGATGGGGCGGCAAGAGGCTCATGACATCGTCTATCGCGCGTGCCGCACCGCGTTGGAGGAAAAGCGCCTGTTGGCGGACATCCTGTGTGACAACCACGAGATCGTTGCGGCGCTTGGCGGCAAAGCCAAGGTGCGGGCGACCTGTGCGCCCGAGGCGTATCTGGGCCTGTCCGGTCCGATGGTCGATCGCGCGATTGCGAGCCTGTCGGCCTGACCGCACAGCCCTTCATGTCACCTATGGGTCCGGGTCCGGGCCCATATCCCATTCAAGACACCATGCCACCCAAGAGGAACCCGGAGTGATGCTGGATTTCAAACTACTGATAGACGGGACAGAACGCGCAGGCAGCACCGATGTCTGGCAAGACGTGCAGAACCCCGCCACCGGCGAGGTCATCGGGCGCGTCGCCCATGCCACGCGGGACGATCTGGACCTGGCGCTGCAAACGGCGGCCCGCGGCTTTGCCGAATGGAGCGCGGTTTCAAACTGGGAGCGCGGCACGATCCTGAAACGCGGAGCGGCGCTGATCCGGGACCGCTGTGATGACCTTGCCCTCATGTTGACCCGCGAGATGGGCAAGCCGCTGCGCGAGGCCAAAGCCGAAGTCAACCGGTCCGCCGATTTCATCGAATGGGCCGGAGAGCAGGCGCGCCGCATCACCGACGTCACCATGCAGGGCCGGCAGCCCGGCAACCGGATCACCATCGAAACCCATCCTGCCGGTGTGGTCGCCGCCTTTACACCGTGGAATTTCCCGATGGCACAGGCGGCCAAGAAATTTGCCGGCGCGCTTGGTGCCGGGTGCGCGATCATCTGCAAATCGCCCGAAGAGACCCCGGCGTCGGTTCTGGGAATGTCACGGGCGCTGTTGGATGCCGGTGTCCCGGCGGCGGCGATCGGCGTGGTCTATGGCGTTCCGGCCGAGATTTCTTCCTACCTGATCCCCGCCCCGCAGGTGGCCAAGGTCACGTTCACCGGCTCGATCCCGGTGGGCAAGCTGCTGGCGGTACAGGCGGGCCAGGCGATGAAACCCGTGACCATGGAACTGGGTGGCCATGCCCCGGTGATCGTCTGCAAGGACATGGACCCGGTTGCAACCGCCGATATCCTGGTCAAAGGCAAATTCGCCAATGCCGGGCAGATCTGCATGTCGCCGACCCGGTTTTTTGTCGAGGATGACATCCATGATGTCTTTGTCTCGCGCTTTGCCGAGATGGCCGGCAAGCTCACCGTCGGCCCGGGCGAAGAGGACAGCACCGACATGGGCCCCCTGCTCAGCGAACGCCGCCTGACCGCGATTTCCGAGCTGGTCGAAGACGCCCGCCAGCGCGGCGCCACGGTGCATACCGGCGGCCAGCGTATCGGCAACACCGGGGCGTTCTATGCCCCCACCGTCCTGTCCGACATCGCCCCGGATGCCCGGGTGATGCGCGAAGAACCATTTGGCCCCATCGCCGCGATTCAGCGGTTTGACGATGAAGATGCCATGCTTGGCGTGGCCAACGGGTTGGAATTCGGGCTGTCCAGCTATGTCTATACCAATGATGCCGCGCGCCAGCGCCGCCTGTCGGACCGGTTGAAATACGGTGTCGTGGGTATCAACGACCTGCCTGCGCATATGCCCGAAATCCCGCTCGGCGGCTGGAAAGAGAGCGGATACGGCACCGAGGGCGGGCAATCGATCCTTGAGCCGTTCCAGAAAACCAAGGTCGTCAGCCACCGCTGAGCCGTCTGTGGTGCCTGGGCCGTCCCTGTTGCCAGGGTCGGCCCCATGCGCATTCAGGGCGGGGACCAGCGGTGAATCAGGCCGTCCAGCACCTCGCCAAAACCGCGCATCTGGTCGTCGTCAAACGCGCAGAACGCCTCGTTTGGGAATGCCAACTTGCTGTCCCTGCTGAGGCGGTTTAGCTGGTGGCCATGACTATCCCAGCCGAGATGCCGCGCCTGAAAGGCTTTCGTTTCCCGCGCGAGATCATCGCCTACGCCGTCTGGGCCTACCATCGGTTCGCGCTGAGCACGGCGGATGTAGTGGATCTGCTCGCGGAGCGAGGCGTAATCGTCAGCCGGGAAGCCGTTTGCAAATGGGTGAACCGGTTTGGTCGGCATTTCGCACATTGCATCAAACGCGACCGCCCCGTTGCGGCAGATAAGTGGCACCTCGATGAAGTCGTCGTGCCGATCAACGGCGTGAAGATGTGGTTGTGGCGGGCCGTGGATGGGAGTGGGGATGTGCTCGACATTCTGGTGCAGCCAAGGCGAAACGCCAAAGCGGCCAAGCGGTTTCTGAAACAGTTGATTGCCCGTTTTGGCCAGCCCCGCGTTATCATCAAGGACAAGTTGCGCAGCTATATCAAACCGATACGTCAGCTGGCCCCGGACGCCGGCCACCGCGCCCACAAAGGGATCAATAACCGGATCGAGGGCTCGCACCGACCGACGCGGAAGCGAGAGAAGCTCATGGGCCGGTTCAAGTCGCCAAGGCAGGCGCAGCGTTTCCTGTCCGCTCATGACCAGATCAATACGATATTCAGACCCCGCCGCTATCGTCTTTCCGCCACCTCATACCGCCACGCCAGATCCGATGCCTTTGATCTGTGGAAAAGCTATGCCCTCGAAATGACCACGTGATCGAAATCAGATGGGGCGCTTACGGGCAGCGAAGAACAAGTTGGCAATCCCCGACCTCGGCCTCTTCATCCCCGACGAGACCCGGTCGCAGCAGCGCCGACACCAGAACATGGGCAATGAACAGCGACGCGAGGATCACCCCCGGAACGACGCCGGCCAGGAACAGCTTGCCGATGCTCTGCTCGGTCAGAATGCCCCAGACGATCATCAGCACCGACGGCGGGATCAACATGCCCAGAACGCTCGACCCGGCAATCGCCCCGAGCGAAAACCCCCGGTCATAGCCATGCGCCCGCATCTCGGGATAACCGATCCGCGAAAAGGCGGCGGCGCTGGCGATCGACACCCCGGTGACAAAGCTGAACACCGTGTTGCCCAGCACCGTGGCCACGGCCAGCCGTCCGGGAATGCGGGCCAGACCCCGATTGATGGCGACGTAGATGTCGGTGATCGCCCCGCTTCTGCCGATGGCTTCACCCATCAGCATGAAGAGCGGGATCACCGCAAAGGTGAAATCTCGCAGCGCCTCGGCGCTGGTTGAGGCCACGGTGGCCTCGACGATCCGCATCTTGCCCGTGGCCAGGTAGATCCCCACGAGGCTGGTCACTCCGAGCGCCACCGCCACATGCACCCCGAGCAACACGAGCCCCAGCAAGAGCGCGATGATCACCAGCGTCGGAGACGCTCCCAGTTGGCCGACAAGCTCTCCCAGGCCGGCGATCACCCAGCCGGGCAGACCGCCAAGCCAATCGAGAATGGATGCCAGAAAATCAAGCATGGTGCCTCACACTTTCAGGGTGTCGACGCGCAGGTCGAAGATTTCAATGATGGCGACGAGGATATAGTTGAGCCCCGCAAGGCCAGAGCCAAAGACGATGACCCACCGTGCCGGCCAGACCGGCACCTGGAACGCCCCGACCCCATCCATCTCGCCGCGCGAAAAGGACCGGATGGCATGTAGAACCGCGGCATCCAGCAGGAACAGGAAGAAGATCGCTCCCAGGCCGTAGGCCAGGATCAACAGCATCTTTTGTACCCAGCCAGGAAACATCACCGTCAGGAAATCCGCCCGCAGCATCGTGCCGCCACGCACCGCGAACCCGACCTGCATAAAGACGATGATCACGACGGAATTGGCAATGATTTCCTTGGTACCCGTGACCGGATTGCCGATCAGGCGCAGAAAAATGTCTCCGAGTACGATGAAGCAGAGGCAAAAGGCCCAGATCGTCCCGAAGACCATCAAGAACTTGGTCAGCCGGTCGGCGGCGTGAAGAACCCACATTCAGATCACCTGCGTTGTAAGATTTGCGGGAAGCGGCCGCGCCCGTGCGTGTCGCGGCCGGTGGTTTGCAGCCACCCGGCGGTGGGTCACTCGATGACGTAGCGCACCGGCCAGTCATAGCCGTGCCTTTCGGCCGCATCGAGCGTCAGGTTGAGCACCTCCTTGGCCGGCAGGCCAGCGGCCTCGAGCTCGTTGGCGTTGGACTGCACCCAGCCTTGCAGCGACTCCGCCCAGGCCTGGCGGACCGCGGGATCAATGTCGCGGACCGTGATCAACGCCTCCAGTTCACCAATCAGCCGCGTCTGCTCCTGCGCTTCGATGGCCGCCACATGGGTTTGGAAATCCGCCGCGACTTCGACAAGAATGGTCTGCACCTCGGGCGGCAATTCCTCGAAGGTCTGGGAATTGACCGAGAGAACGTGCTGCGTCATCGCGCCAAAACCCACCCGCGTGTAAAAGGGTCCGGGTTCATACAGCTTTTGATTGAACCAGGGCGACGGAAACATGATGAAGCCGTCGAATACGCCGGTGGCCATATCCGTGTAGGCGGCGGCAAGCGATGTGGAAACCGGCACGATGCCCGCACCTTCCAGCCAATTCAGGTTCAGCCCCGCCCCCGCGATCCGCCGACCCTTGAGATCGTCCAGGGTTGCCCATTCGAAATTGCTGCCAAGGTTGTAATCGCCATGCGGCAGAAGGCTGATGAGCTTCTGGTCGAATTCGTCTGAGATATGCGCAGAAGTTTGTGACGCTTGATCAGGCGGCGATTTGAACGCGGCGGAGACCGTCGCGGAACTCAACCCCTTCGATGATTTCGGGCAGGCGGTTCCGACAGTCGAGTTTGCGCCATTTTCCTTGCGCTGACATCACGAGCTTGAATGCCATGGCCAGTCCGGTCTTGCGGCTGAGGCAGCCCTTGGTGCGTTTCGTGCGATGCCGGACGGTGGCAAAGGTGCTTTCGATCGGGTTTGACGTGCGGACGACCGTGTCGATATCGGTCAGCTTGGCACCGCCAAAGTCGGCTTCGAAAGCAGGGCCATGGCCCAGGCCGCCGTAAGGGGCCAGCGCGGCTTGGTAGTCCTCGGGCATGATGCCGATATGGTGAATGCCGGTGCGGCCCGCATCCAGGAATTCCTTGTACACCGAAGGCGCCTCATTGTTCTGCTGGATCAGTTCGATCTGCAGGTCGCCGCTATAACCGATGGCCAGGCTGATATCGACATCGCTGTCCTGTCCGCGATACCGCTTGTTGGCCAGCGGCGCGTGGTCGAGCCTGTAGAACGGGCCGGCCTTCATCACACGGGTCCAATGGTCCAGCGCCTCGTCAAGGTTCGCCACGACATAGGCGATCCGGCGCAGGTTCGTCATCGGCGGAGTCATCTTCCATCTCCTCTCGGGTTGATTGACGGGATCGGGCCGCAAAGACACGGGCCGGCGGCGACTGCGCGGCCGGTTGGTGTCGTCTGCGGGCGCGAAGGGTTTCAGCCCTGCGTGTGGCTCAGCGGGATGGTCAGGATGAGGTCATCGATCTCGCGGGTTTCGGTGTCGATCGTGTGGTCAAGCAGGTCCTTGAAATTGTTGCCCGCCACATCCTCAAGCGTGCTGGCCACCACCAGCCGCAGCGTGCCGTCGCGCCAGGGCGCGGTGGGCCGGAACTGCCACATCTGCTGGTTGTCGGCCAGCGTGATGCGGCCTTCGATCACCCCGCCGGTGTCGGCGAGCAGGCGAATATCCTTGCGCAACAACTGGTTGTCAAAGGGTCGGTCAAACCGGATCGTCAGCGGATCGGTGGTGCCCGGCGCGGGGGGCGTGATCTGCCACTGGTCCGGGTCCGGCAACGTGCGCAGCGCCGAGGACACCGCAAAACGCTTGGAAAACGCCGGCAGCACCGAACGGCCATCCGCCGTGGGCCAGCCGCTCTTGATGCGCAGCTCGAACCTGTCGCCCTCGGTCAACGCGGGTCCCAGGCGCAGGTTGCTTGCCACTTCGCGCTTGATGCGGCCCGGATCCATCAACAGCGTCAGGCGGGTACGGTCGGCATTCCAGAGCTCTTGCTTGAACCGCATGAAGGCGGCATCATCGGCCTGGCCATCGGCGTCGAGCAATTGGATATAGTCAAAGGCCACATGCGGCTTCATCGGGCGCGCGAAATGGATGTAGAACCGCAGCGTGTTCTCGGGCAGCACATCGCCGCTCGGGTAGATTTCGGTGACACCGGCCGCAATCGCCGGGGCTTCCGGTGCCATGGAAAAGGCGATTCGCGTGCCTGCCTCGGTGACGACAACGTAGTCCTGCCCCTCGACAAACGGGAAGGCCGGGGTAAAGCGCAGGGCATCGTCGCCCGCCATGTATCGGCCCGCCAGCGGGGTCCGGTCGGCACAGCAATCCGCCATGTCGCCAACAAACACCCGCAAATGATCGGCCATATTGGTGTCGGTGAGCGTTGCGGCACCGTCCGGCAATTGCAGCACAACCGCCGCCGCCGGATCGGTAGGGAGGATCAGGCTGTTGTCCTGCGCGACAACAGCCCCTCCCATCAGCGACAGCACCAGGCTGGCCAGTACCGTTGCAGGTCTGATGGGCATCTGGATCATCCCTCAGGGTCGATGCCGTTTTCGGTGTACCATTGCGGGAAATCATACTCGGCCACCAGGTTATGCACCCGGTTCGGGAAGAAGGTCGGGTTGCTGTCGAGATTCAGGCTACCGGTATAGGCGTCACGGGTCAGCGATACAAAGAACTCCTCGCCCAGCCGGTCCATCTGCAACGACACGCCTTCGAACATCACCATTTCGCCCACCGGTCCAAAGGGCAGCACCGGGCCCGCATCCAGCTTGGGACCGCGTTCGAAATCCGCATCCGTGACCACTGGTGTGTCATTCAGCCCGCTGACCGGGATCACCTGCGGCGACCGGCTGTTGGAGGTCACGAACAGGTAATCCTGTCCGTTCATCTGGTAGGGGATCATGTCCACCGGCTGGCCATTGCCCATATCGGCAATCGTGTGGGCCGAGATCTTGGCACCATCCTGGATATCCTCAAGCGGAACCAGCACCAGCGGGCTGCACGTATAGGCGGCGACCAACTGTTCCTTGCCGTCGATCACCTGAACCGACATGGCGCGGATCGGCGCGCGGGTTTCATATTGGTCATGGGCGATGTGATACATGTCCACATCGGTCACGCCCTGCGAGCCATCAAACGGATAGGACATGCGCCGCAAGGTCGACAGGAAATTGTCATGCGCCACGCCGGAAACAAACAGTTCTCCGTTGTGGTATTCCATATCCATGATCGCCAGCGACGACAGCGGGGTTTCACCCTTGGCAAGATCGCGCGGTGACGGCGGGCTGCCCATCAGGCCACGCGCCTGAAAGGTGGTGTCGCTCTCGGGAAAACTGGCCAGTTTCTGCCGGGTGAATTCGGCCTGCGCCAGGTCAAGCAACTCGATCTCGCTGTCCTGCGTGACCTTCACGATGGCCGGACGCGAGGCGAAATTGCCGATCCGCGTGACCGAAATATAGATCTCGTTGGTCTGCGGGTGTACCGCCATGTCGTTGATTTCAAGGGCATTGGCCCCGATCCCGAGCAGGTCGGCGATCTTGGTGTCGATGTCCGGGATCCCGACGGGCGCAGCGCTTTCTGCCGGGGCGTCCGTTTCGAAATCAAACGCATAGATCGCACCATTGTAATTGTCGCCGACAAACAGCGTACCGCTGTCGGAGAATTCCAGCGCCCCGGCAAAGGCCAGCCCGGGGGTGTTCCCGGCGGCCATGGCGGGCGCCGCCAAGAGCGACACCATCGCGGAAGTTGCAAAGGCGAGGGTTCTGAATTTGAACATGAAGGCTTCCTCTTGAAAGGGGAACAGGCGGCAGGCAGGGCATCTGAAGATCGTCATGGTCTGATGCTCCGTCACCGGCGGCTTGCTGTTTTGTACCGATGCGTATATAAATACGTGAACAAGTTTCGGTGTCAAGGTAATATACTGAATGGTACAAAAAAGAGGTCCCGGTCGTCCAAGAACCTTCGATGCGCAGGACGCGCTCGACAAGGCGGTCGCGGTGTTCTGGGAAAACGGCTACGAGGCCGCCGACATGGCGACGCTGTGCAAACGGATGGGATTGTCAAAACCCAGCCTTTACAATGCCTTCGGCTCCAAAGATGCGCTTTTTGTCCGGGCGCTCGAGCGGTATCGCGCCACCATCACCCGGCAGAATCTCGATGCGTTGCATGATGCCGGGACCCCGGCGCTGGCCTTGCGTGCCTATTTCGAGAGTGTCGCGCGCAACGTATCCGGGCAGAATGGTCCCTGTGGCTGTCTGATTGCCTGCGTGGCGGTCCCCGCCGCCAGCCGGATGCCCGCCGTTGCCGAATTTCTGGACACGGGCGCACCGGCGGGGTTGATGCGGGCGGTCTCGTATTTCCAGCAGCAGGTCCAAAGCGCTGCCCTGCCCGCCGAATACGATATCCCTGCGGCAATTGCGCTGATGGCAGATCTGAGCATGGCGCTCGGTCTCAAGGGACGCCTGGGGGTACCGTTTGAAACCCTGCAACCCCGCGCGGCCCGCTTTGCCGAACTCACCCTGGCGGAAGGTATGCCACACCTGCACTGAGCCGGAGGGGATAGATTGCCGTCAGCGCTCTGTCCGGAGCGCATGCCGCAGGTCTTGCGCGGCAAAATCGATGAACGCTCGCAACGTCGGGCTCAGGTGGCGGCCGGATTGGTACAGGATGTGCACCGGCAGCGGCGCGCGCGCGTATCCGTGCAGGATCTCGATCAGGCTGCCGGCCGCGATCTCTGCCGCGACATTGATACGTGGCAGCCGCGCGATTCCCAGCCCGGCAAGGGCCAGCGCCTTGAGACAATGGGAATCGTTCGCCCGCATATCGCCGGAGACCTTGAAATCCATCTCGGCCCCGTCAACCTGAAACGGCCAGCGCACGAAATGCGCCGTCGCATCCATGCTCAGGCAATTATGCGAGGTCAGGTCCGCGGGCGCGGCGGGTTCGCCACGGGCGGCGAGATAGGCGGGGCTTGCTACCGTGCACATGCGCACATGCCCGGCCTTGCGGGCAACCAGAGTGGAATCCGACAGCCTGCCCGCGCGCACCGCCAGGTCAAACCCCTCTTCGACAAGGTCCACCCGGCGGTTCACCACAGATACCGAGATCTCGGTGCCGGGATGGTCCTGTTTGAACCGCGCCAGAGTGGAGGGCAGAACGAATTGCCCCAACATCATCGGCGTAGTCAGCCTGACATGCCCGGTCAGCCGCTGATCCGTGTCCCCCAGCGTCTTCAACGCCTCGATTTCCGCGGTGATATGGCGCAGCTTGGAAAGATAGGCCTGACCCTCTTCGGTCAGGTGCAACGACCGGGTGGTGCGGTTGATCAGCCGCAGACCGGCCCATTCCTCGAGCTCGCCGATCTGGCGACTGACCGCGGAAGGCACGATGCCCAGAACATTGGCCGCGGCGCTGAAGCTGCCCTGCTCGGCAACGTTCTGAAACACCGTGAAGGAACGCAATAGGTCCACCCTGTTTCCCCAACCCCGCCATTCATCAGAATAACTGAAAGCTTAAATCATTTCTGCGGTATTTTTCAACAGACAGAACAGTCCTAAATCGGGGTCTTCACAACGCAAGAACAAGGAATGACCCCATGAAAATCCTTCTTATCGGTGCCACCGGAACCATCGGCAAAGCCATTGCTGCGGAGCTGAGCGAACACGACATCATCACCGTCGGCAACACGCGTGGCGACTATCAGGTTGATCTGACCGACGCGGGTTCGATCGCCGCGCTGTTCGGCAAGACCGGCAAGGTTGACGCGGTGATTTCCACCGCTGGCAGCATCGTGTTCGGCCCGGTGGCCGAGCTGACCGAAGCGCAGGTCACCGAGGCACTGGACGGCAAGGTGACAAACCACCTTAACCTGTTCCGCGTGGCCAAGGATTACATCAACGAGGGCGGCAGCCTGACCCTGACATCCGGTGATCTGGCGCAGAATCCGATGCCCGGCGGGGCTCTGGTCAGCCTGGTCAACGGGGCGCTTGACAGCTTTGCCAAGGCGGCGGCGCTGGAAACCGGAGCAGCCCTGCGCGTGAACAGCGTCAGCCCCCATTTCGTCAAGGAAACCATGGAGATGATGGGCATGGACAGCAGCGCCGGCATCTCTGCCGCCGACACCGCCAAAGCCTATCGCCACGCGGTTGAAAGCACCGAAAGCGGCAAGGTGTTCGACGTTCCCGATTACATCTGAGCCTCTGCCCGCCACCCGTTCGGGGCTGGCGGGCGCAAGGCTCCCGACTACTCCGACATTCCAACGAGGACAACATGACACAAGAACGCAAAGCCGCCATCATCACCGGCGGCGGATCGGGCATGGGCGCGGCAACGGCCCGGCGTCTGGTCCGCGACGGTTGGACCGTCACCATCTTTGGCCGCACGCTATCGAAGCTGAATGATTGTCTGGGCGAACTGGACCAGCCCGAGCGCACCCTGGCGGTGCAGGGTGATGTCAGCGTGCGCACAGATGTACAGCGGTTGATCGACACGCATATTGCACGGTTCGGACGGCTCGACGGGCTGGTCAACAGTGCCGGCGTGGCCGTTGGCGGGCCGATCGACACCATCACCGAAGACACCTGGCAAAAGGTGATGGCGATCAATACCAACGGCGTGTTTCACACGATCTCGCTCGCCGCGCCGCATCTGAAACAGGTCAAGGGATCGGTGGTGAATGTCTCATCCGTGTCCGGCCTTGGCGGCGATTGGGGGTTCAGCCCCTACAACGCGGCAAAAGGCGCGGTCAGCAATTTGACCCGCGCTCTGGCGTTGGAACTGGGCGGTCAAGGCGTGCGCGTCAACGCGGTCGCCCCCAGCCTGACCAAGACCGACATAGCGGCCTTTGTGTGGGAAAACGAAGAATCGATGGCCCAGTTCAGAAACCGCATTCCGATGGGGCGGGCTGCAGAGGCCGATGAAATCGCCTCGGTGATCGCATTCCTGCTGAGCGAGGGTGCCAGTTTCGTCAACGGTGTGAACCTGCCGGTCGACGGAGGCACCCATGCCTCGAACGGGCAGCCCAACTTTTTCTGACAACCCGATACCGGAACCTGTGCGGCCACCCCGTCGCGGCCGCACATCATTCACTGAAATTTGGAACAATCCCATGACACTACACCCCGTCATCGCCGATCTGGCGACCCGCAAGACTTCGAAACGCTATGACCCCACCCGCCGCGTGACGCAGGACAAGCTGGACGTGCTGTACGAGGCGCTGCGGCTGACCGCCTCCTCGATCAACTCGCAACCGTGGAAATTCATTGTTGTCGACTCCGAGCCCGCCAAACGGCGCCTGGAAAGCACCTTTGCCCGCAAGAACCCGCATAACCGCAAACATGTCGCCGACGCCCATCAGGTCATTCTGATGGCCCATAACCCGGCCTATTCGCGCGACGACTTTGCGCATGTCGTGGATCAGGACCTCGCCAATGGGCGCGGCACCCCGGCAGAACGAGACGCGGCATTGTCCAAGTATTCCTTTGCCGAAACCAAGACGGATGCCAATGGCAAGAACGGCGTCTGGACCATGGCGCAGGTCTATATCGCGCTTGGCAACGCCCTGCACACGCTGGCACGGCTGGGCGTTGACGGCACTCCGATGGAGGGGATCGACCCCGAATTGATCAGCGAGGTGTTTGCCCAAGAGCTCGACGGCTATGTCTGCGAGGTGGCGCTGGTGGTTGGTTATCACCACCCGGAAGATCGCAACTCGATGCTGCCCAAATCGCGCCTGCCGCTGGACCGCGTGCTTCGCGTCATTTGATGGCCTGCGCGGTCTCCCGGCATATCGGGGGCCGCGCGCTATCCGTTCCGATGATAGTCCAAATCAGTTTTAAGAATTCGACTCCCCATATTTTATACCAAATAGTACATTAACCATCCCTGAACAAGGACAGCATCGAAAAACTTAGGGGTGGCAATAGTTTATCCATATCGAACCGAGGGAGGAACCAATGGGTCGTGTCGAAGGAAAGGTCGCAATTGTCACCGGTGCGGGGAGCGGCATGGGGCGGTCGCATGCGATCGTGCTGGCGCGCGAGGGGGCAAAGATTCTGGCAACCGATCAGAATGAAGCCGGTCTGGAGGAGACGGTCGCCCAGATCCGCGAAGCCGGTGGAACCGCCGAAATGCAGCGCCATGACGTTGCGGATGAAGCCAATTGGAACGCGGTGTTCGAAACGGTCACCGGAACCTTTGGCAAGCTCGACATCCTGGTCAACAACGCCGGTGTCGTTACCGTGGGCAACACCGAGGACTGCACGCTGGAGCAATGGGACTCCGTGTTCAATGTCAACGCACGTGGAACCTTCATTGGGGTTCGGGGGGCCGTCCCCCTCATGAAGCAGAACGGCGGCGGCTCGATTATCAACGTGTCGAGCACCTTCGCGCTGATCGGGCGTGCGGGGTTCGGGATCTATTGCGCCTCGAAGGGTGCGGTCCGTTTGTTGACCAAATCGGTGGCCGCCGAAGTTGCCGAAGACCAGATACGCGTGAACTCGATCCATCCGGGACTGATCGAGACCCCGATGACCGAAGAGATGATCGACACCCAGGAAAAGCTCGATTTCATCCTGGGATCGGCCCCGCTGCGCCGCGCCGGAACGCCCGAGGAAGTGTCGGCTCTGGTGCTGTACCTTGCCTCGGACGAATCCCGGTTTGTCATCGGCTCGGAAATGGTGGTCGACGGAGGCATGGCCGCGATCTGACCGCCCTGCGCCGGGGCCACCGGCCCCGGCACCTGACCGCGATCAAGAACAGCACCACATTCGGTATGAGATCCGCGGGTACAGCCGCCTGACGATCGCATCACGAGAGTCCGCGCCGATCTGTACCGCCCGGCGCGCTGCCAAAAGCGGCCCGGAGCCCCGAGATACTGCCCGCGAGCGTGACCGGCACGAAGCCGATATCGAACCCACCGGTTTCCGTGTCGCCATTGCCCAGGACGTGCAATTGCACCGGGTCGAGTTTCCGGCCCGCCCAAACCCGAAACTGATCGCTGTGGATCCCCGGATTTTGGCCGACTCCCTGCCGGATTGGCCGCGCCGGGTAAGGTGCATGGTTGGGGTATCGGTTGGCGGAACCAGTACCTATAACCAACAGGAATGCAATCGTCCTTATTCGGAATATGAAGGAATCGTGAATCTGGCCCACCCTATGGGACAAATGTAACCAAAGGCTGGACATGACAGAATTTGCCGGGAAAATCGGACGCACCGCCGCCGAAAGCACGCCTTGGTGGCCAGAACCGCGCAATCGCGATGAGCTGCCCCCGAACATCATCACCATTATGTTCGATGACACCGGCTGGTCGGATTTCGGCTGCTATGGCTCGGAAATCCGCACGCCGCATATCGATGCGCTGGCGACCGGCGGTCTGGTTTACAACAACTTCCACGTCACGCCGCTGTGCTCTCCCAGCCGCGCCAGCATGCTGACCGGGCGCAATCATCACAACGTGGGCATGCGCTGCCTGTCGGATACCGATACCGGGTTCCCCAACAGCCGGGGCCGGGTGCGGCCGGATGTTCCGATGCTGCCGTCGCTGCTGCGGTCGCAGGGCTATGCCACCTACATGGTGGGCAAATGGCACCTGACACCGGCACAGGACATCACCCCCGCAGGCCCTTTCGACACCTGGCCGACGCAATGCGGATTCGACCGGTTCTACGGGTTTCTGGGCGGTTGTACCGATCAGTTTTCTCCCGAGCTCTACGAGGACAACCACGCCGCCGAGCCGGAACTGGGCGAGGGCTATCATCTGAGCGAGGACCTGACGGATCGGGCCATGCACTACCTGCGCGAGCATGTGAGCTTTCGACAGCGGGATCCGCTATATCTGAACCTCTGTTTCGGGGCGACCCATGCGCCGTTCCAGGTGCCCAAATCCTATATCGATCCCTATGTGACGACGTTTGAAAAGGGATGGGACCAGACCCGCAAGGACCGCCTGAAGCGACAGATCGACATGGGGTTGGTGCCCGAGGGAACCGCGCTGACTCCGCGCAATCCGGAAGTGCCCGAATGGGACAGCCTCGATGGGGATACCCGCCGCCTGTTCACCCGGCTGCAAGCCTGTTTCGCCGGCTTCCTGGAACATACCGACGACCAGATCGGGCGGCTGGTCGCCGAGTTGAAACGGCTCGATCTCTTTGACAACACGATCATCATGATTCTGTCCGACAACGGTGCCAGCCGCGAGGGCGGGCCCAACGGCGCGGTGGATACCAACTCGAACTATTCCGGCCAGCCAGAAACGGTGGCGGAAATGCTGCCCCGTATCGATGACATCGGCGGGTCAAAGGGGCCGGCCTTTTATCCCGAGGGCTGGGCGATGGCGGGCAACACCCCGTTTCGCCGCTACAAGCAATATGTCGAACTGGGCGGGGTGCGTTCGCCGCTGGTGGTGCATTGGCCATTGGCGCTGCACGATCGCGACAAGACCCGCGACCAGTTCCTGCATGCCGTCGACATTGCGCCGACGTTCTTGCAGCTGGCCGGTGCGCCACGCGCAAGCGCCTTTGACGGGCAGAGCTTTGCCGCCAGCTTTGAACAGGCCGCCGCCCCCGCCCCCCGGCGGACCCAGTATTGGGAGATGTTCGGGCGCAGGGCGATCTATGCCGACGGGTGGAAAGCGGTGTCGCAACACGAAAAGGGCGACGATTATGCCGGGGACGACTGGCGGCTGCATGATCTGGCCAGCGATTTCTCGGAAACGCATGACCTGGCCGCGCGGCATCCCGGCAAGCTCAAGGAGTTGCAGGATCTCTGGTGGCAGGAGGCCGAGGCAAATGACGTTCTGCCGCTGGATGACCGCACCTTGGTGGACATCATCAAGTTCCGCCAGCCAAACGGCATCATGTCCGCGCACGAGGTCACGCTTTATCCCGGCCCGACCCATGTGCCACAAACCAGCATGATCACCTCGTCCGAACGGTCGATGGAGATCACCGCCCATTTCCGGGGGGCGGTGGGGGCTGCCGAGGGGGTTCTTATCTCGGCGGGCGACGGGCTTGGCGGCTATACCCTGTTCATCCGGCAGGGCGCATTGTGCTTTGAACATGTCCGCATGGGGCATCGCGTGGGGGCTTCGGCAGCGTTGGACCAAGGCGCGACGACCTGTGGTATCCGGGTGATGGTGAACCCGGATGCCGGTGCCGTCGCGACCCTGGTTGCCAATGACCGCGAGCTTGCCCGGCTTGTCATTCCCAAGGTGGCGTTGCATCTGTCCTTTTGGGGGCTGGATGTGGGGCGCGACGCGGGCCTGCCGGTATCGACCTCATATCCGCCCGGCTTTGCGTTTTCCGACACCGTGCTCGACCGGGTTGTCATGCGCTTTCTCGAAGACACGCCCGCGACGGATACCGCGCGTGTCGCAGAGATGACGGAATGACCCGCTCGGTACCCGCCACACCCGAATCGAAACGAATAACAAAGGGCCAACCCATGATCACGAAACGTGCATTTCTCTCGGCAACGCTTGCAATCGGGATCGGCTGTCTTGCCCTGCCCGCCAGTGCCGACACCCGGGATTTCACGCTGCAACTGGGCTGGCTGCCCAATGCGGCCTCGGCGGGCGAGATCATCGCGCTTCAGAATGGGTATTTCGCCGAGGCGGGTCTGAACGTGACCATCCTGCCCGGCGGGCCAAGCGCCAACACGATCCAGGAACTGATGAGCGGCACCGCCGATGTCGCCATCGGTTACGCGCCGCAAATCATGTATGCCGTCGACAAGGGGTTGCCGCTGGCCTCGTTCGGGGCCGCGTTCCAGAAGGCGCCGCTGACCTTTTATTCACTGGCGGGCAAGAACATCACCTCGGTGGCCGCATGGAAGGGCATGCGCGTCGGGGCCGGACAGAGCGCCGCGCCGCAGATCGCGGTGCTGCTCGACAATGCGGACCTGACGCCTGAGGACATCACCCATGTTCAGGCCAACGTCCCGGCGCTGATGCAGGACCAGGTCGACATCGTCGCCGCATGGCCAACCAACGTCGCCCAGATCGGACCGATCCTGTCCCATGAGGGCGGTCATAACACCCAGACCATCTGGGATAACGGCCTGCAATTCCAGTCCAACTATTACGTTGCCACGACGGATACGCTTGCCGACGACGCCAAGACGCTCGAAGCGTTCCTGGGGGCGGTGGACCGGGGCTGGGCCTGGGTGGCGGACAACCGGGACGAGGCGCTTGCTATCCTGCTGGACTACGCCCCGGCCCTGCAGGCAGACCGCGAGGCACCGGCGCTTGGGATCATCATCGACGACTATATCTATACCGATGAAACCGCCACGAACGGGTTTGGCCACGTTTCCGCCGCGCGCTGGCAGGATACGCTGGACCGCTATGCCAAGCTGGGCGAGATTTCCGCGGACATAACCGCCGCCGATGTCCATACCGGCGCAATCCTCGACGCGGTCGAGCGCAGGATGAAAGACTGAACCATGACCGGCGGGCAACCATCGCACGAGGCCGGGGCCGCGGAACAGTCGGCCCCCGCGATTTCGCTTTCGGGCGTCAACGTGACCTTTGGCTCGGGGTCCAGGGCGGTCGAAGCCGTCGGCAATGTCGATCTTGACATCGCGCAGGGCGAGTTCGTGTCGCTGATCGGCCATTCCGGTTGCGGCAAATCCACGCTCTTGCGGGTGATAGCGGATATCCTGCAACCGACTCGGGGGCGCGCGGAGATCCTCGGCAAGACCCCGGATGTCGCCCGCCAGGAACGCATCTTTTCCATGGTCTTTCAGCAATCGGTGCTGATGCCCTGGGCGACGGTGATGGAAAATGTCTGCATGCCTTTCAAGATCGGCGGCAAGCGGGCCACCAAACCGTCAGAGGCCATGGACCCGATGGAGGCGCTGCGCCTCGTGGAACTGGACGGGTTTGCCGACGCGCGGCCCTCGAACCTGTCCGGCGGGATGCGCCAGCGGGTGGCGATTGCCCGCGCGCTGGTTACCCGGCCGCGCATCCTGTTGATGGACGAACCTTTCGGGGCGCTGGACGAACTGGTGCGCGACACGCTGAATGTCGAGCTGTTGCGCATCTGGAAACAGAGCGGCATGACGATCATCTTTGTGACGCATTCGTTGCAAGAGGCGGTTTTCCTGTCGCAACGGGTTGTTGTCCTGAGCCGCCGGCCCAGCCGTGTCGGCGGTATCCTGGATGTCGACCTGCCGGATGAACGGACATTGGAACTCAAGGACGACGCCCGCCTGGGTGCGCAGGTGGCGCGCCTTCGGGGCTTGCTGGACGCGGGGTAAACGCATGGCTGACACGACCACAGACACCACCAACGCCGGCACCGGGCGCGGCCTTGCATCGCGCCTGCCCTCCCAGGGGCCGGTGCGGGTCGCGATCATGGGCGGGATCGGGCTGTCCTCCATCCTCGTGCTCTGGCAGGCGATCTGCGTGGTGTTTGCGGTGCCGGAATACCTCGTCCCCACGCCGGTCGCGGTGTTCAAGGCCATGGGCAAGGATTGGGCGCTGTTGCTGGACAATGCGGTTCCGACGATCACCGAGGCGTTTTTCGGGTTCATCATCGGCAACACCATCGCGATTCTCGTCGCCATCGCCTTTGTCTACAACAAGGTGATCGAAGAGATGTATTACCCGGTCGCCATCCTGATCAAGACCATCCCGATCGTGGCCATCGCCCCGGTTCTCAAGCTCATCCTCGGCAACGGCATCGAACCCAAGATCGCGGTCGCGGCGCTGATCTGTTTCTTTCCGACGCTTGTCAACGCGGTGCGCGGGTTTCGCGCGGTCAGCCCCAACCTGCTGGAACTGATGCATGTGCTGTCGGCCTCGAAAACCGAGGTCTTTCGCTATGTCCGCATCTACGGTGCCCTGCCCTATGTGTTCTCGGCGTTGAAAATCTCGGTCACCATGTGTGTTCTGGGCGCGATTGTCGGGGAATGGATCGGGGCCAACAAGGGCATCGGCTATATCCTGATCCAGAGCATGTTCGATTTTGACGCGCCGCGCCTGTTTGCCACCATCCTGACCGCCTCGGTGATCGCCATCACCGGGTTCGCGATCGTGTCGGCGGTGGAAAAGGCGATCATCACCTGGGACCCCGGTGAATCCGTGTGAGCGGCTTGCGCCGCGGCGATGGCCCCGATACGCTTTGGCACGCCCCATCCCCTTCGGCCTGTCAATCCGCCCCGCCCATGCCGCGCCACCTGCCCAACCTGACCTATATCCGGCAATTCATCACTGTCGCCGAACAGGGCAGCATCAGCGAGGCCGCGCGCAGCCTGAACATCACCCAGCCGGCCCTCTCCAAGAGCCTGCGCAAGCTGGAACAGACGGTCGGCACGCCGCTGGTCGAGCGTTTCGCGACCGGTATCCGCCTGACCAGCGCGGGCCAGATGTTCCTGAACCACGCACAGGTCATCGCCCTGGAGTATGAGCACGCGCTCCAGAACATCCGGAACGTGATCGAAGACCAGGACAGCACGGTCAACATTCTCGCCGGTCCGATCTGGTCCAACACGGTGGTTCCGGCGGTGCTGCCACAGTTTCACCGGCTGTTCCCGCGCATTCGCCTGAACGTGAAATCCGTGGGCGCACGCGGGGTTGCGGAGGATCTGCTCATGGGCAAGGCCGAGATCTTTGCCGGGGCGCTTCTCGATCACGAGATTCCCGGCGAACTCGAGGTACAGCGGGTGGTTAAATCCGGTCTTGGCGTTCTGGCCTCAAACGCGCATCCGCTGGCCGGACGCGCGCATGTCTCGGCGCGGGATCTGGCGAATTTCCCCTTTGTCATCTATGCGCCGTCGTCGGAAATCTATGACTATCTGGCGGCGTTTCAGTACCGCCACCAGGCCCCGCTCCCCAAGGTCGTGCTCGAAACATCGTCGCTGCAATCCTGTCTGGAGATCGTCAAGAAAGGTGAATTACTGCTGTTTGAAACGACCATGATCGCAAACAGCGCCTATGGCTCCGGAATCGTACCGCTCAGGATTGGCGAGGTGCTGAACCCCTATGATGTGGGATTGGTCTATCGTCCGGCGCTGAAGAAGATCGCGCATAACAACCGGCTCTTGCGGATCATGCGCTCTGCCATGCTCGACTTTGTGCAGCCATGAATACCGCGACCCGGCGCACGTGACGGCGCGCGCCGGGTGGTCTCTTGCGCGGCTGCGGCTCAGCCGAACATCCGTCCCGGCAGGAACAGCGCGATCTGCGGCATCAGCAGGATCAGCACGACCGCCAGAAACATCGCCAGCCAGAACGGCCAGATGCCGCGAAAGATGGTATTCAGCGACACCCCCGGCGCGATCCCCTTGACCACAAAGACATTGACTCCGACCGGCGGCGAAATCAGCGCCATCTCCAGCACGATCACCATCAGCACGCCGAACCAGATCAGATCCACGCCCAGCGATTCCAGCAGCGGCTGTACCAGCGGCACCGCCAGCACCAGGATGGCAAAACCCTCCATGAAAGTGCCCAGCACGACAAAGAGAAGCAGCACCGCGATCACCACCTGCGACGCCGAATATCCCTGTGCCTCGACCCATTGGGTCATTGCATAGGTCACGCCGGTAAAGCCGATGAACGTCTTGAAGACAAAGGCGCCAAACAGGATGAAAAACACCATGCCGGTGGATTTCAACGTGCTTGTGGTCACTTCGCGCAGGGTCTGCCAGGTGATCGCGCGACGGATGAAACAGACGATCAGCGCGAGAAAGGCCCCGATGCCCGCCGCCTCGACCGCCGAGAACACCCCGGAATAGATGCCGCCAATGGTCAGCAGGATGATCCCGATGATCCAGAGCGCCCGGCCCAGTGCCGCGACCCGCTCGCCCATCGTGTCGACGCGGGCCGATTGCGGTGCCTTGCCCGGGTTGAGCGCCACCACGACATAGATTGCCGCGATGAACAGCACCGTCAGCAACAGCCCCGGCAACACCCCGGCCATGAACAGCCGTCCGATGGATTCCTCGGTCAGGATGGCATAGATCACAAAACCCGCCGAGGGCGGGATCAGGATGCCCAGCGTGCCGCCCGCGGCAATCGCCCCCGTGGCCAGACCGTTGTCGTATTCATAGCGTTGCATCTGCGGCAGGCTCACCTTGCCCATGGTCAACGCCGCCGCCAGCGACGACCCCGACAGGGCCGAGAACCCGGCGCATCCGACGATGGTAGCCGAGGCAAGGCCGCCCTTGAGATGACCGATCCAGCTATGCGCCGCGTCATAGAGATCGCGGCTCATGCCCGAGATGCCGGCGAGATTTCCCATCAGGATGAACAGCGGCAGGATCGTCAGCGAGTAATTCGTGGCCTCGCCAAAGATCTCGCCCGCCACCACCGGCAGGCTCGCCACCGGGCGGATCATCCAGATCCCCGCGGCCCCCACCAACAGCATCGCCGCCCCGACCGACATGCGAAACAGCAGCAACAGCATGAGCGCGCCAAAGCCGACAAAGGCAAGTGTCGTACCGTCCATCAATCGGTCTCCTCGAACGGGTCGTCGCCGCCCCAATGCCCCAGCCCGGCGATCATCTGGTACAGCAGCAGCGCCGAGATCAGCGCCATCGACGCGGCAAGCAGGTAATAGAACGGCTGGTGCGGGATCAGCATGTTCTCGGTGTTCAGGCCACAGGCCAGCCCGCAGGACCCCTTGAGCGCCAGCGCATAGGCCGCATAGCCACAGATCAGGCAACCGGCCGCGCGGATCGCCACGTCGGCAAAGCGCAATGCCTTGCGCCCGAGAAGGGCCGAGATGATGTTGACGCTGATATGCACACCATGCACGCCGCCATAGGCGACCCCGGATGCGACAACCACCGCCAGCGTCATCGACGACATGTCGCCGATGCCAAAGATCGGATCGCGCAGCGCATAGCGCCAGAAAACCGACACCACCGTGATCAGCATCAGCACAACCAGCGCAACCCCGCCAATCACCGCAAAGGCATTGGCCGCATGGTGAAACCACCGCTCGACAATCCCGGCGGTGCCCTCACGGATGGGAGCGCCCATGGTTCATTCGCCTTTCATCAGGGCTTTGACCTCGGCACCGGTCAGCCCCTGGCCGACCACGCTGGCCTCCCATTGATCCAGCGCCGGCTGGATCGCCGCCTCCCAGCGGGCGCGCTCCTCGTCGTTCAGGGTGATGATCTCGACCCCGTTTGCACGCGCGGTCTCGATCCCCTTGATCGCCAGTTCGTGATAGGTCTCGGCACCTCGCATCGACAGCCACTTGCCCGAGGCCTCGTCAACCCAGGCCTTTTCCTCGTCCGACAGCGAGTCATAGATGCCCTTGTTCATCAACAGCGCAAAGGACGTGACCGAGCCGGGCACGTTGGTGGTGATGTAATTGGCCGGTTCGTCAAGCTTGAATGACAGGTTGGCCGACGGATCGATGGCAATCGCGTCAATCACCCCGTTCGCCAGGTTCTGGTTGACCACCGAGACCGGCTGCGACGCCGCCGACGCGCCCTGGGCTTCGATAAAGGGCGCATCCTGGGCCGATGACACCCGCACGATCAGCCCGGCCATGTCCTCGAGCACCCGCACCGGCTTGTCCTTGGTATAGATCACGTGCGGATCGTTGGCCCAGACCGCCAGGATCTTGGCGTCGAACTCCTTTTCCACCACGTCATAGGCGCGCCACAGGGCTTCGGTACATTCCAGCGCGCTGTCGCAGATCCCGGGCGTCGTGACCGAGGTGGTGACCGGAAAGAGCTGCGCGGTATAGCCGGGCGGGTGAAAGACGATATCCGCCACGCCGTCCCGCAGGATCGAATACTGCTTGGGCGGGGCCGAGTTCAGCGCGCCACCGGGAAACTGAGTCACCGTCAGGGCACCCTGCGACAGTTCGGCCAGCTTTTCCGCAAACGGCGTGAACACCGCCGCGTTCATCGGGTGCTTGGGGCCCATGAAATAGGCCAGCGCCAGGTCACGCGCCTGGGCCACCGGGGCGGCCAGGATGGCCACCGTCGTGGCAATAGCAGTCAGTCTGTACATGGTTTCCTCCTGGAATGGCTTGCAATTGCGGCGCGGGCAAAGATGCGCCGCGGCGGTGGTCAGGTTTCGAATGGCAGACCGATATATTCATAGGCCAACGCGTGCTGCGCGGCTTCGGACATCAGCAGCAGGTCGTAATCGTTTTGGCGGATCTTCTGTTCGAACGGGTCTTCGCCGGGGAACACGTGCAACAGCTTGGTCAGCCGCCACGAGATGTTTTCCGCCGACCAGACCCGGCGCAGCGCGGTATCGGAATAACCCGCGATCAGGTCGCCCTGCCCCTGTTTGAAAAACGCCACCAGCGCGCGTTGCAGGTAATGTACGTCCGAAAACGCCAGGTTCAGCCCCTTGGCACCGGTCGGCGGCACGATATGCGCCGCGTCCCCGGCCAGGAACAGGCTGCCGTGACGCATCGGCTCGGAAACGAAACTGCGCAGCGGGGCCATGGATTTCTCGATCGTCGGACCGGTCTGGATCTTCGCGGCCACCTCTGCCGGAAACCGGCTGAGCAGCGTCTCCCAGAACCGCTCATCCGGCCAGTCCTGGGGCGTGTCGGTGATCGGGGCCTGCACGTAATAGCGTGACAACATCGGGTTGCGCTGTGCCGCCATCGCCATGCCATCGCCGTGATAGGCATAGATGAAATCGTCCAGCGGCGGCTTTTCGACCATCACGCCCATCCAGCCAAAGGGATAATCCCGCATGTATTCGCGGCGGTGGCTGTCGGGAATGGCCCGGCGCGATGGTCCGTGAAACCCGTCACAACCGGCGATGAAGCGGCAATCGATCCGGTGCGTCGCCCCGTCCCTCTCATAGGTCACATGCGGCGCGTCGCTGTCGATATCATGCAGCGCGACATGCGCCGCCTCGCAGATCACCGCCCCGCCGTCGCGGTCGCGCGCGGCATAGAGATCCTCGGTGATATATGTCTGCCCATAGGCCATCATCTGCTTGCCGGTCCATTTCTTCACGTCGATGAAGAAATCCGGCCGGTCCTGCCACAGGATGCGGGTGCCGTCCTTGGGCTTGCCGATCTTGTCCATCCGCTCGCCCAGACCGTAATCGCGCAGCATCTGCACGGTGTTGTGCTCGAGCACCCCGGCGCGGATCCGGCCCAGCACATATTCCCTGGACTGGCGTTCCAGCACCACGTTGTCGATACCGTTGGCGTCAAGAACATGGCTCAGCATCAGCCCCGCGGGGCCGCCGCCAATGATGCAGACCTGTGTTTTCACCTCACACCCTCCTGATGCGGAGTTTGGTTTTGAGGTCTGTGCGGCAGAAGGCGTGGAGGAAGCAGGTTTGTTCCGAGATGTCGAGCATTTCGCGGGCGGTGTCGTCGGATTCGGAGGTTTCCAGGTAGACATGGGTTTCGATCGGGTCGGTCTCGCCGGCCTTGCCGGTGCCGCCGGACGCGCCGCCGAGGCTGAAATGCGTGTCCTGCACGATGCGGTAATCCGGCAGGTCGAGCTTGAGCATCGACACGAACCGCCCGAACTGGGTCATGAAACAAAACCCGATCCCCGCCGAAATCAGCGTGTTGGCGTCGGGCGCGCGGCCGTCCTCGGAGGACAGGAAGCGGAACGAGGTGCCGTAGGGCGAATATTGCATCTGCTGGATCTCCTTGATCCCGTCCGCGCGCAACTCTGCCACCGCCCCGATATTGAGCCGCCGGTCCTGCTCGTCCGCGAGGCTGCCCGCCGAACCCGAAGTGCCCAGAACCACGTCTTTTTTCGGCGTCGGGCCAACCGGTTCCATCAGCGCCAGATCGCCCGGTTCGGCTTGCGATTTCGCGAAATGGTTGCCCGGATCGGGGAACAGCGCGGCGTCCAGCTCGGCCACCTTGGCGGTCGCCAGCGCGCTGCCGTTCTTGCCCAGCTTGAACAGGCTCTCGAGCTGGCCGCGCATCAACCCGTTCAGCGGCGAGGCATAGGTCGCATCCAGCAGGAACTGGTACAGCGCCTTGTCGTCCAGGTCGCAATCGATCTCGACCTGCAGATCGATATTCTCGGCGCCACCCACCATGGTGCGCTTGGGCATCGAGCCCTTCATCGTATAGTAATTATCCTGGATCAACCTGAGCTTGCGAATCTCGACACCCCGGATTTCCGCCAGCGCGGTGATCTCGTTCATGAAGCTCGCGACCATGCCGCTCGACAGAAAGGCCAGCGGACAGGGTGCCGCGTCATGCCCGTTCAGATAGGGCCCCTCGTCCGAGACCAGCCGCCAGGTCACACCGGTCCGCGCCGAACGCACCAGCGCCTCTTTCTGAAACCCGCTCAGCGACCGCACCCAGCTGCGCAACGCATCCCCCTTGCGGTTCTGCGGCGCATCAATCGACACATCATCCGCATTCGACACACGAAAAAACGCCGGCAACGCACTGCCACGGATCAGGTCTTCTCCAAGCTTCGACATCGGGTCTCTCCTAGGCTGC
>NZ_JBNAFZ010000010.1:0-135803 GCF_049800935.1 Microbulbifer sp. S227A | reverse complement strand
TTGGGTCTGACTCAAAGTTGATGCACCTTGGTGGCTAAGATGCCGTGACGAGGCGTGCCCTGAGCAGATCTATGTTGGCGCGGCCATACATCTGGCGTTTCAGCGTCTTCAATCGATTGATCTGGCCCTCTGTCTGTCCGTTCGACCATGGTTCACGCAGGGCTGCGGCGACCGCCACCTGATCCCGGCGAAGCCCGCGGGCGAAAGCACCGAGCAGCCCGTCCTCCGCTTCATTCAGCCATCCTTCCAGCGCGTCTTCGCGAGCATTGCGTACCATGTCCGTAAACCGGTCCGTCATCCTGCGGGCTGCAGCGAGGGCAGGCAGCGAAGCTTCGATCCTTGCAACCTGGATGGCATCGGCCTTGCACAGATGATCCCGGCCCAAGGTCAGGAGACGAGCAATCTTGCGCGCGGGCGGCGACTTTTCTGTACCCGACGGCGCGGCCTGCTCGGCACGGCGCTGGCGCGTGGCCCATTCTCCAACGACGCGGAGGCTGCCCTGGAAACCATCTGCCCGCAGTCGGCGCCAGAGCTCTGCGCCGTTTCGGCAGCCGCCGTTCCATTCCCGTTCCAGACGCGGTAGCCAAGGGGTCAGACTGCTCTCGCGAATGCGAAAGACGTCTTCGCGCTCACCACGGATGATCTGGCGGACCAGCCCGCGGCTCAATCCGGTCAGGCGCACGATGCGTCTGATCGGAGTGCCGTCATCGGCCATCTGGCGAACCATGCGGTTGGTTTGTTGGCGGCGCTGAAAGCCCTCATATTGAAGCTTTTCCGCTGCCGTCAGAAGCTTTGGATCCAGTGCATTTGCGCCGATGGCTTTGCGGATGGCAGGCATGTTACGCTGTACGGCGGCCAGGAAAGCCGTGCTCGCGTTCTCCAACAGGTGCCAGCGGTCGGCAACCTGAACCGCCTTTGGCAAGGCCCGTGAAACGGCACCACCATAGCCTCCGTTGCGGTCGCGGGCGACGACCTCGATCCCCGGACGGGCCCGCAGCCAGGCCTCGACCGTGGCCGGTTCTCGATCTGGAAGGAGATCAATGACCCGGCGTCGCTCCAGATCGCAGATCAAAGTGCCGTATCTCTGCCCCTTTCGCCAAGCCCAGTCGTCAATACCTATGACGCGGAGATCACTGCTTGAGGCCGTCGCCGCGCCCCGGATGCTGCGGAGGAACGTATCCTTGCTGACCGGCAGCAGGAGCCGTGCGGCGAGCGCCTGTGCCGGGCGCCCGCCGAGTGCCAGGCCGAGGTGCCGGACCAGTCCTTGCAGACGGGAGGTACGCCGCGCATGCGGCCGGGTTACCGCAGGTGGGAACCGCTCCGCAAATATCCTGGCCGGGCACTGCGGAGCACAGCAGCGAAATCGGCGAACCAACAGGACCAGTTCCACCTTCCGGCCATGCGCAGGCAGATCGGCAGGCCGTCGGCGGTATCTGCTGTGAACATGACGTGAAACCGTGCCGCAGCGCGGGCACGCTGCCGCGGCTTTGGCGGAACGCGAGTGGATCCGGACCGTGTTCCCAACAAGCTCGACCTGATCGGCCTTGAGACCTGCTGGCAGGAAATCCCGCCGTGAAAACTGTGACGCCATCGGCAATCTCCTCCAAAACCTGCCGATATATAGCGCTTGGCAAGTTGGACTGCACCAAATCTGCTTCAGACCCAATTTTGCATGCCGATCCACACGTTATGGCGATTTGGCGCACCGCTTCCGCAATCGTCGCCCCTTGACCTTGCAGAACTTCAGCCCGCCGAATCTTAGATACTATCTCTTCGGGCTCTTCTAGTTTCCCAGCCATCGCTGATCTTCCAATTTACGGGACAATCTATCCCAGTTGGTGGACCACTTTCAGGGCGCTATTCCATCACCGCTGAAGCCGCAAGCCCGCCAACTCAGACCGCCGCACGCCTCTGCCCCGCGCTCGAATTGCTGTGTTGGCCGAGTTGCGATCCAGCGGCCAAGGCAAAAAGGTGCCGGCCGGGATCAGGTGAGCGTCTGGAGCAAGAGGACAAGCCCGGCGCCCGCCGTCAGTCCGGCAAGGCCCGCGATGAGGAGGCGGGGCCAGGTGGATTTTCTGTCTGGCTCGCCTTCGCTGGCCTGACGCACCAGGGCCGCTTCGACCAAGCCGGGCAGGCGCGGGCCAAAGCGGGCAAGAACGCGGGCGGTTTTGGCCAGATCGGAAGCAAGGGCGCGGGGGCCGATGGATTGCTTGATATAGTCTTCGACCACCGGGCGCGCGACTTCCCAGATATTGGTGTGCGGGTTCAGTGACCGGGCGACACCTTCGACAACGACCATGGTGCGTTGCAGCAGGATCAGCTCGGTGCGGGTTTCCATCCCGAAGCGTTCGGTCACTTCGAACAGATAGCTGAGCAGCCGGCCCATGGAGATCTGGGTTGCGTCCATTCCGAAAATCGGCTCGCCCACCGCGCGCAGGGCGCGGGCGAATTCGTCGACATCCTTGTTCGCGGGAACATAGCCTGCTTCGAAATGCACTTCGGCAACCCGCTGGTAGTCGCGGCGGATGAAACCGAACAGGATCTCGGCATAGACGCGGCGGGTATATTCATCGATATGGCCCATGATCCCGAAATCATAGGCGATGATGTCACCGTTGCGCCCAACCTTGAGGTTGCCCTGGTGCATATCGGCATGGAAATAGCCGTCGCGCAGGGCGTGCAGCAGGAACAGCCGCAGGACGCGTTCGGACAGTTCGCGGCGATCATGCCCGGCGGCGTCAAGCGCGCCGTTGTCGCCCAGGGGTTCGCCATCGGCCCACCCCAGGGTCATCACGCGCCGCGCCGACAGGGACCAGATGATCGGGGGCAGGCAGAACCCCGCGTCATCGCGGGTGTTGGCTTCGAATTCCGAGGCGGCGGCGCTTTCAAGACGCAGGTCAAGTTCGCCCCGCACGACACCGTCGAAATGTTCGATCACCTCCATCGGGCGCAGGCGGCGCGCCCCCGGTGCAAAGAGATCGACGATGCGGGCGGCGAAATAGAAGGCGTCGATATCCCTGCGAAAGGCCCGTTCGATGCCCGGGCGCAGCACCTTGACCGCGACGTCCTCGCCGGTGTCGTTCAGCCGCGCCTTGTGGACCTGGGCAATCGATGCGGCGGCGATGGGCTCGCTGAACTCCGAGAAGATCTCGGCAACCGGACGGCCCAGTTCGCGTTCAACCTCGGCCTTGGCGGTGTCGATCGAAAACGGGGGCAGCTTGTCCTGTAGCACGCGCAGTTGTTCGGCGAGCTCATTCCCGACGACATCAGGCCGGGTCGAGAGCACCTGGCCGAACTTGATATAGGCCGGGCCGAGAGCCGTCAGGGCGCGGGTGGCGGGTGGCATCTCCGGGTCGCCCTTGTAACCGAGCCACATGAATGGCTTGCCCAGGGCATGGGCCACGAACCGCAGGGCGCGCGGGGCTTCGAAAGCGTCCAGAACCACGTTCATGGCCCCGGTCCGTTCAAGCGTTGCACCGGTGCGGATCAACCGGATGATGTTGTGAGGCCCGCGCATCTCAGATTTTCCATCCCGAATGCAGGGCGGCGATTCCCATGCTCAGGTTGCGATACCTGGCATTTTCGAACCCCGCCTGCCGCACCATGGAGAGGAAAGTTTCCTGATCGGGGAAATTGCGGATCGATTCGACGAGATACTGATAGCTGTCGCGATCACCGGCAATCATCTGGCCCATGCGGGGGATGATGTTGAAACTGTAGAGGTCGTAGAGCTTTTGCAGCCCTTCGTTGGGCAACTGGCTGAACTCGAGCACCATCAGGCGGCCTCCGGGGCGCAGCACGCGAAACGCTTCGTCCAGCGCCTGTTGCGGGCGGGTCACGTTGCGGATGCCGAAACTGATCGTGTAGACATCAAAGCTGTTATCCGGAAAGGGCAGCGCCATGGCGTCGCCCACAACCCAGTTCAGGCTGTCGGCCATATCGGCGGCCTCGGCGCGTTTGCGGCCCTCCACCAGCATCGGTTCGGTCAGGTCCAGAACGGTGGCGTGGCCATGCCCGGCGCGTTCGAGGAAGCGGAAAGAAATGTCGCCGGTGCCCCCCGCCACATCCAGCAGGCGCTGACCCGGGCGCGGCGCGAGCCAGTCCATCATCGCGTCTTTCCACAGCCGGTGAACGCCAACGCTCATCACGTCATTCATGATGTCATATTTCGACGCGACCGAGTTGAAAACGCCCTGCACCCGGCCGGCCTTTTCATTCTCGGGAATGGTCTCGCGACCGAAATGGGTGGTTTTGTCGTTGGTATCTGTCATCGGGTCTTGCCGCCTCAGGGTTTCGCCCTTGTTATAGGGCGCTGTGGGGCGGGCACAATGCGGCCCCTTGAACAGAAAGACATCAAATGCCCGAATTGCCAGAGGTCGAGACAGTGCGTCGCGGTTTGACACCGGCGATGGAGGGCCAGATCATCGCCCGCGCCGAGGTGAACCGCGCCGATCTGCGCTGGCCCTTCCCCGCGCGGATGGCCGAACGGTTGACCGGTTGCCGCGTCCTGCGGCTGCGCCGTCGGTCGAAATACATCCTTGTCGATCTGGATCGTGGCGAGACGCTGTTGGTTCATCTTGGCATGTCCGGGCGGATGACCGTGTCGGGGGATCCGCTGGGCCAGTTTGTCCGAACCCATCCGGCGGCGCAGAAACATGACCATGTGGTGTTTCACATGGGCAACGGCGCGCGGATCACCTTCAACGATCCCCGCCGCTTTGGGGCCATGGACCTGCTGGAGACCCGAACGGCCGAACAGCACAAGTTGCTCGCCGTGCTCGGGCCGGAACCCCTGGGCAACGATTTCAACGAAACCGGCCTGATCGCGGCGTTTCACGGGCGCCAAAGCCCGGTCAAATCGGTGTTGCTCGATCAGAAGGTCGTCGCGGGGCTGGGCAACATCTATGTTTGCGAGGCGCTGTACCGCGCCTCTTTGTCGCCGCGTCGCAAGGCCGCCAACATCGCGGCGGCCCGGGTCGGGGCGCTGGTTCCGATCATCCGGCAGGTGTTGTCCGAAGCCATTGACGCAGGCGGATCATCGTTGCGGGATTTTCGGCAAGCCGATGGCGAACTTGGATATTTTCAGCACTGTTTCGATGTTTACGGGCGCGAGGGGCAGCCCTGCCGCAGCCCCGGTTGCAGCGCAAAAATCAGGCGAATCACGCAATCCGGACGCTCATCCTTCTACTGTGCCCAATGCCAAAGATAGCTTGAAACGCGAAATCTGCATGGTAAGGCTTCGACTCTGATCGGAACAACCGAAAGCGAAATACATGGCCTTTGAGACAATCAATGTCGATGTCGATGATCACGTTGCACTGATCCGGTTGAACCGGCCGGATGCCCTGAACGCGCTGAACTCGCAACTGTTGCTGGAATTGTGCCAGGCGCTGGAAGAGGCAGATGCCAATGAAAAGGTGCGCTGTATCGTTCTTACCGGATCGGAAAAGGCATTTGCCGCCGGGGCGGACATCAAGGAAATGTCCGAACTGGGCTTTGGCGACGTGTTCAACATCAACCTGTTCGCCGACGCCACCGACCGGATCGGGCGGATCCGCAAGCCGATCATTGCCGCGGTTGCCGGCTATGCGTTGGGCGGCGGCTGTGAATTGGCGATGGCCTGTGATTTCATCATTGCGGCGGACACGGCCAAGTTCGGCCAGCCGGAGATCAACCTTGGCGTCATCGCGGGGCTGGGCGGCACTCAGCGGCTGACCCGTTTCGTGGGCAAATCCAAGGCGATGGACATGAACCTGAGCGGTCGTTTCATGCCGGCCGAAGAGGCCGAGCGCGCCGGGCTGGTCAGCCGTGTCGTCCCCGCCAAGAAGCTGCTCGAAGAAGCCACGAGCACCGCGCAGAAAATCGCAGAAAAGTCGATGATGACGATCCTTGCGGCCAAGGAATCGGTGAACCGCAGCTATGAAACCACGCTCTCGGAAGGGCTGTTGTTCGAGCGGCGGGTGTTTCATTCGATGTTCGCAACAGAAGATCAGAAGGAAGGCATGGCGGCTTTCCTCGAAAAGCGGCAGCCGCAGTTCCGCGACAAGTAAGCCCGATCGCGGCGGTTCCGCAAAATTCCGGTTGGCAAATGCGCCGAAACTGGATAGGGACCGCTGCCATACATGCGCGTGCGGCCCGCTCAGGCTAGAATCACTCTGGTGGATCAGGAACCGGTCCGGGGCTTGCATTGTGCAATCGAATAGAACCGAAACCGAACAAAGGTCTGAACACCATGGCAAATTCGCCGCAATCCAAGAAACGCGCCCGCCAGAACCAGGCACGTTTTGCCGTCAACAAAGCCCGCCGCTCGCGGATTCGCACCTTCCTGCGCTCTGTCGAAGAAGCCATCGCCTCGGGCGACAAGGAAGCCGCAACCGCGGCCCTGAGAGCCGCTCAGCCCGAACTGATGCGCGGCGTCTCCAAAGGCGTTTTCCACAAGAACACGGCGTCGCGGAAAATGTCCCGCCTGTCGGCACGGGTCAAGGCTCTGGGTTGACGTATCGTCAACCTGAAACAAAAGCCAAGAATATAAAGGCGTTGCTCTGCAACGCCTTTTTTTGTTGATTGCAACGCTGCAACAGAATTGATGCGGGCCAGAGATTCTTTGCCGCGGAATCGTGAGTCAACACCAGAGTTTGATTGCCGCTCTGCACCCGAAATTGCTACCACTGTTCCAGCGATTCACTAACTTGGGGGGACAGGCGGTGCTCGGGACGTGACTGAACTGCGTCAGCCATGTAACGGGTTCCATGCTGGGTGGTACGGCTGCCATACCGACCACTTCTGCTTGCGGCGAAGGTCCGGTTTCACACCGGTTTTTGCAGCCCTGTCATAACATGTCTGTGTAACAGTGCTTTGTCAGCCAACGCATTCATTGCGAATAGCGAACTCTGACTCTGTTACCTGAACTGCGGCGCCGATGGGACCGGCGCGTGCAGCACCGTCCTTGCGGCTGGTGCATTCCCCCGTGTGGCGTGGATCCAACCGGATTCTGCTCCGGTCAAACAATGTAAAAGGCCAAAAGGCCAATAAGCACGGGATGCGTGAGGCGCTGCATGACACAAGAAAAATGGGGTCAACTCAAACTAGGGCTGCTCAAGACGGTCGGACAGAACAACTATACCACCTGGATTGAACCGCTGGAGTTCGAGCAGTTGCAGGATGGGGTTGCCGTATTCAATGTTCCCACCAATTTCATGGGCAATTATGTCAGCCAGAACTTTGCTGACGTCATTCTTTACGAACTGAACACCGCAGGCGAAAATGTTCAGCGCGTATCGTTCCGTGTATCGGCCAACTCAACCGCGAACCCGTCGCCGCGGCTGGTTGCCGAGACGCCCAGGACAGCCGCCCCGGCGGATGAACCCGCGGCGGCCTCGGGCGACGATTTGCCCGCGGCGCCGCTGGATTCCCGGTTCACCTTTGACACGTTTGTCGTCGGCAAGCCGAACGAGCTTGCCCATGCCGCCGCGCGCCGTGTCAGCGAAGGCGGCCCGGTAACCTTCAACCCGCTTGTTCTCTATGGTGGCGTCGGGCTGGGTAAAACCCACCTCATGCATGCGATCGCCTGGGAATTGCGCAAGCGCCAGCCCGACCTCAACGTGCTGTACCTCTCGGCGGAACAGTTCATGTACCGCTTTGTACAGGCCTTGCGCGAACGCAAGATGATGGATTTCAAGGTGCTGTTCCGCTCGGTCGATGTTCTGATGGTGGATGACGTGCAGTTCATCGCCGGCAAGGACAGCACGCAGGAAGAGTTTTTTCACACCTTCAACGCGCTGGTGGACCAGCACAAGCAGATCATCATTTCCGCCGACCGTGCGCCCGGCGAAATCAAGGATCTCGAGGATCGCGTCAAATCCCGCCTGCAATGCGGCCTCGTGGTGGACCTGCATCCGACCGATTACGAATTGCGGCTGGGCATCCTGCAAGCCAAGGTGCAGCAGTATCGCGATACCTATCCCGGTCTTGAGATCGCCAATGGCGTTCTGGAATTCCTGGCACAGCGGATCTCGACCAATGTGCGCGTGCTCGAAGGGGCGCTGACCCGGCTCTTTGCCTTTGCCTCGCTGGTGGGGCGCGAGATCGACATGGAGCTGACGCAGGATTGTCTCGCCGATGTGCTGCGCGCGTCCGAGCGCAAGATCACCGTCGAAGAGATTCAGCGCAAGGTTTCCGACTACTACAACATCCGGCTCAGCGACATCATCGGCCCCAAGCGGTTGCGGTCTTATGCCCGGCCCCGCCAGGTTGCGATGTATCTTGCCAAGCAACTGACCAGCCGCAGCCTGCCCGAGATCGGCCGCCGCTTTGGTGGCCGCGACCACACGACCGTAATGCACGGGGTCAAGCGGATCGAAGAGCTCAAGGTCATCGACGGGCAGATCGCCGAAGACGTGGAAATCCTGCGCCGCGCGCTCGAAGCCTGAGCGATATTGCCGTGAAATCGGCATGGGGCACCCGCCTGCCCCATGTCACACCATTGCCCGATTGCAATACGCGCGATCTGCCTGTGTGTCGCCCCTTGACGCCCGAATCATTCCAGCGGACAAATTCACAAAAAACTTGTGCTGACCGGGTAAACCGCTAGGTTGCCCATCCCGGCCCATGCAGAGGATCGAAGGACATGAAAATCAGCATCGAACGCGGCACGCTGCTCAAGGCCGTGTCCCAGGCCCAGTCGGTTGTGGAACGCCGCAACACGATCCCGATCCTCGCCAACGTCCTGATCGAAGCCGAAGGTGACCAGGTTCTGTTCCGCGCCACCGACCTGGATATCGAGGTGGTCGACAAGGCACCCGCACAGGTCGAGCGCGCCGGCGCAACCACGGTTGCGGCCACCACCCTGCACGAAATCGTGCGCAAGCTTCCCGATGGGGCGCTGGTTACCCTGACGGCGGATGCCGCGGCGGGGCGGCTGACCGTCGAAGCGGGCCGGTCGAACTTTTCGCTGGCCACCCTGCCGCGCGAAGATTTCCCGGTGATGGCAACTTCGGACTATGCCACCAATTTCTCGGCGCCTGCCGGAATGTTGCGGCGGCTGTTTGACAAGTCGAAATTCGCGATCTCGACCGAAGAGACCCGGTATTACCTGAACGGTGTCTACATGCATGTTGCCGATGCCGATGGCGGCAAGGTTCTGCGCTGTGTCGCAACCGATGGCCACCGGCTCGCCCGGATTGATGCGGACCTGCCCGAAGGTGCGGCGGACATGCCCGGCGTAATCGTGCCCCGCAAGACGGTGGGTGAGTTGCGCAAGTTGTTGGACGATGACGAGATGGCGATTGCCGTGTCGGTCAGCGAAACCAAGATCCGCTTTGCCACGCCCGAGATTACCCTCACGTCCAAGGTGATCGACGGCACCTTTCCCGATTATTCGCGGGTCATTCCGCAGGGCAACACGCGCCGGCTCGAAGTGGACGCGGCCGAGTTTGCACAGGCGGTTGACCGGGTGGCCACGGTTTCGTCCGAGCGGTCGCGGGCAGTCAAGTTGCAGCTTGAAGAGGATCGCCTCGTGCTCTCTGTCAACGCCCCCGACAGCGGTGCCGCCGAAGAAGAGCTGGCCGTGGCCTATGGGGACGAGCGGCTCGAAATCGGGTTCAACGCCAAGTACCTGCTGGAAATCGCCAGCCAGGTTGATCGCGAAAACGCGGTGTTCATGTTCAATTCCGCCGGCGATCCCACGCTGATGCGGGAAGGCAATGACCAGAGCGCGGTTTACGTGGTCATGCCGATGCGTGTCTGATCCGCGCCGGCCTGACCCGCAGCACCCACCCGCGTGGCGGGCATGTCCCTGTCCCTGACTGAACTCACCCTGTCGCATTTCCGCTCGCACAAGCTCGGGCGGATTGCGCTGGATGCGCGCCCGGTTGCCATTTACGGCCCCAATGGCGCGGGCAAGACCAATATCCTCGAAGCTGTCTCGCTGTTTTCGCCGGGGCGCGGATTTCGCCGTTCCAGCGCCGAAGACATGACCCGCCGCCCCGAGGCGCTTGGCTGGAAGCTGACCGGCGTGTTGCGGGCGCAGGGGGGGGTGCATGAGATCGAGACCTGGTCCGAGAATGGCGGCGCGCGGCAGGTGCGAATCGACGGCAAGGCGGCCAGCCAGATTGCCCTGGGCCGGGTTGCGCGCGTGCTGTGGCTGATCCCCAGCATGGACCGGCTGTGGATCGAAGGCGCGGACGGTCGGCGGCGGTTTCTGGACCGGATGACGCTGAGTTTCCTGCCCGAACATGCCGAGATGTCGCTGGCCTATGAAAAGGCAATGCGCGAACGCAACCGGTTGCTCAAGGACCAGGTGCGCGATGCCCATTGGTACGCCGCGCTCGAGGCGCAGATGGCCGAGGCCGGGCATAACATCCACCAGAACCGCGTGCAGGCGCTGGCACTGCTGTCAGACGCGCAGCGACAGGCCGAGACCGCGTTTCCCGTGGCCGATCTCGAACTGGTTCAGACCGAGGGCGTGATGCCGGACACCCAGGCCGATCTGCGCGAGGCGCTGGCCGAAAGCCGGTTTCGCGATCTGGCGGCGGGCCGCACGCTGGTTGGGCCGCATCGGGCCGATCTCTTGGGGGTCTATGCCGCCAAATCCGTGCCCGCGCGCGATTGTTCGACGGGCGAGCAAAAGGCGCTGTTGGTATCGCTGATCCTCGCCAATGCCCGTGCGCTGGCGGGTCGGATCGGTGCGCCTCCGCTGCTGCTGCTGGACGAGGTTTCCGCACATCTGGACGCAGACCGCCGCGCCGCGCTTTACGACGAGATCTGCGCCCTGGGCGCGCAGGCCTGGATGACCGGCACCGGCCCCGAACTGTTCCAGGAGCTGGGCGGGCGGGCCCAAAAGATCGAGGTGACCGAGAGCGGTGGCACCTCGCAAATCGCGCTGACCCGGGCGTGACCCCGCGGAACGGCGTATCCCGCGATTGAACCACAAAATATAGCGCAACCGCGTGACAATCCCCCCCATAATTCGTATAAGATGCAAAAAAGAAAAGGGATATTTCGGATGTCCGAAGACGTGAAGCTGCCGGAAGAGTATGGCGCGGATTCCATCAAGGTTCTCAAGGGCTTGGAAGCCGTCAGAAAACGCCCCGGCATGTATATCGGCGACACCGATGACGGGTCCGGTCTGCATCACATGGTCTATGAGGTCGTCGATAACGGCATCGACGAGGCACTGGCCGGCCACGCGGACGCAGTAACGGTCAAGATCCACGCCGACAGCAGCGTTTCGGTCAGCGATAACGGCCGGGGCATTCCCGTGGGCATTCACGAGGAAGAAGGCGTTTCCGCCGCTGAGGTCATCATGACCCAGCTGCATGCGGGCGGCAAATTCGACAGCAACTCCTACAAGGTTTCGGGCGGTCTGCACGGCGTGGGCGTCTCGGTCGTGAATGCGTTGTCGGTCTGGCTCGAACTGCGCATCTGGCGCGACGGCAAAGAGCATTACGCCCGTTTCGAACATGGCGAAACCACCGAGCATCTGCGCGTGGTGGGCGATGCCGACGGCAAGAGCGGCACCGAGGTGCGATTTCTCGCCTCGACCGAGACGTTTTCCAACCTGGAATACTCTTTTGAGGTGCTGGAACGGCGCCTGCGCGAACTGGCCTTTCTCAATTCCGGCGTGCGCATCATCCTGATCGACGAACGCCCGGCAGAGCCGCTGCGTAGCGAGCTGTTCTACGAAGGCGGGGTAAAGGAATTCGTCAAGTATCTCGACCGGCACAAGTCTTCGGTCATGGATGAACCGATCTTCATCACCGGCGAACGCGATGACATCGGGGTCGAGGTGGCGATGTGGTGGAATGACAGCTATCACGAGACGGTGCTGCCCTTTACAAACAACATCCCGCAAAGGGATGGCGGCACACACATGGCGGGTTTCCGCGGCGCGCTGACCCGGACGATCAACAACTATGCCCAGACCAGCGGCATCGCCAAGAAGGAAAAGGTGAACTTTACCGGCGATGACGCCCGCGAAGGGCTGACCTGTGTGCTCTCGGTCAAGGTGCCTGACCCCAAGTTCTCGTCCCAGACCAAAGACAAGCTGGTCAGTTCCGAAGTCCGTCCCGCCGTGGAAGGGCTGATGAACGAAAAGCTGGCCGAGTGGTTCGAGGAAAACCCCACCCAGGCCAAGACCATCGTGGGCAAGATCATCGAGGCGGCCCTGGCCCGCGAAGCAGCGCGCAAGGCCCGCGAACTGACCCGGCGCAAAACCGCGATGGACGTGAATTTTCTCGCCGGCAAGCTCAAGGATTGTTCGGAAAAGGACCCGGCCAAGACCGAGCTATTCCTCGTCGAGGGGGACAGCGCGGGTGGCTCGGCCCAGACCGGGCGTGACCGGCGCACCCAAGCCGTGCTGCCCCTGCGCGGCAAGATTCTCAATGTCGAACGGGCGCGATTTGACCGGATGCTGTCGAGCCAGGAAATCGGCAATCTCGTGATGGCGCTCGGCACCGGCATCGGCCGCGATGAATTCAACATTTCCAAGCTGCGCTACCACAAGATCGTCATCATGACCGATGCCGACGTGGACGGCGCGCATATCCGGACATTGTTGTTGACCTTCTTTTATCGCCAGATGCCCGAGCTGATCGAAGGCGGCTATCTCTATATCGCGCAGCCGCCGCTCTACAAGGTCGCCCGGGGCAAATCCGAAGTCTACCTCAAGGATCAGGCGGCGTTTGACGAGTACCTGATCCAGCAGGGCGTCGAGGGCGCGATCCTGCGCCTTGGTTCCGGCGAAGAGCTCTCGGGTCAGGATCTCGCGCGGGTTGTCGACGAGGCCAGGCAATTGCGCCGCGTGCTGGATGCATTTCCGACGCATTATCCCCGGCACATCCTGGAACAGGCCGCCGTTGCTGGCGCCTTTGTACCCGGCGCGGTTGATGCGGATCTGCAAGGAGTCGCCGACAAAGTGGCGGCCCGGCTTGACCTGATCGCGCTGGAATACGAACGCGGCTGGCAAGGCCGCATCACGCAGGACCACGGTATTCGGCTCGCACGTATCCTGCGCGGTGTCGAAGAGGTCCGGACGCTTGATGGCCCGATGTTGCGCTCGGGAGAAGCCCGCAAGACCGGCAGCTTTACCCAGAGCCTGCAAGAGATCTATGCCACGCCCATCACCCTTGTGCGGCGCGACCGGACACAAACGATCCATGGCCCGATCGGCCTGCTGGACGCGATCCTCGACGAAGGCGCCAAGGGGCTCACCCTGCAACGCTACAAGGGTCTCGGCGAAATGAACCCGGATCAACTCTGGGAAACCACTCTCGATCCCGACGCCCGCACGTTGCTGCAGGTCAAGGTAGAAGACATGGCCGAAGCCGACGATCTCTTTACCAAACTGATGGGCGACGTGGTCGAACCCCGCCGGGAATTCATCCAGAAAAACGCCCTGAGCGTTGAAAACCTTGATTTCTGAGGCGTTGTTGCAGAACTCAGACTTGAGCCACAGTTGCCCCTTTCGCGAATGAGGTCATGCCACGCGAACGATCTCGGCGGTGCCGAGAGCTGAGAAGCGGTTCATGAGGGCGATGCGGATGTGGACTTCGGCGGTCTGGCGGTCAGGGTCTCTCGCGGCGATGCGCTCTCCGAACGCCTTCAGACAGCGCATCCTTGCCTCAACGCGGCTTCGCAGGTGGTAGCCGGTCCACCGCTTCCAGAAGGCTCGACCAAAATGCCGTGTCGCCCGAAGGATGTCGTTACGGGCCACGGCCGCCGGTCCATCCTCTTTCCAAGGTCGTCCGTTCTTGCGGATCGGGATGATCGCCGTGGCTTGTCGCTCGGTGATCGCGGTGTGGCAGCGGCGCGTGTCGTAGGCACCATCGGCGGTCACGGAGCCGATCGGCTCGCCGTCGGGGATCTGCACGAGCAGGTCCGGCAGGACCGGGCTGTCACCGTCGCGGCTGGGGGTAAACTCCACGGCGCGGATGTCGGAGGTGGCCGTGTCCATGGCCAGATGAATCTTTCGCCACTGGCGACGGCCCTGCGCCCCGTGCTTGCGGGCCTGCCATTCGCCATCGCCGAGGAACTTGATGCCGGTGCTGTCCACTAGCAGGTTCAGCGGGCCATCGGCCCGGCGATACGGGATCTGAACGGCCAAGGTCTTCTGCCTGCGGCACAGCATCGAGAAGTCCGGAACGGGCCAGTCCAGCCCCGCCAGCTTCTGCAGGCTCGCCACCATCCCGGTGGTCTGCCGCAGAGGGAGCTTGAAGAGAACCTTGATCGACAGGCAAAACTGAATGGCCGCGTCGGAAAACACCGCTGGCCGACCAGGGCGCCCGTCACGCGACGCAAGCCAGGTCATCTCCTTGTCCACCCAGATCAGCAGCGATCCCCGCTTCCTGAGCGACGCATTGTAGCTGGACCAGTTCGTGGAGCGATAGCGGGCAGGAGGTGGCTTGCTCATCCAGCTCCTGTAACGGCATGGATTCCCGAAGTGAATCCTCCGTCGTCAGACTTGTGCAACAACGCCTATCTACATTCAGAAAAACGTTTTAGTGGCGGACCGAGGAGGATTCGAACCCCCGACCCCTTGATTCGTAGTCAAGTACTCTATCCAGCTGAGCTATCGGTCCACAGGGGGCGATTTAGAGGGGGAGGCGGGGGTTTGCAAGCGGAAAGCGGTGGGTTCGTGAAAAAACTTGAGCCTCAGACAATGCCATCGCCCTTGGGCAGGCAGATCTCGAAGATCGTTCCCTCCGGCGTGCTTTGCTTCAATGCCAGCTTGCCGCCATGCCCGCGCACGAGCTCTGCGGAAATGGTCAGGCCCAGGCCCGAACCGCCCTTGCGCGCGCCGCCCTGGAACGGGGTAAAGAGATGTTCCCGGGCGCGTGGCGGCAGGCCCGGCCCCGTGTCGCTCACCGTGATCAGCCAGGCATCATCCGCCTCGTGGGCGGCAATCGACACCGTGCCCGGCTTGCCGGTTGCGGCGATGGCCTGCCGGGCGTTGCGCACGAGGTTCAGCAGCACGCGGTACAGCTGCTCTTTGTCGACCCGCACGTTCAACAGCGGCATGACGGCGGTCTCAAAGGTGATCCGGTAGCTGTCATCGGCGAGGCGTTCACCCTCGACGACATCTTCGACCACGTCCAGCAGGCGGACCATGCCAAGGGTGGGTGCCGGCTCCTCGGCACGGCCAAAGGCCAGCGTGTTCTCGCAGAGCGAAACCGCACGGGTGATCGAGTTGACCAGCTTGGGTGCGAGCCGGCGCACCAGCGGGTCGTCCGACGTTTCGATCCTGTCGGTGAACAATTGCGCGCTGGTCAGGATGTTGCGCAAATCATGGCTGACCTTGGCCACCGCCCCGCCCAGCTGGGCGAGGCGTTCGCGTTGTTTGAGCGCCTGGGTCAGGTCGGTTTGCAATTTTTGCAGCGCATCCTCGGCCTCGCGCATCTCGACCACGCCAGAACTGGGATGGATCAGGCCGCGCGCGTCCTCTGGCGCGGCGGCATAGCGTTGCATATGGCCGACGATCCCCTTGATCGGGCGCACCATCAACACCCGGACTGCCGCAAAGAGCAGCACCGCGGTAAAGACCGAGATCACCGCCGACAGGTACAGCACGCGCAAGCCATACTCGATCATCGCCGCCCGCAGCGGCGTGGTATCCATCGTCACCTCGATCAGCAGACCGGCATCCTGCACCGGTGCGCCGATCACCCGGATCACCTCGCTCTTGGGAGAAAACAGCCGCATCATCGCGTCACGGTTGCGGGTGATCGGCCCTGCATCGCGCAGATCATAAGTGGCCGCTATGGTGGGCGGCATCGGAGAGCTCAGCACCAGTTCGCGCACCTCGTCGCGCCGCAGCACCACGTTGTAGACACCCGCCGTGCGTAGCAGTTCGGCCTCAAGCTCGGTCGACAGCATGTCATCGGCAAGCAGGGCAAGCGACGCGATCTGTGCGCGTTCAAGGCTGTTGCGCAGATAGACCTCGCGATAGCGCGCCACCGATGGCACAAAGATCAGCACCTCGGCCAGCATCACAAAGACCGTGGTCAGTATCAGAAGCCGGCCCGAGAGCGTGTTCAGCATGCTGCCCCTTGTTTGTCAGGGCAGCCATTTCTGAACCAGCCCAACCACCTGTTTGACCCTAGGGTTATCAAACAGTCTGGGCGAGAAATAGGCCCCCGCAGCACGTTTGTTGATTTCGCCATAGGTCGGATAGGGGGCGACCATTCCCGCGACCTGGCTCATCCTGAGATTGCCGGCAATGGCAAGCGACCACAGGCTGATCAGATCGCCTGCCCGATGCCCGACGATGGTCGCCCCAACCGGCCGTCCACGCACCACCATGACCTTGATGCGGCCCGTGGTCCTGCGCTCGGCGATGGCCCGGTCGTTTTCATCATAGGCGAACCCCGCAATCTCGACGGAATCGCCATGCCGCGCGCGCGCCTGTGCTTCGGTCAGCCCCACCTGCGCCAGCTCGGGATCGGTATAGGTGGCCCATGGAATATGGGAAATTCCGGCCCTGGCGGGCAATCCGAACAGGATCGGGCGCAGGATGATCCCCGCCTGGTATCCCGCGACATGGGTGAATTGCAGCCCCCCCGCGATGTCGCCAATGGCAAAGACGCGGCGGTTGCTCGTGCGCATTCGCGCATCCACCTTGATGCCGTTGCGCGTGGTTTCGATACCCGCCGCTTGCAGGTTCAACCGCTCGGTATTTGCCTTGCGTCCCACCGCCATCAACAGGTGGGTTCCACGGAATACCCGGCCATCCCCCGACGCGACCTCGATGGCTCCGGCCTCTCCGCGGATTTCCGCCGCCATCGCACCCTGTTCGATGACAACCCCCTCGTTCCTCAGGGCATCCAGCACTTCGGACGCGAATTCCGGGTCATCCTTGGCGAGCGGAACATCACCCTCGATCACCGTGACTTTGCTGCCCAGACGCACATGCGCCTGCGCCATTTCAAGCCCGATCGGGCCGCCGCCAATGATCAGCAGATGCTCGGGACGGTCGCGCAGGTCGAACAGTGTTTCGTTGGTCAGATACGGCACCCCGTCCAGCCCCGGAATCGGCGGCACCAGCGGCGATGACCCGGTGGCAATCACGATACGCCGGGCGGTGATGACATGGTCGCCGGCCTGTACCTGGGTCGGTGACAGGAACCGGCCATATTCGCGGATCACCCGCACGCCCAGCCCCTCGAACCGCTCCTGGCTGTCCACCGGGGCAATCCGGGCGATCACTTGCGCCACGTGGTCCATGACGGCGGCATAATCAACCACCGGCGTCTGGTTGGCGATCCCCATTGGCGCAGATACGGTGCGCGCATGTGCCGACTTGGCACTGGCGATCAACGCCTTGGACGGGACACAGCCATAATTCAGGCAATCGCCGCCCATTTCGTGCCCTTCGAGCAGGACCACACCGGCCCCCATCTGGCTGGCCCCGGCGGCAACGGACAATCCCGCAGAGCCCGCTCCGATCACCAGCACGTCTGTCTTGATCGCTTGTGTCATGTCAAATCTCTTTCCGGCCACGCAGGACCCTGACGACAATCGGCAGCGCGGCAAGAACACAGAGACCGAGGATAGGACCGATGATATGTGGCTCCCACAACAGCGACAGGTCCGGCGTTTCGCCGCGATCGAATACCTCGCCCAACCCGACGCCGATCCAGGTGAACACGATTGCCCCCGGAATGATCCCAATGGCCGTGGTCCAGAGGAAATTGCCAAATTTCACCCCGACCAGCGCGGGCAGCAGGTTGGCCACGAAAAACGGCACGGCAGGCACCAGACGGATCAGCAGCAGCACGTTGATCTCGTGATCGCGCAGCCCGTCGCGAATACGGCCCGCCGTACCCTCGGAGGCGTCGAATTTGGCGCTGAGCGTCGCACCAAGCCCGGCCCGCGCGGCGATGAAAATCGCGCAGGCCCCGATTGTCGCGGCTAGCACGTTCAGCACCGTGCCAGCGGCAAGTCCGAACAGGAACCCACCGGTCACTGACGCCACGGCGGCACCGGGCAGGGAAAACGCCACGATCACCACGTAAAGCGCCACGAACCCGGCGGCGAGCACCCCGAGATTCTGATCGCGGAACATCAACAACGCCTCGCGATTGGCGCGCAGGGTGTCAAAGCTCAGATAGTCGCGCAGGGCAAAGCTGCCGGTCACGGCTATGCACAGGATCAGCATCAGAGGCAGGTGGCGCAGCAATCCGGGTCTGTTTTCGCCGGGCATGGCAGTCATCGGTCAGGGTCCGTCCTCAGGGTGGTTGGCCCGCCCAACATGCGCCCCGGCGCGAAAAAGCGACAGGGGCTTCACGGTCGGTTGATCTTATGCACCGATTTCGTGAGGAATCCGTCAGGGTTTGATCCGACTGAAACAATCGAGTGCGGCCCAAAGCGCGAATTGTTGCAGATTTCACGCGATTTATCGCAGCCAGGGTTTGACTTGCGGGGCAAGCGCCATTAGAGGACGGGCTTCA
Source organism: Microbulbifer sp. S227A (assembly GCF_049800935.1). NCBI lineage: Bacteria > Pseudomonadati > Pseudomonadota > Gammaproteobacteria > Cellvibrionales > Microbulbiferaceae > Microbulbifer > Microbulbifer sp. S227A. The sequence continues at coordinate 117,360 of NZ_JBNAFZ010000010.1, read as the reverse complement.
AAGTTCACACGGGGGGCGATTCCGCGCCGTACCCGACCGAGTATAGCTGGAGACGGAGCGATGAAACGCACCTACCAACCTTCGAACCTGGTCCGCAAGCGCCGCCACGGGTTCCGTGCCCGTATGGCAACCAAAGCCGGCCGCAAGGTTCTGAACGCGCGCCGTGCGCGTGGCCGCAAGGCGCTGAGCGCGTAAGCGCATCAGCTTTCCTGACGGACATGACACCGCCGGAGGTCCCCTTGGATGGCACTGCCGCCCAAGGGAACAAGCCCCCGGCGGTGTCCGTTTGCGTGGCTGACAGCCTTGTTGTTCTGAGCAAGCGCGCGGAATTCCTGCGCGCCGCCCGTGCGCGGCGGCAAGGCACCGGCTCGATGATGGTGCAGGGGCGCAAACGCGCGCCTGGCGAAGCCAGCGGCATACGGGTCGGGTTTACCTGCTCCAAGAAAGTCGGCAACGCGGTGGCCCGCAACCGCGCCAAGCGCCGGCTGCGCGAGGCGGCGCGGCTGGTCCTGCCCGAACATGGCCGCGCGGGATGGGATTATGTCCTGATCGGACGGGCAGAGGCGACGGCGGCACGGCCGTTCGAGGCCCTGCAACAGGACCTGCGCTATGCGCTGCGGCGTATTCACGGCGAATCGTGAGCCCCCTTGCCCATATTTTTGCCCTGCCGGTCCGCGCCTACCGCCTGATCTTTTCGCCCTGGGTGGGTTTCAACTGCCGCTATCAGCCGACCTGCTCGGCCTATGCGCTGGAGGCGCTGGAGAAACACGGCGCAATCAGGGGCGCGTGGCTCGCGGCGCGCCGAATCGGGCGCTGTCATCCGCTGGGGGGAACGGGATACGATCCGGTCCCGGACAGGCCGGAACCGGATGAATGATCACCCCCGGCGCTTTAGCCGGGGCGCGAGTTATCAGTTCAGCAGACCCGCGTGGCGCAGGGCGGCGTCAACCAGCGCCCTGGTGCCGTCAGTCAGCCCGGTCAGCGGCAGGCGCACCTCTTCGCTGCACAGGCCCAGCTTGCTCATCGCGTATTTCACGCCGACCAGCCCCGGCTCGGTAAAGATCGCCTGATGCAGCGGCATCAGCCGGTCCTGCACCTCGAGCGCCTTGGCGTAATCCCCCGCGGCGGTCGCCGCCTGCAACTGGGCGCAGAGACCGGGCGCCACGTTGGCCGTGACCGAGATGCAGCCCACCCCGCCTTGTGCGTTGAACCCGTGCGCGGTGGCATCCTCGCCCGAAAGCTGGATGAAATCGGTGCCACAGGTCATGCGCTGTGCGCTGACACGGGCCAGATCCCCGGTGGCGTCCTTGACGCCCACGATGCGCGGCAGTTTCGCCAGTTCGCCCATGGTGGCGGGCGACATGTCGATCACCGAACGCGGCGGGATGTTGTAGATAAAGATCGGCAGCGAGGTGGCATCATGGATCGCGGTGAAATGCGCGATCAGACCAACCTGGGTCGGCTTGTTGTAATAGGGCGTCACCACCAGCACCGCGTCGGCCTCGACCGATTCGGCATGCTGCGCCAGCCGCAGGCTTTCCAGCGTGTTGTTCGACCCCGCCCCGGCGATCACCGGCACGCGGCCGGCAGAGGCCTTGACCACCTCGGTCACGACGGTTTCATGCTCCGCATGGGTCAGCGTCGGGCTCTCGCCCGTGGTTCCGACCGGCACCAGCGCCGATGTGCCTTCGCTGATCTGCCATTCGACCAGCTGTTTGAGCGTATCCAGATCCAACTCGCCGTTGCGAAACGGTGTGACGAGGGCTGTCATTGAGCCTTTGAACATGGGCACGCTCCTTTTTTCATGATCCGCGCGGAAAAACTCCGCCTAACCTGAAACAGTTCCGTGATTGCTGTTGATCCCGGCCCGCCACAGATTATCGTCACAGGCTCTAGCCTTGGATGATCGGGAAATGCAAGCGATGTTGCGCATTCTAACGGTTCTGTTGTGCCTTTCTGCGGCCTTTGCTGGCGCCGTGCGGGCGGATGACGCGCAGAACCTGGCCCGCGCCATGGAATTGCTGCGCAAATGGGAATGGCCCGAGGCGCTCGCCGCCGCCGGCAAGGCCGAAAGCGTGGCCAGTGACGTTGTCGAATGGCACCGGCTGCGCGCCGGGTTGGGCGATGCGGCGGATGTCACCGGCTTTCTTGCACGGCGACCGGACTGGCCGGGCCTCGCCTGGCTGCGCCGCAAGAGCGAGGCGGCGATCGATGCCTTGCCCGGCGACGGGATCATCGCGTTTTACGCCGGGACGCCGCCGCAATCGCCCGAAGGCGTGCTGAGCCGCGCGCGGGTGCTGATTGCACGGGGCCAGCAGGGCGATGCCGAGGCCGAGCTGGTGCTGGCCTGGCGCACCATGCCAATGGGGCGGCTGATCCAGGCGAACTACCTGCGCCAACACGCCGAGCTGCTCGCGCCGCATCACGATGCCCGGCTGGACCGGATGCTGTGGGACAACCACCTGGTCAGCGCACGACAGATGCTGTCGCTGGTGGATGACGATCACCGGGCGCTGGCCGAGGCCCGGATCGCGCTGCGCGATATGGCCCCCGGCGTGGATGTCCGGATCGAGGCGGTGCCCGAGGAACTGAGCGGTGCGGCGGGGCTGGCGCATGACCGCTTTGTCTGGCGCGACCGCAAGGGCCGCGATGAGGATGCCATCGCCCTGTTGATGGAGCGCAGCATCAGCACCGAGGCCCTTGGCGAGCCCGAGCAATGGGCCCGCCGCCGCGCCAACCTTGCCCGCAAGACCATGCGCGCGGGCGAGCCGGAGCGCGCCTACCAGATCGCCTCGCGTCACTATCTGACCGAGGGCGCGTCTTATGCCGACCTAGAATGGCTGTCCGGGTTCATCGCCCTGCGCCAACTCGACGATCCCACCACCGCCCTGCGCCATTTTCAGCATTTCGAGGCGGCGGTGAAATCACCGATCTCGCGCGGGCGGGCCGGGTACTGGCTGGGCCGCGCCCATGAGGCGCTTGGCGACAGCGACGGTGCCCATGATGCCTATTCGCAAGGGGCCGAGCACCAGACATCGTTTTACGGCCTGCTCGCCGCCGAGCGGATCGGGCGTCCGTTTGATCCGGTGCTTGCCAACCCGCCCGACCTGCCGCCATGGCAAGAGGCCCCGTTCATGTCGTCCAGCGTGTTGCAGGCCGGGTTACTGTTATTAGAGGCCGGCGAACTTGATCTTGCCGAACGGTTCCTCGCGCATCTGGTCGAAAGCCTGGACCCGGTACAGGCCAACCAGCTGGGCGCGATGGTCATCGACAACGGCCAGCCGCATCTCGCGGTGATGATCGCCAAGCGCGCCGCGCAACAGGCGATGGTGCTGCACAGCGCCTATTTCCCGCTGCACCCGGTTGCGGATATGGACCTGCCCATGGCCCCGGAAATGACCCTGGCCATCGCCCGCCGCGAAAGCGAATTCGATCCCCGCGTGATCAGCGGCGCGGGCGCGCGCGGACTGATGCAGGTAATGCCCGCAACCGCCAGCGCCGTCGCCGAGGACATGGGGATCGCCGCCGGGCACAAAACCTCGCGCCTGATCGAAGAGTGGGAATATAACGCCCGCCTTGGCGCGCGCTATCTCGCCGGGCTGGCGGGCAGTTTTGACGGCAACGTCGTGATGATGGCGGCCGGGTATAACGCGGGACCGGGGCGCCCGCTGCAATGGGCCGAGGATTTCGGCGACCCGCGCAGCCCGGACGTGGACGTGATCGACTGGATCGAGTTCATTCCATTCAACGAAACCCGCAATTACGTGATGCGCGTCACCGAAAGCCTGCCGGTCTATCGCGCGCGGCTGGGCGGCGCGGCCCTGCCGGTGCCGTTCTCGCGCGAGCTTGCGGGCTCAACCCTTGACGCGTTCGCGCCATAGGGTGAACAGCCCGGCGGCCACGATGATCGCCGCGCCAATCGCCACGTTGTCGCGCAGGGTTTCGCCAAACACCACCATGCCCAGCAACGAGGCAAAGACCAGCTGGAAATAGGCAAAGGGCTGCACCGCGCTGGCCTCGGCAGCCTCGTAGCAGCGGATCAAGAGCCAATGTCCCAGCACCCCGGTGATGCACAGCGCCCCCATCCAGAGCCAGTCGGGGCCAGCCATCGGTTGCCAGAACCAGATGCCGATCCCGGTCATCAGGACCGCGCCAACCGTGCCGGTATAGAAAAAGCTGGTCGCGGTGGTATCGCGCCGGGCGGCATAGCGATTGAGCAGACCGTAGACCGCGAACATCACCGAGGACACCAGGGGGATGATCGCCAGGGGATCAAACACCCCGATCCCCGGTTGCAGGATGATCAGGACCCCGATGAACCCAACGGCAATGGCGCTCCACCGCCGCCAGCCCACGCGTTCACCCAGGATCGGCCCCGAAAGCGCGGCGATCAGCAGCGGGTAACAGGCAAAGACCGCATGGCTCTCGATCAGGCCAAGCACGGTGAACCCGAATACCGCAACACAGATTTCCGCCGCCAGCAACAGGCCACGGGTGATCTGGATCATCGGTTGCGAGGTCCGCATCGCAGCCCGCAAGCCACCCCGCGCCCGTGCCGCCAGCGCGATGACAAAGGCGGCAAAAAACCAATAGCGGATCATCACCACCATCATCGTGTTGTATTCACCGGCAAGATGCCGAGAGATGCCGTCCTGAAGCGCGAACACAACCGTCGTGGCAATCATCAACGTGACGCCAAGCGGGACGTTGTTGGTTTGCTGCGGCGGGTTGATCGTGCTCATGCCAATGCCCCCCGGACCATGTGCCGCTTGCGCCCGTATCCCGGCACCCGCGACACCTGGAACCCGGCCTGCGCCAGCCCGCGCCGCACGAACCCCGCGGCGGTATAGGTGGCCACGGTGCCGCCGGGGGCGGTATGGCGCGCGACATCCGACAACAGGGTTTCGCCCCAAAGCTCCGGGTTCTTGGCCGGTGAAAACCCGTCCAGGAACCACGCATCCGCCCGTCCCGCCCAGCCCGGCAGGGTTTCGCGCGCATCGCCGGTAATGACCGTCAGGCGCAGCGTCCCGAGATCACAGTCCCCCTGCCCGGTCCAGACCGCCAGGAACCGATCCCGCCAGGGCGACAGCGAGGGAAAGGCCGCAAGCGCCGTCGCCATGTCGTCGCGCGCCATCGGAAAGGCCTCGAAGCTGGTGAAGTTCAACGGCGAACGCTGCTCCGCCTGCTCCCACGCGGCCCAGGCGGTCAACATGTTCAACCCTGTGCCAAATCCAAGCTCGGCTATGTGGAACCCTTCGCGAAACCGCCCCGGCAAGCCGTTGCCCTCCAGAAACACGTGCCGGGTTTCGGCCAGGCCGTTCTCAAGGCTGAAATACGGATCGTCGAACCGGGTCGACACCGGCACATGGCCATCGCGCCATTGCAATTCTGCCTGCTGGTCCTGCATGTCCGGAATCCGTAAGAAGGTCTCACATCGCAGCGAGACATGGCGCAAGGAACGGGATTAGGCAATGGTCGATGTAACGATACGCGGCGCGGGGATCTTTGGCCTGTCGATTGCATGGGCCTGCGCACGCCGTGGCGCGTCGGTGCGGGTGATCGACCCCAACGGCCCGGGTTCCGGCGCTTCCGGCGGCATCGTGGGGGCGCTCGCGCCGCATGTGCCCGAGAACTGGAACGCCAAAAAGGCGTTTCAACTGGACAGCCTGCTGATGGCCGCCGGGTTCTGGCAGGATGTCGAAGCAACCGGCGGCGTTGCCTCGGGCTATGGGCGGACCGGGCGGCTGCAACCCATCGCGGACCGGCGGGCGCTCGATCTTGCGCGGCAACGGGCCGCGACCGCTGCGGAGCTCTGGCGGGGTCAGGCGGCGTGGACCATCCGGCAGACCGCCGATATCGGCCCGTTTGCCCCGGCCAGCGCCACCGGCCATGTCATTCACGACACGCTCAGCGCCCGGATACACCCAAGACGCGCGTGCGCCGCGCTTGTCGCGGCGCTCGGGGTTCTGGGCGTCACCATCGTGACCGACGCCCCGGATCGCGGGCTTGTGGTCCATGCCACGGGGGCCGACGGGCTGGCCGAACTGTCGCGCCTGATCGGCAAATCCGCCGGTGTCGGCGTCAAGGGCCAGGCCGCGCTGTTGCGATTTGACGCGGGCGCGGACGCGCCGCAGCTCTTTGTCGACGCCTTGCACCTGATCCCCCACGCGGACGGCACGCTGGCCATCGGCTCGACCAGCGAACGGGAGCATGACGACCCACGCGCCACCGATGCCCTGCTGGATGACGTGATCGAGCGGGCGATTGCCGCGATGCCCATCCTGCATGGTGTCTCGGTGATCGAACGCTGGGCCGGCATCCGCCCCCGCGCCCGCAGCCGCGCCCCGATGCTTGGCCCCTGGCCGGACAGGCCGGGTCATTTCATCGCCAATGGCGGGTTCAAGATCGGCTTTGGCATGGCCCCGAAGGTGGCGCAGGTCATGGCCGAACTGCTGCTGAACGAGCAGGATGCCATCCCCGCGGAGTTCCGGGTCGAGGCGTCACTCTAGCGCGCCGGGCCTACAGCATCGGCACCGCGTTGGCCGTCATCACCAGGCGTCCATCCGGCCCGCGCACCCACAGGTCAGTGTCGCGACGGCACAGGGCGGCGGCTTCGAAATCCATCAACGGCGAGGCCGCGCGATAGGAAAACTGCGCCAGCGGCCCGATCAGGTCGCGCGCCATCAGCATCAGATGCTGCGCCAATAGCGGCCCATGCACCACCAGCCCGCCATAGCCTTCGACATCCCGCGCATAGTCGCGGTCATAGTGGATGCGGTGCCCGTTGAAGGTGAGCGCCGAATACCGGAACAGCTGGATGGCATCAAAGCCGACCTCGCGCAGATCGCTCTCATCCGTGCGGGCGACAGGTGCAACCGGGCGCGGTGCGTCGTGGCCCGGATCCTGCCGATAGACGAGATCCTGCCATTCGCTCAGACAGACCCGATCCCGTTGCCGGTATTCGTGGCGCAGGGTCACAAAGGCCAGCGGCCCGGTGCGCCCGTGCTTGTGCCCGGCGGATTCAACGGTGCTGTGCCGTTCCGACGGTTCACCGGCAATCAGCGCATGGGCAAATCCCAGCCGCCCGCCGGCCCACATGCGACGCGGCAGACCCAGATCAGGGATCAGCCCGGAGCCCAGACGCGGGTGGCCATCGCGCCCCAGCCCAGAGGCCGCTTGCGGAGCCCAGAAATACAACTGCTGAAAAAACGGCGGCAGCGGGCTGCCGGCGTCGATATCGGGGGCATGGCCAAGCGCGACCTGAAAGGCCCGCGCCCGCGCCGGGTCAAGCTGGTCACCTTGGATTTCCGAGGCCGGAGACGCGTGTTTCATATGCCGAGCCTACACCATCCGGGGCCAACGCCAAATGGCGCAATGCCCTATCGGTCGATCTCGGCCCGCAGCTTGTCCATCAGGGCCTGCAATGTCTTGAGGTAGAGTTCGCTCGTGAGCTGGCCAGTCTCGTCAAACTGGTTGCGGGTGTCGGCAAGATGGAATTCGGGGCCTTGCAGGATGCGCGGCTGAAACGCCACCATCATCGCCCGCAGGATGGTCTGCGAACGTTCGCCCCCCGCGCGCCCGGCGGCGGCGGACATTACGGCGACGGGTTTGTCCTGCCAGGGCCGACCGCTGGTACGGCTGACCCAGTCCAGCGCGTTCTTGAGTACGCCCGACGGGGCCTTGTTGTATTCCGGGGTCGAGATCACCACGGCATCTGCCGCCGCAATCTGGTCGGCAAGCGCCTGAACCTCGCGCGGAATGCCCGGCCCGTCCTCGATATCGCCATCATAGAGCGGCAGGTGCAGATCGGCCTGGACAAAGGTGCAGGGGCCAAACAGCCGCGCGGCTTCGTGGATCAGCTTGGTGTTGGTCGACCCTGCCCGCAAGGCACCGGAAAGGCCGAGAAGTGTTGGTTGTGTCATGGTTGGTGGTCCTGTCCTGTCTGCAAGGTCACGCCGCCTGCGCGGTTCCCGTGCCAGACATCGCATATCGCCCGCCGGGTGGAAACGTCTGTTTCACGGCGCCGGCGGGCGCACAGGCTGCACGCCCCGCCGGAGACCGGTGTCAGGAGTTGCGCGGGATCACGACGATTTCGACACGCCGGTTCTGCGCCCGGCCCTCTGGCGTCAGGTTCGAGGCAAGCGGTTTTTCCTCGCCCTCGCCAAAGGTGTTGATCCGCGCACCGCTGACCCCGCCATTTTGCAGGATGCTGGCCACCGAATTCGCCCGGCGCAGCGACAGGCCCAGGTTATAGGTGGCGTCGCCGGTGCTGTCGGTATGGCCGATCACCTGCACGGTGCTGTCGGGATAGCGCAACAGGTGCTGCGCAACACGGCCGATATCGGCACGCAGCGACGGGGTGACATCGGCGCTGTCGGTGGCAAAGGTGATGTCCTGCGGCAGGGTCACGATCAGACGGTCGCCCGCGTTGGTGATGGTGATGCCGTCATTGGCCAGCTGCGCCCGCAGCTCGGCGGCCTGTTTGTCCAGCTCGTTGCCGACGATCCCGCCCGCGGCGGCCCCCGCCGCCGCACCGAGCAACAGGTTGCCGCCCTCGCCACCGGTCAGCGCCGAGACTCCGACACCCACCGCCGCACCCAAAAGCGCACCCTGCTTGGCCTTGGCATGCGGGTCGGGTTCACCGCCCAGCGTGGCCGGATCGTTACAAGCGCTCAGGGCAAGGGAAGCGGCCAGCGCCGCACCGATCATCGACTTGGAGAACATTTCATGTACCTTCTGCTCGCGCCCTGCTCTGCCAGGGCTGGTTGCGCGCAATATAGCATGATCCGCCCATCACGCCTCAAGGCACATTATCGAGAGTTCCGGCAGAATGTCGCCGGTTGCGGCTCCTCACGCCTCGGCGCGGGCGGATTCATAGGCCAGCAATGCACGCTTGACGGGAAGCCCCCAGTGATACCCGCCCAGACCCCCGGATTTGCGCAGGGCGCGGTGACAGGGGATCAGCCAGCTGACCGGGTTACGGCCAACCGCCGTGCCGACCGCGCGCACCGCCTTGGGATGGCCGATTGACTCGGCGATCTCGGAATAGGTGGTGACATGGCCCGACGGGATCGCCAGCAAGGCTTCCCAGACCTTGATCTGAAACGGCGCGCCGATCAGGTACAGCGGCGCCTTCTGGTCGGTGGGCTGTACCCCGAAGGCGGCTCGCACCCAGGGGCGCAGGGCCTCGGGATCCTCGACATAATCGGCGAGCGGCCAGCGCCCGGTGAGGTCCTCCATCGCCGCCGTCTCGCCGGTTTCCGATGCAAAGCCCAGCCCGCAAATGCCCTTTTTCGTACCCATCACCAGCGCCGGACCGAACGGGCTGTCGAACCAGCCCCAACAAATCGTCAGGCCGGCCCCCTTGGCCGCGAATTCGCCGGGGCTCATCGCCTCCCATCGCAGGAACAGGTCATGCAGGCGTCCCGACCCCGACAGGCCGATGCTGTGACTGGCATCCAGCGTAGTGAACCGCTCGCGCAACAGGGTCTTGGCATGGCCCAGGGTCAGATATTGCTGATACCGCTTGGGCGACACGCCGACCCAGCGGGAAAACAGCCGCTGAAAATGCGCCGGGCTCATGTCCATCCGCGCCGCCAGCTGATCGAGGGTCTGGGCCTCGCCGCCATTGTCGATCAATTCGATCGCCCGCCGCATGACGTTGAAATGATAACCGTCTTCCTGGGTTTGCACGTTCATGGCCTGTCATCCTGTCTGTGTCGTCCCAAGCTAGGCCATGGCCAACCGCGAAGCGACCCGGAACTTGCGGTTTTGCCCGGCGGGGTATCGCGAGGGAAACGCTTGCCGCGCGGTCGACCTGCCCCCTATGGTGGGGCTTCTGTTGCAACCGCACGCCGCGCGACGTATCAAGTTGACGCTAGGTAAGATGGAGGCGGAAAATGAGCCACACACCACCGGTCAAGGCCCTGGGGGCCAGCGACATTCGCGCAAGAAAGGGTGGCGAGCCGCTGGTCTGCCTGACCGCCTATACGACACCCATTGCCCAGATCGCGGACACCGAATGCGATCTTGTCCTGGTCGGAGACAGTGTCGGGATGGTGCTGCATGGGCTGCCATCGACCCTGTCGGTGACCATGGAAATGATGATCCTGCATGGCCAGGCGGTGGCGCGCGGTCTGAAACGGGCGCTGATGGTGGTGGACATGCCCTTTGGCAGCTATGAGGAAAGCCCCGAACAGGCGCTGCGCAACGCGGTGCGGCTGATGGCGGAAACCGGGGCCGGCGCGGTCAAGCTCGAAGGGGGCCGGCACATGGCGGGCACGATCCGTTTTCTTGTCGACCGGGGCATTCCGGTCATGGCGCATATCGGCCTGACCCCGCAATCGGTCAACGCGCTCGGCGGATACACGGTACAGGGCAAGGGCGACGACCGGCAGCGGGTGCTTGACGACGCGGCGGCAATTGCCGGGGCGGGGGCGTTCTCGGTGGTGCTCGAAAAAGTGCCCGCCGCGCTGGCCGACGAGATCACCGCCGCCATCGACATTCCCACGGTCGGCATCGGCGCATCGGCGGGCTGTGACGGCCAGATCCTGGTGATCGACGACATGCTCGGGCTGTTTGACGCCTTCAAGCCGAAATTCGTCAAGCGTTATGCCCACCTTGCCGCCGACGCCACCCAGGCGGTGCAACACTATGCCAGCGAGGTTCGCGCGCGCAGCTTTCCCGCACCGGAACATGTCTTTGTCGACAAGGGCAAGGACGCATGAAGATCATCCGCAGCAAGTCTGAACTGCGCGAGCTGACCCGTGGCTGGCGGGTCTCGGGCGAGAGCATCGGGGTGGTGCCGACAATGGGGGCCTTGCATGACGGACATCTGAGCCTTGTCTCTGCCGCCTGCGCGCGCTGCGACCGGGTGATCGTCACGCTGTTCGTGAACCCCAAGCAGTTCAACAACCCCGAGGATCTTGAAAAATACCCGCGCACCGAAGACTCGGACGCCGTCAAACTCGCGCCCTACGATGTCGATGTGCTCTATGTTCCCGATGGTGCCCAGATGTACCCGGACGGCTTTGCCACCACGATCTCGGTCGATGGTGTCAGCGACGGCTTGTGCGGCGCAACGCGGCCGGGGCATTTCGATGGCGTGGCGACCGTGGTGGCCAAGCTGCTGCGCCAGAGCGACGCGGATTTCGCGTTTTTCGGTGAAAAGGACTATCAGCAAGTGCAGGTGGTGCGGCGGGTGTCCGAAGATCTCGACCTGAATTGTGAAATCGTGCCCTGCCCCACGGTACGCGAAGACTCCGGCCTCGCGCTGTCCTCGCGCAACCTGCGCCTTGACGACGCGGCGCGGCAACGGGCCAGCATCATCCATGCCACGCTAAGCGAGACCGCCCGCGCCATCGCCAGCGGGCAGGAGGCGGGCAGCGCGCTTGACAAGGCCCGGGGCAGCCTGCTGGCGCACGGGCTGGGCCCCATCGACTATCTCGAGATGCGACGCGAGCGCGACCTGGCCGTTGTTCAGGACAACACTGCCCCTGCGCGGCTGTTCGTGGCGGTGTGGCTGGACGGTGTGCGGCTGATCGACAATCTCGCCATCGGGTGAGCGATGCGCCGGGCGACCCGTACGGGCAACCCGGCACCCCGCGTCATTCGGCAGCTTCGCCGATCTTGTCCTGGGTGCGGGTTTCGAAATCTGACGCGTCGTGGCGTTCATGCAGTTGCGTCTCGGGCTCGCCAAAGGCGCGGTTGACCATGCGGCCACGCTGTACTGCGGGGCGGGCATCGATGGCCTTGGCCCATCGCTGGACATTGGCATAGCTTTCCACGTCGAGGAACTCGGCCGCATCATAGAGACGCCCCAGGACCAGCTGCCCGTACCACGCCCAGTTGGCGATATCGGCAATCGTGTAGGCCTCACCCGCGAGATAGGGGCTCTCGGCCAGGCGCCGGTCCAGAACATCGAGCTGACGCTTGGTTTCCATCGCAAAACGGTTGATCGGGTATTCCATCTTGGTCGGCGCATAGGCGTAGAAATGCCCAAAACCGCCACCCAGATAGGGTGCGCTGCCCATCTGCCAGAACAGCCACGACAACATCTCGGGGCGATGGGCCGGATCGGCGGGCAGGAAGGCTCCGAACTTCTCGGCCAGATGCAGCAGGATCGAACCGCTCTCGAACACGCGGGTCGGCGGGGTCGTCGTATGATCCATCAGCGCCGGGATCTTTGAGTTCGGGTTGACCGAAACAAAGCCGCTGCCAAACTGGTCGCCCTCGCCGATATTGATCAGCCATGCGTCATATTCGGCATCCGCGTGCCCGGCGGCCAGCAGTTCCTCGAACATCACCGTCACCTTGACACCGTTCGGCGTGGCCAGCGAGTAGAGCTGGAACGGGTGTTTGCCAACCTGTAGCTCCTTGTCATGGGTCGGGCCGGCGATGGGCCGGTTGATGCTGGCGAACCGGCCGCCGCTTTCCGCATCCCAGGTCCAGACGCGGGGGGGTGTGTATTCGCTGCTGTCGGTCATGTGAAACATGTCTCCTGAGTGGTGTTTGCCAAGCAATGTGTGAACGATCCCCGCAATGTCCACCTGCACACATGCACAATCGCTGCGCGGTGCTGTGCGCGGTCGCTAGTCCGGCTGGCCATTGTCCGGGCTGTACCATGACCAGACGATGCTGACCGCATAGGCCAGCTCAAGCGCGATCAGCGTCAGCCATGTCTGCGTCAGCAGCGCGGCGGCCAGGAAAACAAAGCCGATCAGCAGGAATTTCACGCTCTTGCGGGCAACACGGGTTTTCTTGAAGGAATACGTGGGGATCCGGCTGATCATCAACATGCCGACCCCGATCATGTAACAGCCCACCACAACCGGCGAGACAAATTCGGGATCATTGGCCTGAAAGGACAGGAACAGCGGCAGCAGCACCAGGAACGCCCCGGCGGGGGCCGGCACCCCGACGAAACGGCTGCCTGAAGGGGTCGCGGTTTCCGACTTGCTGTCAAGGTTGAACCGCGCCAGCCGCATCACGCAGGTCACCGCATAGACCAGCGCCGCGATCCAGCCCGCGCCGGTGGTGTCCTGCATCGCGAAGGCATAGACCACAAGTGCCGGGGCAACCCCGAAATTCACCGCGTCGGCCAGCGAATCCAACTCTGCCCCCATCGGCGATTCCGAACGCAGCAGCCGCGCCAGCTTGCCATCCATGCCGTCCAGCACACAGGCGATCAGGATCATGATGACGGCGCCCTTGAACTGGCCGTGAAACCCCATCCGGATCGCGGTCAGCCCGGCACAGAGCGCGGTGATCGTCACCACATTGGGCAGCAACATGGCCAGCGGCATGTCCGAGCGTTGGGGATGCCGGTTCTCTTTCATGCCTAGGCGGTCCGGCCGGTGCGCGGAGACTCGTCCGAGGTCAGATCGGCGAGCACGGTTTCCCCCGCGACCATCGATTGCCCGACACTGACCAGCGGCGCCACGCCATCCGGCAGATAGACATCGACACGCGATCCGAACCGGATCAGGCCAAACCGCTCGCCTGTCATCATCTGCTGGTCTTCGTCGACGAAACAGACGATGCGGCGCGCCACCAGCCCGGCAATCTGCACCACGGCAACCTGCCGGCCATCGGCCATTTCGATACACAGGCTGTTGCGTTCGTTATCGACGCTGGCCTTGTCGAGCGACGCGTTCAGGAACTTGCCCGGCCGATAGGCCACCGCCGCGATGCGTCCGGCGATCGGGGCCCGGTTCACATGGCAATTGAACACGTTCATGAACACGCTGACGCGGGTCAGCGGCGCATCCGCCATGCCCAGTTCGGCCGGCGGCACCGCCGGTTCGATCAGCGACACGATCCCGTCGGCCGGGCTCACGAACAGCCCGTCGCGGATCGGGGTGGTGCGTTTGGGATCGCGGAAGAAATAATAGCACCAGACCGTCAGCCCCGCGCCGATCCAGCCCAGCGGCGCAAGGATCAGAAACAACAGGAAGGATATGACGGCAAACCCGGCGACAAAGGGGATGCCTTCGCGGTGCATGGGCTTGATGAAGGTGCCAAGCATGGTCATGGGTGATCAATCGCCTTTTCGATACTGATTGTTCCTAGCCCAGCTGTCCGGCGACAATCAACGCGATTATCAGGGCCGCGCCTATTTCGCGCCCGCCCGCGCCGCCGCGCGCAGCGGCATGACCTGCAACCGGGTTTCGGCAACCCGTACCACATCCGCCTCGATCCCGTACATGACCCTGAGATTGTCACAGGTCAGCACCGCCCCGGCGGATCCCGACGCGCGGATGGTTCCATCATGCAACCCGACCAGCCGGTCGGCGAACTGCGCCGCGAGGTTGAGATCATGCAGCGCCATGGCCACGACCGTGCCGGTGGTCGCGGTGAGATGGCGCAGCTTTTCCAGCACCAGAAGCTGATGGCGCAGATCCAGCGCGGCGGTCGGTTCGTCCAAAAGCAGCACCCGCGGTTCCCGGAACAGCGCCTGGGTAAGGAACACCAGCTGCCGCTGCCCGCCGCTGATCTCGTCCAGCCGCCGGGCCTGCAACCCCGCCAGGCCAAACCCGTCCAGCGCCTCGATGGCCGCGCGCACGACGCCGGTTGGCAACCGCATCCCCAGCGAGCGCAAACGCCCCAGCAAGACCACCTCGAGCACGGTCAGCGACGATGCCGCGCCGGTATCCTGCGGCATGTAGGCGATGTGCCGGCACCGGTCCGCAGACCGCATTGTCGCGCCATCGAGCCGCACCATTCCGGTAGAGGGCAACAGCCCGGCCAACGCCTTGAGCATGGTCGATTTTCCGGCCCCGTTACAGCCGATCAGGGCGGTCAGCTCACCGCTCTGCCAGGTATCGCGCAGCTCGCGCAAAACCGGAGCATCGCCATATCGGACGCAGAGCCCGTCAATTCCGAGGGTCACCAGTGTCTCCTTTGGCCGCGCAGGATCAGGAAGAACAGGAACGGCACGCCGATCACCGCGGTGACGATCCCGATGGGGATGACGGCACCGGGCGATACGATTTTCGAAAGGACCGAGGCCGACAGCATGATATTCGCCCCCGCCAGCGCCGCCATCGGCAGGAGCAGGCGCTGATCCTCGCCCACGGCCATGCGCGCGATATGGGGCGCGACCAGGCCGACAAACCCGATGGTGCCGACAAAGGCCACCGCTCCTGTTGTCAACAGCGCCACAACCGCGAAAATCTTGATCCGCAACGCCTGGACGTTGACGCCGATTGCCGCCGCCCGCCCGCCGCCAAGGCGCAAGGCCGTCAATTGCCACAGATTGGGCAGCACCGCGATGGTCGCCAGGACGATCACCGCCGCGACGATGGGCACGTTGCTCCAGCTGGCCCGCAACAGCGATCCGAACAGCCAGAACACGATGGCCTGCAACACTTCGGGCGAGGCAATGTATTGCACAAAGGACTGCGCCGCCTGGAACATGAACAGGGTGGCAATCCCGGCCAGCACCATGACTTCGGGGCTCATCCCCTGCATCCGCGCAAAGAAATAGACGATCCCCCCGGCCACGAGGCACATCGCAAAGGCCGACAGCGGAATGGTCAGCCAGGGCACCAGCGGCAGGGTCGCACCGGTCAGGATGACAATCGCCGCACCAAACCCGGCGGCAGCGGAAAAACCCAGTGTGTAGGGGCTGGCCAGCGGGTTGCCCAGGATGGTCTGCATATGCACCCCGGCCATGCCGAGCGCCACCCCGACCAGCACCGCCATGCAGGTCACCGGCAGGCGGATGTCATAGACGATCACCCGTGTCATCGAACTTGTTCCCGACGGGTTCAGCAGGGCGCGGGCCACCTCGCCAATGCCCAGCGTCGACGGCCCGGTCACGATATCGGCCACCATCAGCACTAGGAACAGCGCCACGCCACCGGCAAGCCACTTCAGCCGCTTGTGGACCAGGGCGCGATAGGCATCCGCCGAAGGCAGGTCGGAAGCGGCGATCCCCGCCGCCTCCGGTGTCTTGGCCTGGCTCATCCGTCCTGACCGGAGGGCAGTCTTGTCATGTAGGTGCCCTGGAACTGGACCGGCATGTAGGTTTCGAAGAACCGGTCAAGCGCGGCCTGCGGATCGACATCGGCAAAGCTCTGGGGATAGAGCGCCTTGGCCAGAAATTGCAGGAAGGCATAGTCATAGAGCGTGCGATTGCCGCCATGATAGACCGCATAGACTTGCCCGTTTTCCACCGCGTCCAACTCGTCCCAGCCCGGACGGTCCAGATAGGGCCGCATCCGCGCATGGGTCAGGGCGCTGTCGACATTGGGGCCCATGACGATCGCCTCGTCCTGACCGGACCAGCCCGACCCGGCCAGCAGGATCATTTCGGGATTCTGTGCCAGCACGTATTCCGCGCTGAGCGGTCCCCAGCTTTCGATCTGGCCATTGGCGATGTTCTGCGCGCCCAGCTGATCCAGAACCGCGCCCCATTGGGTGCCCGAATAGGAATTGTCATAGACATCCTTGCCCTTGCGACCCAGCTCGACATAGACCCGTGGGCCGGCCTCCTGGTCGATCTCGTCCAGGCGCGCCTGAACGGCGGCGACCGCGTCGGCATATTCGCTCGCAAGCTTTTCGGCGCGCTCTTCCTGGCCAAGGATCTGGCCCAGAAGACGGGTCGATTCCACGTGTTTTTCGACATTCTGCGCGTTGTAGTCGAGCACGACGATGGGAATGCCCGCATCTTCGATCCGGTCGGCCACCTCGCCCAGGGCATCATATTGCCAGCTGGCAAGCAGCACGAGATCGGGTTGTGCGGCAATCACCGTTTCGAGCGAAAAGGTGCCATCGCTGGTATGTCCCACATCGGCCAGCTCGGCAATCTGCGGCAGTGCCTCGACATAGGTCTGCCATTGCAGATTGCGCCAGCCTTCCCACGGCGCGCGCGAGATGGCGACAACGCGGTCAAACGCGTCGGGGCCGGCAACGGCCATGAAGTCTTCGAAGTAAAAGCCGAGCACGATGCGCTTGGCATCATGCGGCACTTCGACGGTGCGATCCGCCGTATCGGTCAGCGAAAGGTGATGCGCCCAGACGGGCATGGATGTGGTCGCCACGAAGGCAGCCGCGGCAAAACCGCGAAGAAGCGTGTTGAACATGATAAGGTCCTGAGTTCATACATGTGTCCGTCCACCCGCGCGGGTGGAACGGCAAAGACGGGTGGTATGCGGTGAACTCAGCCGACCGGCGGTGCCCGCGTCAGCGCATCCCCCACCAGCCGCAGGACAACATGCGACGGCGGCGACGGGACCATCCGGCCAGCGGCGTAAAATGCGACCGCCCGCCAATCGAAGCCCAGCCCGCGCGGCACGACAACCGCCTTGCCGAAACTGTGGCACCAGTCGCAGCCATGCGCGGGTTGCGACTGTTCGACGGGCTCTCCGGTCTCCAGGTCGATCAATACACGCGCGTTTTCATAGGCGGTGCAAAGCTCGATCAATACACCCGAGGCGGGCGCGGCCTGCAGGCCGCTCGCCATGGCAAACTGCACCACGAGCCAGGTCAGGGCCGGAAATACCAGCCCGAACCGCCGCCAGATGGAATTGTGCCGTTTAACCATTTGCGAAAAATCGCTGCCCCGAGGATCGCCACCGCCTAAGTCGCAGCTTGCCCCGGTCAAGTCAATCGCGGCGGTTGGCGTGAATTCGCCACCGCCGCGCCGGTCAGGTTGCGCATCAACCGCGCAGCACGCCGCCCGTCGCCTTGGTCACCTTTTCGACGATCTTGGCGCTCACGGCCTCGATATCGGCTTCTTTCAGCGTCGTCCTGGAGGGCTGCATCCGCACGGTCACGGCCAGCGATTTCTTGCCCTCGCCAAGGTTGCCGCCGATGAATTCGTCGAACACCCGCACGTCTTCGATCAGCGCCTTGTCGGCACCGGCCGCCGCATTCACCAGATCAAGCGCGTTGACATCGGCATCGACCACGAACGCGAAATCGCGTTCCACCGCCTGCAAGTCGCGCAGTTCCAGCGCCGCGCGGGTCGCGCCGCTCTTGCGGGGTTGCGGCACTTCGTCGGGCCAGATGGCAAAGCCCATCGCCGGCCCCTTGACGTCCATCGCCGACAGCACCTTGGGATGCAGCTCGCCGAACACGCCGAGCACCTTTTTCGGTCCAAGGCAAATCTGGCCATGCCGACCCGGGTGCCACCATTCGCGGGCACCGCGACGGATTTGCACCTTGGCCGGGGCACCGATTGCCGCCAGCACCGCCTCGACATCGGCCTTGACGTCATAGAGATCAACCGGGCGCGTCGCACCATGCACGTCCTTGGGGCCGGTGCGTCCGATCAGAAGGCCGGTCACCAGGTTGTGCTGTTCGCCCGGCTCGCCACCGTGAAAGGCAGGTCCGACCTCGAACAGGGCGAGATCCATGAAACCGCGTGCCTGGTTGCGCGCCGCCGCCTGAAGCAGCCCCGGCAACAGGGCCGGGCGCATATGGCTCATCTCAGTGCTGATCGGGTTTTCCAGCCGGGTCGCATCGTCACCACCGCCAAACAGCGCCGCGCTGGCCTTGTCGATGAAGGAATAGCTGACGCATTCGTTATAGCCCAGCGATGCACAGGTCCGGCGCGCCGCCTGGGCCCGCCGTTGCGCGACGGTCATCACCGGCCGGGGCACGCCGTCGGTCAGGCGCGGCAAGGGGCGCCCCTCAAGCCCGGTCAGCGATGCAATCCGGGCGACTTCCTCGACCAGGTCGGCCTCGCCCTGCACATCGGGTCGCCAGCTCGGAACCCGCGCCATGTCGCCGTCCAGCACAAAGCCCAGCCTGGCCAGTGTTTCACGCTGTGTATCGGCGGCAATTTCCATGCCAACAAGGCTCTGAACTCGGTCGGTATCGAGCCGGTAGGCACGGGAATGATCGGGCACCGCGCCGGCGACGACAACCTCGGACGGCTCGCCCCCGCACAGATCGAGGATCATCTGCGTTGCCAGTTCCAGACCCGGCAGGGTGAATTCCGGATCGACGCCGCGCTCGAACCGATAACGCGCGTCGGAATTGACCTTGAGCGCGCGCCCCGCCAGCGCGATCTGGATGTGATCCCAAAAGGCGCTCTCGACAAACACGTCCACGGTTTCCCCGGTCACGCCGGTCGCCGCGCCGCCCATGATGCCGGCGATACTTTCGGCTCCGGTGTCGTCGGAAATCACCATCATGCCCGGTTCAAAGGTGTAATCCTTGTCATCGAGCGCTGTCAGGGTCTCGCCTCCCGCCGCACGATGAATCCGCAACCCGCCGTTCATCCTGGCCACGTCAAACACGTGCAGCGGCCGGTTGCGGTCAAAGGTGAAATAGTTGGTGATGTCCACCAGCGTCGAGATCGGCCGCAAACCGATGGCCCGCAGACGATCCTGAAGCCATTGCGGGCTGGGCCCGTTCTTGACCCCCCGGATCACCCGCCCGGTGAACAGCGGGCAGCCATCCAGCGTATCTTCGTCGATGCCGACCGATACAGGGCACGGGAAATCGCCGGGCACCGGGGTCACGTCGTGCTGTTTCAGCGTGCCAAGGCCACGTGCCGCCAGATCGCGGGCAATCCCTTCGACCCCAAGCGCATCCGGCCGGTTCGGCGTGATCGCGATCTCGATGACCGGGTCCACCTTGGCCGGGTCGTTCTCGGCCAGCCAGTCGATGAACCGGTCGCCGACTTCGCCGCTGGGCAGTTCGATGATACCGTCATGCTCCTCGGACAGTTCCATCTCGCGCTCGGACGCCATCATGCCGAAACTCTCGATGCCGCGGATCTTGCCAACCGCAATGGTCGTGTCGATGCCGGGCACATAGACGCCGGGCTTGGCCACGACCACCGTGATCCCCTCGCGCGCGTTGGGGGCGCCACAGATGATCTGCAATTCGCCCTCATCCGTCGCGACCTTGCATACCCGCAACCGGTCGGCATCGGGGTGCTGCTCGGCATGGACGACCTTGCCCAGGGTAAAATCCGCCAGCCGCGCCGCAGGGTTCGTCACCTCTTCGACCTCAAGGCCCAGATCGGTCAGGGCATAGAGGATCTCGTCAAGGCTGGCATCGGTATCCAGATGGTCTTTCAACCAGGAAAGCGTGAATTTCATGGCTCGGGCCCTTGCGGTCAGTTCGCGTTGCCGCAGGCAATGGCAAAGAATGGGCCGGTGTGCAAGTCGCAGCACGCCCGGCGGCGCCGCAATCGCCCGGCCCCATCGCATTCCAACACGACCCCGGCGGGGCCGGTCGGGGCCAGACGGGCAGATCACGCGCCCTTTACGTCCGGGCCAGCGGTGCCCCCCGTTCACCCAAGGTAATGACCCGCAGCGCCCGCCCGGTAAAGCTGCCGGAACCTGCGCCTATTATCGATGCAAAAACAACGGTATACATGACCGCACCCAGAAATTGCGGACCAACGGCCTCGACAATTCCGTTCACGAAATTGGAGAAGAAGATCAACATCAGGATCGCAAGCGTGATCCGGTCACCCTTGAGCTGCATGCGCCGCCCGGTTTTTTGCAGGATCAACCCGTCCTGCCAACGATAGGCCAGCCCCATGCCAAGCAGATAGCAAAGGGCAAAGGCCACCCAGTTTAGCGGCACGTGAACCAATCCGCCGACAGAGCCGGCCGCGCTCAACCCGAAAAGCGGGTAAAAGAAATAGGGAATCGTGGAACTCCTGCGCGATTTCATCGACAGCAGGCCAACCGCCAACAGCACAAGAAACAATGGCCACACCCATCCGGGTGCATTTTGCCAGATACCGAGAATGATCCTGTCCACAATACCGCCTGTCGTTCTGAAGTGACCTGAAGCTCTATGTGCGATGCCTTGTCACATGACCAGCGAAAAAACCGCCACCTGCTGTCGATGGAGCGGGGTTGGGCTAGTGTTCGGCCTTCCCCTCCAGGAACCGCCGCTTGGCCTCTTCCGCCCGGCCATAATCGCGCACCATGGCGTCGATTGCCGCCTCGTCCGACTTGTCCGCATAGCGGAACTCGCTGTCTGCATAGCGGTTGATCTCTTGCAGCACCATGTCGGTGGTGATCGGCACCCGCAGATCGGCGATCATCGCCTTCTTGGTGTCGTAATCCCTGAACAGGAACAGTTCGGGGTTCTCCATCCATTCATCTGGCAGCTCGAAATCCATTGCCCGCACCTTGACCGCGTCGGTGATGTTCTTGATTGCCCGCCCGGTGAACCGCGCATCAGCCTGCTGGATCGCCTTGAGATAGGTCCCCATCCCCGCGAGCGTGTCAAATTCGCCAACCTCGCCGCGCACCCGGTCAAACACCGCGCGCAAACCGTCCTCATGCGGTCGGTTGTGGCCCTCAAAGCTGGCCGTCACCGCGGTCTTGATCTCTTGCGCCGCAAACAGCGCGTGATCGCCCAGCGGGATGTCGTGGTTTCCGCCCATCAACAGGGCAAGGATGTCGATGTAATCCTCGCGCGACTGCGGCCCGTCGACAAGAAACCGCGCCCCGGCGCGCTGGCGCAGGGCGTCGTCGACATTCTCGGGATAGTTCGAGAACATGCCAAACGTACAATTGCCGCGCACAACCGTGTTGGCCCCGGCAAAGCTCTCCATCAACACGGCGGTGATCTCGAGCTGCCCGGCGCTGGATTGCCGGTCGCCACGTTTTCCGGCCAGCTGGTCGATGTCGTCGATGGTGCCGAACCCGATCACCGCCGGATCAAGGATCGTGTTAATGAACGCCTTGGCATTCTGCCCCGATTTGCCTTGATAGCTATCGATATTGTCGGTGCTCAGGTTCTGGTACCGGAACGGATAGCCTGCGTTCTGGCAGTAGTCGTTGATCATCCCCGCCATCATCTGGATCAGCGTGGTCTTGCCGGTGCCCGGCTTGCCATCGCCCATGAAGGTAAAGATGAATCCGCCCAGTTCCGCAAACGGGTTCAGGCGGCGGTCAAAATCATAGGCCATCAGCATCTTGGCCAGCTTCATCGCCTGGTACTTGGCGATATGGTTGCCCACCACCTCGTTCGGTTTCTTGAACGTCATGGTCAGCGTGGACGATTTTGCCTTGCTCGCCGGTGAAAAGCCCCGGAGCGTCAGATCATCGGCCTCGACCCGCCACACCGCCTCGTCAAACGGGGCGAGATGCGCGGCGTTCTGCGCCCGCAACGCCACCTTGTCCATCAACTGCTCGGCATGGGCGCTGGCCGTGGCGATCAGGCGCGCATCATCGGTTGCATGTGCAGCCAGACTCTGATCCAGCTCCCACAGCGCTCCGTGCAGGGCGAGCTGCCCGTTATCCGTCAGAACCTCCTGCACCTCGCCCGGTTCGACCGAGGTTTCCGACATGTGCGACGACAGCAGATAGGCCAGCGCATTGGCAAAGACATGCAGCGTGATCAATGCCTCGGCGGTCAATAACTCGGAAAACTCGGTCTTGCGCGCGGGCGGCAGATCTCCGGCCAGGTTGGCGCGCTTCAGTTCGGCCAGCGGGGTCACCGCGCCATAGGTTTCAACCACTGCCAGCGCAATCGCCAGCGCCCGCCGCAGGGATTGCATCGCGACGGCCTGCCTTGGCGAAGTCAGCACGTCGCCCCCGTCCGCCGCCTCGACCCGCTCGATCAACCGCACACCGTCGGGCCGCGTGCTGCGCTGTGTGGCCAGCCCCGGCGTGGTCGAACGAAACCGCCGCCGCGTGCCGATCCCGGCGGATCGCTCGGGCGCGGCCACCGCGCGCGCCGAGGCAATGCGCGGCGCATGATCGAACCCGACAAGCAGGGCTTCGGCCGCGGGATAATGTTTGCGAATGTCATCCTCGCGCAGTTCCATCTGGTCGGTGGTCAGGCTCATCCGATGTAACTCTCCGTCGCATATCCCGCCCCAGATTGCGCGTATTCCCGAGGCGCATCAAGGGCGCGTGAGCGGATCGCGGCGTCGCGGGCCAGCTGTCGGGCAATGGGCCTTTGCCGTTTCAAACATCCGGCGGCTGGGTTAGGAACGACAAAAACGGATGTGATCAGATGAGTCTCAAGCCCGATTTCTTCGAATTGCTGGCCCGTGCACGCGCCGACCTGCGCATGGGGGTGCCGGTGGTTCTTGCCGATCAGGACAGCGCGATTCTCGCCCTGTCGGCGGAAACCCTGAACGGGGCGCGTCTGGCCGATCTGCGCGCGGTTGCCGATACCCCCGTGGTGGCAATTACCGCGCGCCGCACCGAAACGCTCAAGGCGCGGGCCTATGATGGCGATCTGGCACGGATCATCATGCCGGCGGATGCCGATGCGGGCTGGGTGCGGTCGGTGGCAGATCCCGCCGATGATCTGAACGCGCCGATGAAGGGGCCGCTGATGTCGGAACGTGGCGGCAAGGCCGATCTGCATCGCGCCGCGCTCAGGCTGGCCAAGGCCGCGCGCCTGCTGCCTGCGGTGGTGGCGGTGCCGGTCGCGGACCCGGCGATGTTCGCGGCACAGAACGGGCTGACGCTGATCGACGGAGAACAGGCCGCCCGCCACCTGAATGACCGCAGCCCGCTGGACGACATTGTCAGCGCCCGCCTGCCAATGCAGGTTTCGGAGGCCGGTCGCCTTCATATCTTTCGCCCGGAAGATGGCGGCGAAGAGCATTACGCGGTGGAAATCGGCAAGCCGATGCGCGACCAACCGGTGCTGGCGCGGCTGCATTCGGCCTGCTTTACCGGCGACCTGCTGGGCAGCCTGAAATGCGATTGCGGCCCGCAATTGCGCGCCGCGATGGCGCAGATGGGGGCCGAGGGCGCAGGCGTTCTGCTGTATCTCAACCAGGAGGGCCGCGGCATCGGCCTTGCCAACAAGATGCGCGCCTATAGTTTGCAGGATCAGGGCTTTGACACGGTCGAGGCTAATCACCGTCTTGGTTTCGAGGATGACGAGCGTGACTTCCGCCTTGGCTCGGATATCCTGAAATCTCTGGGTTTCTCATCTGTCCGGCTGCTCACCAACAACCCGGCCAAGATCGCGATGATGGAGAATACCGGCATCAAGGTCGTGGAACGTGTGCCGTTGAAAGTGGGCGAAACCGCGTTCAACACCGGCTATCTGGCAACCAAGGCGGCAAAATCCGGCCACCTGCTATGAGCGCGGGCGACATGGTGCTGACCCGCCTGGGGCTGCGCTTTGGCGGGCGGCGGTTTCCCTGTGCCATCGGCAAGGGCGGCATCACCAACGACAAGCACGAGGGCGATGGCGCGACGCCGGCGGGTATCCATCGCATCGCCGGGCTGCTGTATCGTCCCGACCGCATGGCCCGCCCAACGGCCTGGGCGCGCCCGATCGGACCGGTTGACCTGTGGTCGGACGACATTCGCGACCCCGAATACAACCTGCATGTGTGCAAACCGCACGACTTTGGCCACGAATCACTGCGCCGCGCCGATCCGCTTTACGATCTGATACTGCTCACAGACTGGAACTGGCCGCGCGCGGTGCCGGGGCGGGGGTCGGCGATTTTCCTGCATCAATGGCGCAGACCCGGTTATCCGACCGAGGGCTGTATCGCCTTTCGGCGCGATCACCTGCGCTGGATTGCGCGGCGGGCGGCTCCGGGCACGCGGCTGATCGTATCGCTTTAGGTCCGGCCGAGCGTCCGTTCGCCAAAGATCGCCGATCCAACGCGCACATGGGTCGCCCCAAGCGCGATGGCGGTTTCAAAATCGGCACTCATCCCCATCGACAGCCCGCTCAGCCCGTTGCGCGCGGCCATCTTGGCCAGCAGGGCAAAATGCAGCGCCGGCTCTTCGTGCACGGGCGGGATGCACATCAGCCCGCGAACCGGCAAATCAAGCGCGCGGCATTCGGCGATGAACCCGTCTGCCTCGGTTGGCAGGATGCCGGCCTTCTGGTCTTCTTCGCCGGTATTCACCTGGATGAACAGGTCGGGACACGCGCCCAGCTCCTGCGCCAGCCGCGCCAGCGTCTTGGCGAGCTTGGGGCGATCGACCGAATGAATGGCGTCGCACAGTTCCATCGCCTGCCGCGCCTTGTTGCTCTGCAAGGGTCCGATCAGGTGCAGGTCGATTCCGTCAAACTGCTCGCGGAACATGGGCCATTTGCCCGCCGCTTCCTGAACCCGGTTTTCTCCGAAACAGCGGTGCCCCTGGCTCAGAACACCCTCGACCCGTTCATTCGGCTGCACCTTGGACACCGCGATCAGGGTCGTGGATCCGGGCACCCGCCCGGCGGCGGTCTCGGCGGCGGTCATACGTGTGGTGATGTCGGAAAGGGGCATCTGGTCCTCGCGGGCGGTTTTCCCGACAGAAACACCAGACGGCCGCAAAAGAAAAGGGCGAGCCACGAGGGCCCGCCCAAAATTCAGGTCAAACCTGAGTTCAGCTTAGAAGCTGAAGTAAACGCCAGCCTGGAATTGGCTGTTGTCGTCGTCAGCTGCGGACTGAGCGTAACCTGCAACGAAGGTTGCGCCGCCACCCAGGTCGTACTGGTAGTTGATACCAAACGCGGTGCCGTCCAGGTCTTCTGCAACTGCGGCAACGCCGGCAGCGCTTTCGTTGGCGACGTTCAGCAGGGCATCGTCAACGCTGGTGTTGTTGACCCAGACCAGGATGTTGCTGGCTGCGCCGATGTCCATGTTGCCTTCCAGCGTGACGGAGTCAGCGATGTCGTTGGAACCGTAGGCGAGCTTGGCACCGAAGTTGCCCCATTCACCACCGATTGCCAGGAAGTACTGACCGTCTTCCTGATCGTACACACGACCGTTGACGTCGGTGTAGGTCACAGCGTTGTCAGCCGACTGGTATGCACCGGTGACATAGTAGTCGCCGAAGCTGTAGGTCAGCATGATCGCGCCGCGGGACAGGCCGTCGGAAACGAAGTTGCCAGCCGCGTCAACATTGTCGTTGTCGTCGCTGTAGGAGATGTGACCGGTGAAGCCACCAACGGTGTAGATCGCTTCGATACCGTTCGCACCGGTGCCGCCCGAGCTGTATGCGTCCCAGGCAAAGTTGGTGCCAGCGGTCAGGTAGTTCGCGGAGGTCGGGTCAACGTTGATGCCTTTGAGCGGCAGCGACATGAAGCCCATGCCGTCGATGCCGGTGCCAGCCGAACGGGTGCCGGTGGTGTACAGGCCAGGAGCGTTTTCCATCGCACCGATGATGTTGCCGACGTTAACGATCAGGCCACCATAGGTCACGCCGAAACGTGCGCCGTTGAACATTGCGCCGTTCGGGTTGTTGTCACGGCTTTCGGCCTGAGCGCGGAAGCGGGCGTTAAAGCCAACGCCGCCGTCGGTCTCGGTCGACATGTCCACCTGCAGACGCAGACGCGAGGTGATGGTCGTGTCGCTGATGCCGTTGTAGTTGGCGTCGTTCGGGTTGTCGGAGTTGGCTTCGTTGTAGTCCAAGCCGAAACGGCCGTAACCGCTCAGGCGAACGTCTGCTGCTGCCATGCTGCCAAGAGCGATCAGCGCAGTCGTTGCGAAGAGAACCTTTTTCATCGTATTTCCCTCGGTTTTCAAATCATACGCCCAAACCGGGGAATCCGGCGTGGGTATGGAGAGGGGTTTCGCTCTTTCGGGGCGGTTTTGGCAAGTGCTCGCAGCAGGTGCGCGGCAAAGCGGTCGCGGATGGTGCAGCTTTGCCACAGTCGCGCCGCCCTGCCCCACCGCGTCCGGGGTTGCACGGCACAGGCCCGCAACGGGCATAATATCCACGCCCCCGGCGCAACAGGACCGCGATTTGCCGCCCCGAGCCACGCCTGTATACTGTAAAGCCTTGCTCCACCTTGCCCGCTTGGGTAGGAACCTTGCCAACACTGTTCGGGATTTGACGATGAACCTCACTGGATTCTTCAAGGCAACGCTGATCATTCTGGTCTGCCTGGGCCTGACCGCCTGCGGCAACCGGCGCTCGGGCGAACGGGCAGTACCACAGGCCGTCGCTCCATCGGACTATGAATCCACCAACCGCGAAACCGCGGGGCTGACCGATTCCGACGGCTCGACGATCTGGGACATTTTCGGACCCAGCAAGACCGACCAGACCGTCAACGTGAATAAATATCTCTGGGCGGCCTCGCTTGACGTGCTCGGGTTCCTGCCGGTTACAGATGTCGATCCATTCACCGGCGTCATCGTGACCGGGTATGGCACACCGCCCGGCGGCGGCCGGTCGTATCGGGCGACGGTGCTGATTGACGATCCGGCGCTGGATGCGCGCTCGCTCAAGGTATCGCTGCATACCTCGGGCGGAGGCACGGTCAGCGCCGCAACCACCCGCGCGGTCGAGGATGCGATCCTGTCCCGCGCCCGCCAGCTTCGCGTTCAGGACAGCCGTATCTGACCTAATCGCATAGACAACCATCAGGGCGCCGGGTTCATGCCCGGCGTTTTCAGTCAAAGGACCGCTTTCATGTCGCGCTACTCCGCCGCGGAAATCGAATCAAAGTGGCAAGAGGCCTGGAACAAGTCCGGTGTCTTTACCGCCAGCCACAAGACCGACCGCCCCAAATACTACGTGCTCGAGATGTTTCCCTACCCGTCCGGGCGCATCCATATGGGCCATGTGCGCAACTACACGATGGGCGACGTGATCGCGCGTTACAAGATTTCGACCGGCCATAACGTGCTGCACCCGATGGGGTGGGATGCCTTTGGGATGCCTGCGGAAAACGCCGCCATGGCGATCGGCGGCCACCCCAAGACATGGACCTATGACAACATCGCCGACATGCGCGGCCAGATGAAGCCCCTGGGCCTGTCCATCGACTGGTCGCGTGAATTCGCCACCTGCGACCCAGAATATTACGGCCAGCAACAGGCGTTGTTCCTCGACATGCTCGAATCCGGGCTGGTCTATCGCAAGAACGCGGTGGTCAACTGGGATCCGGTCGACATGACGGTTCTGGCGAATGAACAGGTGATCGACGGCAAGGGCTGGCGCTCGGGTGCCGACGTGGAGCGGCGCGAGCTGACGCAATGGTTCTTCAAGATCTCGGACATGGCCGAGGAGTTGCTCGACGCGCTGGACGGGCTGGAAAACTGGCCCGCCAAGGTGCGGCTGATGCAGGAAAACTGGATCGGCAAATCCCGCGGTCTCGAATTCTCGTTTGACCGCACCGATGGCGGCGATCCGATCACCGTCTACACGACCCGGCCCGACACGCTCATGGGGGCCTCGTTCGTCGGCATATCGCCCGATCACCCCATCGCCCGCCAGCTCGAGGCGGAAAACCCCGAAGTTGCGGAATTCGTTGCCAAATGCCGCAAGGGCGGCACCACCGAAGAGGCGCTGGAAAAGGCCGAGAAGCTGGGCTTTGACACTGGCCTGACGGTGAAACACCCGCTGGACCCCAACTGGGAACTGCCGGTCTGGATCGCCAATTTCATCCTCATGGATTACGGCACCGGCGCGATCTTTGCCTGCCCGGCCCATGACCAGCGCGACCTTGATTTCTGCCGCAAATACGACCTGCCCGTGCGCGATACCTTCCTGTCGCTTGACGATCCCAAACCGGTTGAATCCGAGGCTTTTGTGCCGCCCAAGACCGAAAAGGTGAAATGGCTCGACCATTTTGCCGGGCTGGATGTCGCCACCGGTCAGGAAGCCGTCGACACCACCATCGACCTTGCGGAACAGCAGGGCTGGGGCAAGGGCGTGACCAATTTCCGCCTGCGCGACTGGGGCCTGTCGCGGCAACGCTATTGGGGCTGCCCGATTCCGGTTGTGCATTGCGATGCCTGCGGCGTGGTGCCCGAGAAAAAAGAAAACCTGCCGGTTCGCCTGCCCGATGACGTGAGCTTTGACATCCCCGGCAACCCGCTCGACCGGCACCCGACCTGGCGCGACTGTGCCTGCCCGTCCTGCGGCGCTCCGGCGAAACGCGAAACCGACACGATGGATACCTTTGTCGATTCGTCGTGGTATTTCGCCCGTTTCACCGCGCCCCGTGCCGACACCCCCACCGATCTGGCCGAGGCAGAGTACTGGATGAATGTCGATCAGTATATCGGCGGCATCGAACACGCGATCCTGCACCTGCTCTATTCCCGCTTTTTCGCGCGCGCCATGCATATCACCGGCCACCTGCCGCAAAAGGCGATCGAACCGTTTGACGCGCTGTTCACGCAGGGCATGGTCACGCACGAAATCTACCAGACCCGCGACGCCAATGGCCGCCCGGTCTATCACCTGCCCGAAGACGTGACCGACGGCAAATTGCCCGACGGTTCCGAGGTCGAGATCATCCCCTCGGCCAAGATGTCGAAATCCAAGAAGAACGTGGTCGATCCGGTCAGCATCATCTCGGCCTATGGCGCCGATACCGCGCGCTGGTTCGTGCTGTCGGACAGCCCGCCGGAACGCGACGTGGAATGGACCGCCGCCGGGGCCGAGGCCGCGCACAAGCATCTGGGCCGGGTTTATCGCATCGCCAATGACATTGCCGGTTCCGACACCGCGCCGCAGGCCGATGACGAGACCCTCTTGCGCGACATGCACAAGGCGATCAACGACGTGACGCTGGGTATCGAATCCTTTGGCTTCAATGCTGCAATCGCCCGGCTCTATGCCTTTACCAACACGCTGGCCAAGTCCAAGGCCGGCAAGGCAGCCAAACTGCAAGCGGCCAGGACCCTGGCCCAGCTCATGTCCCCCATGACCCCGCATCTGAGCGAGGAACTCTGGGCCCGTCTGGGCGGCGAGGGGCTGATCACCACCGCGCCATGGCCAGTCGCGGATCCGGCCATGCTGATCGATGACACGGTGACATTGCCGATCCAGATCAATGGCAAGCGCCGCGCGGAAATCAGCGTGCCCAAGGATATGCCCAAGGACGAGGTTGAAAAAACCGCGCTGGCAATAGACGCTGTGCAAAAGGCGTTGGACGGGGCGGCGCCGAAAAAGATCATCGTGGTCCCCGGCCGGATCGTGAATGTCGTTGTTTGACCGCCGTTCCCTGCTGTTGATGCCGCTGGCGTTTGCCGCCTGCGGCTTTGAGCCGGTCTATGGGCCGGGTGGCGGCGGCGAGGCGCTGTATGGCAAGGTCCGCGTCGACGCGCCCGAGGGGGTGAATACCTATTACCTCGTGCGCCGCCTTGAAGAACAGCTTGGCCGGTCGACCGCCCCGGTCTATCGGCTGTCCATGGTGCTGGAAATCGGCATCCAGGGCCAGGCGATCACCCCATCGGGTTCGATCACCAATTACAGCGTCACCGGCACCATCACCTATGATCTCAGAGAGATCGACGGCGGGCGCAGCGTCGAAACCGGCAACGTGACCAATTTCACCGGGTATTCGGCAACCGGCAACACGGCGGAAACGCTGGCCGCCCAGCGGGACGCGCGGGAACGGCTGATGGTGATTCTCGCCGATCAGGTGGTGCGCCGGCTCAACGCGACCGTGGACCTGTCATCGTGAAACTCTCCGGGCGGGATGCGGATAGCTATTTTGCCAAGCCCGACCCGGACCGGACCGGTTTGCTGATCTATGGCGCGGATGCCATGCGGGTCGCGCTCAAGCGGCAACAGGTGATCGCCGCGCTGCTCGGGGACGGGGCCGAGGAAGAAATGCGGCTGACCCGGATGCCAGGCGCGGATCTGCGGGGCGATCCGGCATTGCTTTTGGACGCGGTCAAGGCTGTCGGGTTCTTTCCCGGCCCCCGCGCCGTATTTGTCGACGCCGCCACCGACGCCGCCACCCCGGCGATCCAGTCCGCCGTTCAGGACTGGCAGGCCGGCGACGCCCAGATCATCGTCACCGCAAGCCAGCTCAAGGCCAGTTCGAAACTGCGCAAGCTGTTTGAAACTCACCGGAATACGCTGGCCGTCGGACTCTACGACGAACCGCCCAGCCGCGCCGAGGTCGAGCGTATCCTGGCCGCAGCGGGCCTGCGCAAGGTGCCCGCAGACAGTATGGCGGCGCTCTCGGATCTGGCGGCGGCACTTGGCCCCGGTGACTTTGCCCGCACCGTCGACAAGCTCTCGCTGTACAAACATGGCGATGACACCGGGCTCGGCCTTGACGACATCGCCGCCTGTGCGCCGCAATCGACCGAGGCGGCGCTGGATGACATCCTGAACGTGGTGGCCGAGCAACGGGACGCCGAGATCGGGCCCTTGCTCAATCGGTTGCAGGCACAGGGAACCAACGCGGTCACGCTCTGCATCGGGGCAACGCGGCATTTCCGCATGCTGTATACCGCCGCCGCGGATCCCGGCGGCCCGGCAAACGGTGTCGGACGGCTGCGCCCGCCGGTCTATGGCCGGCGCCGCGACCGCATCATCCGGCAGGCCAAGGCCTGGGGCCCGATCGAATTGCAAAAGGCGCTGACCCGGCTGACCGATACCGATCTGCAACTGCGTTCCGCCGGTCAGACCGCGCCGGCAATGGCCATCATGGAGCGCACGCTGATCTGGCTGGCCATGCGCATCCGCCCGCGATAAGCGCCCTTGACGCGGCCCGGGATGCAGCCCCTTATGCGGCCCGAACCGCATCAGGAGAAAGACATGTACAAGGTCCTTGGCAGTATCAACACCCGCACATTTCGCGTTCTCTGGATGCTGGAAGAGCTTGGCCAGCCTTACGAGCTGATCCAATCCCCGCCCCGCAGCGCGGCGGTGATGGCGCTCAGCCCGCTGGGCAAGATACCGGTATTGCAGGACGGCGACGACATCATCACCGATTCGACCGCGATCATGACCTATCTCGGCGACAGGCATGGCGCGCTGACCCATCCGGCGGGCAGCATCGACCGCGCTCGGCAGGACGCGCTGAGCAACAGGGTCCTCGATGAGCTGGACGCAGTCATCTGGACCGCCGCGCGCCACAGCTTTGTGTTGCCCGAAGACAAGCGTGTGCCCGAGGTCAAACCCAGCCTCGCCTGGGAATTCGGCAACAACGTCAACCGGTTGGCCGAGCAGTTCGAGGGGCCGTTCCTGATGGGCGATACCATGACGATTGCCGATATCATCGCCGTGCATTGCCTGAACTGGGCCTACGCGGCCAAGTTCCCGGTCGAGAACGACACCATCCTTGCCTATGCCAAATCGATGCGCGCCCGCGCCGCGTTCCAGCGCGTCAAGGCATTGGCCGAGGGCTAGGTACCGGGCCGGGCTGCGGCCTTGAGCGCCATGTGCGCCGCCGCCTGCCCTGCCCATCGCCCGGTCGCCAGGCAGGCGGTCAACAGATAGCCGCCGGTGGGCGCATCCCAATCGAGCATCTCGCCAGCACAGAACACGCCGGGCAGCGCGCGCAGCATCAACTGCTCGTCCACCGCCGATCGCCTGACCCCGCCCGCCGTCGAGATCGCCTCGTCGATCGGGCGCAGGCCGGTCAGGCGCACGGGCAGGGATTTCAGCGTGGCGACCCATGTGTCGCGCGGCAAAGCGGCACCCTGCGTCATTTCAAAGTACAGCGCCACCTTGGCCGGGGGCAGGCGCAGCCCGTTGCGCAGCCAATGTGACAGCCGGACCTTGCCCCCCCTGGACGCCAGCCGCCGGTTCAGCGCATGGTGGGTCACGTCGGGCAGAAGGTCAACCCGCAGCCCTGCCCCCTCGCGCAGCGCAGGCGTCAGCGTGTAAACGCCGCCGCCCTCGAGCCCGCGCGCGGAAATCGTCGCTTCGCCACGCGATGTCAGCGCCCCGGCCTGCCAGCGCACCGATTTCACCGCCGAGCCGAAATGCGGGGCCATGTGGGCGCTCCACGCCACATCCAGCGCGGTGTTCGATGGCGCAAAACCGGCGAGATCCACGCCACGGTCTGCGAGCATCCGCGTCCAGGTGCCGTCCGATCCCAGCCGTGCCCAGCTGGCGCCGCCCACGGCCAGAACCGTGACATCGGCCGTTCGCTCCTGTGGCCCATCCGGGGTCTCGAACCGCGCCGCGCCCTGTGCGGTCCACCCGGCCCAACGCCACCGCATGTGCCGGGTGACACCCAACGCGTCCAGCCGCGCCAGCCACGCCCGCAACAGCGGGCTGGCCTTCATCGCCACGGGGAAAACCCGCCCGCTGCTGCCAGTGAACACCTCTTGATCCAGCCCCCGCGCCCAGTTCTGCACCGCTTGCGGCCCGAACCCGGCGAGCATCGGCGCCAGCCAGCCAGCCGATGCGCCATAGGCCGCGAGGAACGCCGCGTCGGGTTCATCTTTGGTCAGGTTCAGACCCGATTTCCCCGCCATCAGGAATTTGCGCCCGGCCGACGGCTTGGCCTCGGCCAGCGTCACACGGCACCCGGCCTGCGCCAGTTCCTGCGCCGCCATCAGCCCCGCGGGACCGGCACCAATGACCAGGGCGTGCCGGTGGTTCATTCCGACGGGGCAGGCAGGCCGCCCTTGATTTCGACCACCCGATGCGGATACGGGATCTGGATGTTGTTGTCGCGCAGCGCGTTCCACACCGCAAAGAGCACCTGTGGCGTGAACTTGTTGCTGCCGTCATCGATGCCGTTGACCCAGAATTCCACCGCGAAATCGATGCCGCTGTCGCCAAATCCGCGCAGCTCGCAATCCGGCCCCTCGGGGTCATCCAGCACGAAGGGCAGCTTGGCCACGGCGGTTTCGATGATCTCGGGAACCGTGTTGATATCGGTATCATAGCTGACGGAAAACGGCGCTTCGTAGCGGTTGGCCGATCCGCTGTCGGAGTAGTTCACCACGCGCGTGGTGATGAAATCCTCGTTGGGCACCACGATCCAGCGCCCGTCAAAGGTCTCAAGGATGGCCGCCCGCGCCGTCATCTTGACGATGGTGCCCGCCTCGCCCCCGTCGAGCTCGACGTAGTCGCCCACGGTGGCCTGTCCTTCCAGCAACAGGATAACGCCCGAGATGAAGTTCGACGCGATTTTTTGCAGGCCAAACCCAAGACCCACGCCAATGGCACCACCCAGAACCGCGAGGGTCGACAGGTTTACCCCCATGATGTTCATCAACAGGATGAAGGCGAGGCCGAAAATCGCGATTTCCGCCGCCTTGATCGCCAATTCGCGTGTGGCGGGGCGCATCTGGTCCTGTTTCTTGAGAAACGCCGCCGATTGATCGTTGGACCAGCGCCCGAACCAGAACAGCAGGCTACCCGCGATCAGGCCCCGCGCCAGCGCCATCAGCGAGAACCGGATATTGCCAAGCCCTACAGTGGTTTCCGTCAGCCACAGGTTCACATCGTCCAGCAGGCCCAGCGCATAGAGCCCCGCAATCGGCAGCAACACAAACCGCCCAAGCATGTTGAGGAACGGCTCGTCGATGATTTCCCTGACCAGAATACGGGCGGCGAGGAACAGGAACACCCGCTTGCCAAAGGCGATGACCTCACCACTGTCAAAGATCGAGCGCACGACGCCTTCGCCGATGCCGGTCAAGAGATAGGCCATGAGCGGCAGGATCAGCGGCAGAAAGGCCAGAACCGTGCGCCGGGCTGTGGCGATCATGCCCTCCTGCCCATCGGCCGGGGTCAACAGCCGGGTCAGCACCGGCCGCACCTTGCGGGTCACCAGAAGCGCCACGACAAACGCGCCCACCAACAGGGCGAATTGCGTCCACGCCGCCGGGCTGAGCAGCCAGCCCTTGGCCAGGTCCCAGCCCTGCAACCCGAGATCAACCGCTTGCCGGACGATCTCCGGCTGGTTCTCCAGATCGAAATCCATCACACTTGCCCATACTCGTTTCACGTATTACCCAAAGACCCTTGCCCGTCTGGCGCCAAAGGATCAAGCACGATGTCCGATGAGACGCCTCCGACCTGCGCCCTGTGCTGCCGCCCGGTTCCGGCGGAGGTGCCGCAGAGCCTGCATCACCTTGTCCCGCGGTTGCGGGGTGGCAAGGGCGGGCCGACGGTATTGCTGCATGACATTTGTCATCGCGAGATACATGCGACCCTGAGCGAAACCGAACTGGCCCGCGCCTATTGCACCATCGAGGCCTTGCAGGCCCATCCCCGGCTGGCAAAGTTCATTGCATGGGTGCGCAAGCGCCCGCCCGGTTTCCGATCACGGGTGCCGGGCAAACGACGCGGCAGGCGCTAGCCCACCGGCTTGCCGCAGAGCCGCGCGATCCCCGCGGCAATCTCGGGGGCGGCGGCGCGGGAATCGGCTGCGAGGTCATGAGCCGCGGTCTGCAGGTCTTCCGGCGCCACGATCCTGTCCACCAGACCGAATTGCAGCGCCTCGTCCGCCATGATCCGCTGGCCCGCCATCAGGATCAATCTGGCCCGCGCCGGCCCGACCAGCGCGGCAAGCCGAGCGGGATCGGACGGTTGCGGCAGAAAGCCCAGCTTCATCACCGGGTAAAAGAACTTGGCCCCCGGCACCGCGATGCGCAGATCACAGGCCAGCGCCATGCCCATGGCACCGCCCGCAAGGGTTCCGTTCAGCGCCGCGATGGTCAGGCAAGGCAGGCGCGCGATGGCTCCGGAGAGACGCTCCCAGACATCCGACGTGGCCAGCCCGGCCCGCGCCTCGTCCAGATCGGCCCCGGCGCTGAACACCTTGCCCGCCCCGGTCAGGATCAGGGCCCGTGCATCGGTCGCCGCCTCGGCAATGCCCGTCAGTTCATCAAGCATCGCCGCCGTCAGCGAATTGGCCTTGTCCGGCCGGTTCAACGTCACCGTCCACAACCCGTCCTCCTGCCGCAGGTCGATCATGTCAGGCCAACCCGTTCGCGGATGGCCTGGTCGCGCAGGGAAATCTCGGTGCCGATGAATTCATCCGCATCCGGGGAACACATCCATAGCAGGGTACGTGCGGGCCAATCCGGGGGAATGTGGTCTTCCCAGTCCAGCTGGCTCACCGGGTTGATGCCGCTGGCCTTGATTTCGCGTTGCATCTGGGTGGCGACGGTGCCCGGCGACAGGCCCATGGCGCGGATGCCGGCCTCGCGGTTTTCCTTGTCGGCGCAGCGGGTCAGCATCGCGGCCCCGGCCTTGGAGGCGCAATAGTGGCTCCATGCCTCGACCGGCCCATGCGCGGCCCCCGAGCTGATGGTCAGGATGCTGCCGCCGCCTGCCGCTGTCATCACCGGCAACGCCGCACGCAAGCCATAGAACACGCCTTTCAGGTTGATGTCGATGACATCGCCCCATTCGGCGGGGTCGGCGCTTGCAAGATGTGAAATCGGCTCGACCACACCGGCATTGTTGATCAGGACGTCCAGCCCGCCGAACCGCTCGACACAGGCCTGCACCGCGGCCTCGACCTGCGTGAAATCGCCGACGTCGCAGGCCATGCCAAAGGCGCGTTCGCCCAAATCGTCCGCCAGACTTGCCACGCGTGCCTCGCTGCGCGCCAGCAGGCCCACATTGGCCCCGGCAAGCGCAAAGACCCGCCCCGCCTCGGCACCGATCCCGCGACTGGCCCCGGTGATCAATACTGTCTTACCCGTCATGTCCATCTGCACGTTCCTTCACAATGCCGCCTGCGTCAGGGGTAATGCGGCGAATTGATCGGGTCCACCCCTTGACGCCCGATTGCCAAGCGCAGACGATGCGCCGAAATCTGTTTTGGAAGGGTTAGCCCATGACCGCTCGTTTCGCACGGGGCTTTGGTGCCGCGTTTGTCTATGTCCTCGCTACACAGGCGGCCCATGCCGATCTGACCGCTGCCGATGTCTGGGCGGATTGGCAGGATTACTTGGCATCCACCGGCTATGCGGTGTCGGGCAACGAAGCCGCCTCTGGCGGAACCCTGACCATCAGCAACCTGACCATCGACATGCCGCTCGCCGATGCGCAGGGGCGGTTCGCGATCACCATGGACAGGCTGGCATTTGCCGAGAACGGCGATGGCACCGTCGACATTGCCATGCCCGACAGCATCCCGATGACGTTCACCACCGTGGACGAGACCGGCGATCCGGTCGATGGCGTGCTGACACTCGCGCAGAACGACAGCGCGATGACCGCGTCGGGGGAACCGGGCGACGTGACCTATGCCTATAGTTCGGCGCTGGCCGCGATGGAGCTGACGTCGCTGGAGATCGACAACGAACCGATGCCGCAGGACATGCTGAGCGTGCTTGTGTCGCTGGAAAACATCAACACCAACACCCGCATGCTCACCGGCGAGATGCGCAGCTACAGCCAACGGATGACCGCCGACGCGCTGCGCTATGACATCAATTTCGACGACCCCGACACCGATGACATGGGCCGCTTCAAGGGCGCGATGCAGGATGTTCAGGCCGAGGGCACCGGCACGGTCCCGCTCGAGATGGACCCCAACGATTTCAACGCCTCGCTGGAAAACGGCTTTGCCGCGGATGTCACCCTGGCCTACGGCGCAGGCATGTCCGATATCCAGGGCGTAGGCGACGGTGAATCCTTTGCCTTTGCCAGCACCTCGCAAGGCGGCAGCTTTGGTTTCAAGATGGACGCCGACCGGCTTGCCTATGACGTGGAACAAAAACAAAGCGCGATCTCGTTGCAGGGTGGCGACCTGCCGGTTCCCGTCGAGATCTCGGCCGCCGTTTCCGGCTTTAATCTGAGCATGCCGGTGCGCAAGTCGGACGAGGATCAGGATTTTGCCATCGGCCTGAACCTGGGCGATTTCACCATGTCCGAGATGCTGTGGTCGATGATCGACCCGGCGGCGCAATTGCCGCGCGATCCGGCCACGGTGGTGCTCGACGCTGTGGGCAAGGGCAAGATGCTGTTCAACCTGCTTGATCCGGAAGAGGCCGCGATGATGGAACGCGCCACCACGCCGCCCGCCGAAATCAGCGCCCTGACCATCAACAAGCTGCTGGTCTCGCTGGTCGGTGCCAGCCTGTCGGGCACGGGGGATTTCACCTTTGACAATTCCGATACCAGCACGATGGACGGTTTCCCGCGCCCGACCGGCTATGTCGATCTCACGCTGGTGGGGGCCAATGCCCTGCTCGACAAGCTCAGCGGCATGGGGCTGGTTGCCGACGAAGAGGCGATGGGCGCACGCATGATGATGGGGCTGCTGGCGGTCCCCGGCGATACGCCCGACACGCTGAACTCGAAGATCGAGATCAACCAGCAGGGCCATATCCTGGCCAACGGTCAACGCATCCAGTAACGCGCAACCGGCCGGGCGGCTGAGCCAGACCGCCCGGCGCGCCCCTTGCAGGCCGTCATCGTCTGGCATAGCTGCATGCAACACCTGCGGCCAAACCCGGAGTAACAGCGCATGTCCGTTTCATTGCCAGATCTCGCCGACGCCCTGTTGCGCGCGGCCCGCGACGCCGGGGCCGATGCCGCCGAGGCGCTCACCATTCAGGGCACGGCGCTATCGATCGACGTGCGCAACGGCACGCTGGAAATGGCGGAACGGTCAGAGGCGACCGATCTGGGCCTGCGGGTGTTTGTCGGGCACCGCTCGGCCATCACCTCGGCGTCCGACCGCAGCGCAACAACCATCGCGGCCATGGCCGAACGCGCGGTTGCCATGGCCCGCGAGGCACCGGAAGACCCCCATGCCGGCCTCGCCGATCCACAACAGCTGGCCAGCGGCTGGGACGTGGCGACGCTCGAGCTTGCGGATGCGGCCGCGGAACCGGACCCTGCCGCGCTCGAGCGTGCCGCGCTCGAGGCCGAAGCCGCCGGGCTGGCGGTGCCCGGCGTCTCACAGGTGCAGTCGGCCAATGCCTCTTATGGCGCGCAAAGCCTGTACATCGCGGCCAGCAACGGGTTTTCCGGCGGTTATGACCGCACCAGCCGCTCGGTCAGCTGCGTCGCCATCGCCGGCACCGGCACGGAAATGGAGCGGGACTATGACGGCGACGCGCGAGTGTTCCAGTCGGACCTGCGCAGCGCCGCGGAAATCGGCCGGCTCGCCGGCGAGCGCTCGGTCGAACGGCTGAGCCCGCGCAAACCGGCCACCGGCACCTATCCGGTGTTGTTTGACGAACGGATTTCCTCGTCGCTGATCGGGCATCTGCTGTCGGCGGCCAACGGATCCGCGATTGCGCGCGGCTCATCCTGGCTCGAGGGATGCCTCGGGGAACAGGTGCTGCCCGACCATCTGTCGATCATCGAAGACCCGCATCGCGCGCGGGTCTCGGGCTCGCGCCCGTTTGACGCAGAGGGGCTGCCCACCGCCCGCCGGGCCATCGTTGAAAACGGGGTGCTGACCGGCTGGACGCTGGATCTCGCCAGCGCGCGCAAGCTTGGCATGGACTCGACCGGGAATGCGGCGCGCGGCGTGTCGGGCCCTCCCTCTCCGGCCACCTGGAACACCGCCCTGACGCAGGGCTCCCAAGGCAAGGCCGAGCTGATCGCGGCGATGGGCACCGGTTTGCTCGTCACCTCGATGATCGGCAGCACCATCAACCCCAATACCGGCGACTATTCGCGCGGCGCTTCGGGGTTCTGGGTGGAAAACGGAGAAATTACCCATCCGGTCAATGAATGCACCATCGCGGGCAACCTTCGCGACATGTTGCGCCGGATCATCCCCGCCAATGATGCGCGGCCCTGGCTGTCGCGCGTGGTGCCCTCGCTGCTGATCGAAGGGATGACCCTTGCCGGCGACTGATCTTGACCTGCTGATCGATGCCGCGCGGGCGGCGGGCAAAATCGCCACAAGCTTTGCCGGGCCCGATGCGCGCCGCTGGGACAAGCCCGATGGCGCGGGGCCTGTCACCGAAGCCGACCTGGCGGTGAACGACCTGTTGCATGACCGGCTGCGCGGGGCGCGGCCCGATTACGGCTGGCTGTCGGAAGAAACCGAGGACAGCGCCGAGCGGTTGTCGCGTGACCGGGTGTTCATCGTCGATCCGATCGACGGCACCCGCAGCTTTGCCGAGGGCAGCTCGACCTGGGCGCATTCCATCGCGGTCGCGGAACGGGGCGTCGTGACGGCGGGGGTGATCTATCTGCCGCTGCGCAACCTGATGTATGTCGCCGCCAAAGGCGGGGGCGCACAGGTCAATGGCGAACCGCTTTCACCATCCGGCACCGCGGCGCTGAGCGGTGCGCAGGTGCTGGCCAACCGGCCCAGCATGGCAGGGAGCAACTGGCACGGCGGCACCGTGCCACCATTCACCCGCGCCTATCGCCCGTCGCTGGCCTATCGCATGGCAACGGTGGCCCAAGGTCGGTTCGACGCGATGATCACGCTGCACCCGTGCTGGGAATGGGACGTTGCCGCGGGCGAGCTGATCCTGCGCGAGGCCGGGGCAATCTGTACCGACAAGACCGGCGCACCCCCGCGTTTCAACAACCCGCAGCCCAAGATCAACGGGCTGATCGCCGGGGGCGCGGACATGCACCGCCTGCTGCAAGCCGCGCTGCGTTCGACTTGACGCCAAGCGCGCATTGCGTAGGCTGGGAAACTTCCTGATCCCGCCTTTGCGCAAAGGACATCGAGCATGGCCCCACCACGTTGCCGCCCGCGATACCGCCCGGCGATGGCATCGTCCAGGCGCGGAGGCTGAGCGCGTGAACCGGTCGCTTGGCCTCGCCGCCTATCGCGCCTTTGCGCGGCGCCAGCCCAATGGCGGCGACATGGCCCAGCCGCCACGGCCGCGCGGCGAATTGATCTGGGCCCATGCCACCACCGAACACCGCTATTCCGCGCTCTGCGATCTGAGCCTGCGGTTGCGGATCATGCGGCCCGACCTGCATCTGCTGATCACCATCGAAACCGCGCGCTTTGAGCCGCCGCCAACACCGCAGAACGGCTGCGATCACATCGTGAC
Source organism: Microbulbifer sp. S227A (assembly GCF_049800935.1). Classification (NCBI taxonomy): domain Bacteria; kingdom Pseudomonadati; phylum Pseudomonadota; class Gammaproteobacteria; order Cellvibrionales; family Microbulbiferaceae; genus Microbulbifer; species Microbulbifer sp. S227A. The sequence goes on along the minus strand of NZ_JBNAFZ010000010.1, from coordinate 76,796 downwards.
ACTCGGGTCCGATCACCCGGACGGGGCGCGGGCGTTTCTAGATCACTGGTTGCCCGATCTCTGTCTCTGGACCGGTGGGCATCTGATGCCCAACCTGGTCGCCGCCGCCGCCGAGGCCGAGGTGCCGATGATCCTGCTCGATGTTGGCGAAACCGACTTCCCGGCGCGGCGCTACAGCTGGTTTCCCGACCTGACCGGACCCAGCCTGGCCTGTTTCACCACCATCCTCGCCAATACCGATGCCGCCGCCCAGATGATCCGCAATGTCGGGGTGCCCAATGCACAGATCCGCGTCGCCGCCCGGTTGCGCAGCTGTGCCACGCCACCACCCTGTTCCGATGACGAACTGGCCGATGTGACGCGAGAGTTCTCCGGCAGGCCGGTCTGGCTCGCGGCGCATGTCACCGAGGCCGAATTCGACACGGTGCTGGACGCCCACAGGGGCGCGCTGCGGCTGTTGCACCGGCTCGTGCTGGTGCTGGTGACCCATGCGGATGCGGATGTCGAAACGCTCAAACGGGGAATTGCCGCCCGCAACCTGCGCAGTGTCGATTGGGATACCGGCGACATGATCGACGACTATACCCAGATCATCCTGTCGCGCGATGCCGACAATCTGGGCCTCTGGTATCGCCTCGCGCCACTGACCTTCATGGCAAACTCGCTGTCGCCCGATGCGCAGGGCTGCGCGCCGCTGGACGCGGCCTCGCTCGGGTCGGCGATCCTGTACGGCAGCCATGTGGGCGGACATGTGGAAACCTATGCCCGGCTGGCGGCGGCGGGGGCGGCGCGCGCGGTACATGACGGCGAATCGCTGGGCAGCGCGGTGGTGCAATTGTCGGCCCCTGACTACGCGGCGACCATGGCATTGGCCGGGTGGAAAATCGTCACCGAGGGCGCACATATGACCGACGAACTGGTCGACATGATCCTGGATCAACTGGACGGCGGAGGCCCCGACCATGCGCCAGCCTGACTTCTGGTTCACCGGCCCCGGCACCCCCGATTGGCGGGCGCGGCTGCTGTCTCCGCTCGGACAGATTTACGCCGCCGTCACCGCCCGCCGGGTTGCGCGCGATCCGGTAGCGCGCCCGGGTGTGCCGGTGATCTGCGTGGGCAACCTGAATGCCGGGGGCACCGGCAAGACCCCGACCGTGATCTGGGTGGTCGAACAGCTGCGCAATGCCGGGCACGAACCTGTCGTGGTGACACGCGGCTATGGCGGGCGGTTGACCGGGCCGGTATCCGTCGATCCCGCGACCCACACCGCCGCCGATACGGGGGACGAGCCGCTGCTGCTCGCCGCTTTTGCGCAGGTCTGGGTGGCGAATGACCGCGCGGCGGGGGTTCAGGCCGCGACCTTGGCCGGTGCAACGGTCATCGTGCTGGATGACGGGTTCCAGAATCCGACCGTGACCAAGGACCTGTCGATCATTGTGGTCGATGCCGAACAGGGGTTCGGCAATGGCCGCTGTCTGCCGGCGGGACCACTGCGCGAACCGGTTGACATTGGCTTGCGGCGCGCCGATCTGCTGCTGTCGCTGGGCAAGCCCGCCGCGCAGGACAAGTTCACCGATGACTGGGGCGCGGCGCTCACCGTACCACGGTTCAAGGGCGCGGTCGCGCCCTTGCAGACCGGCATGGACTGGGCGGATACGCCGGTTCTGGCCTTTGCGGGCATCGGAACGCCGGACAAGTTCTTTGCCACGCTGCGCGAATTGGGGGCCGACCTGCGCCGCTGCGAACCGCTGGACGATCATCAGCCGCTGACAAGCACCCTGATGGCACGCATGGAAACCGAGGCGCGGGCGCTTGGGGCGCAGATGGTCACCACCGAAAAAGACGCCGTTCGCCTGCCCCCAGCCTTTCGCAGCAAGGTCATTACGCTACCCGTGCGGCTGGGCATCGAAGGCGCGGATCGGCTGGTTTCAGAGCTCTTGCGGGTGGCGCCGCCGCCCTGACATCAACAAATTCCGGTTTGGCGGATTTTTTTCCAGTATAGCAAATTCCCCTATTTCGGAATTGCATCCGCTATGATAGAAGCCGACTCGAACGGAGGTCCATCATGTCCCAAGCATTCCTGTCACATATTTCCGAAACACTTGCCCAGATCGATGCCGAAGGCATGACCAAGCGCGAGCGCATGATAACGTCGCCGCAGGGCGGCGAGATCGATGTCGGAGACCGGCACGTCATCAACCTGTGCGCCAACAACTATCTTGGTCTCGCGGACCATCCCAACCTGATTTCCGCGGCGCGCGCCGCCATGGATCCGCGCGGGTTCGGCATGGCCAGCGTGCGCTTCATCTGTGGCACGCAGGATCTGCACCGCGACCTTGAAAAACGCCTGGCCGGGTTCCTGGAAACCGATGACTCGATCCTGTTCGCGGCGTGTTTCGATGCCAATGGCGGGGTGTTCGAACCGCTGCTCGGCCCCGAAGACGCGGTGATTTCCGACGCGCTGAACCATGCTTCGATCATCGACGGCATCCGGCTGTGCAAGGCCCGGCGCTATCGTTACGCCAACTCGGACATGGCCGATCTCGAAGCCAAGCTGAAGGCGGCCCGCGAGGACGGTGCCCGGCATGTGATGATCGCCACCGACGGCGTGTTCAGCATGGATGGCTACCTTGCCAAACTGCCCGAAATCCGCGCGCTGGCCGATCGGTATGATGCGATCCTGATGGTCGATGATTGTCACGCCACCGGGTTCATGGGGCCGAACGGTGCCGGCACGCCGGACCATTTTGGAGTGCGCGCCGACATCCTGACCGGCACGCTCGGCAAGGCGCTTGGCGGGGCGATCGGCGGTTATGTGGCCGGCCCGCAGCCGGTGATCGACCTGTTGCGCCAGCGCGCCCGGCCCTACCTGTTCTCGAACTCGCTGCCCCCGGCCATCGTGGCCGCCGGGATCGAGGCGATCCGGCTGGTGGAAAACGGCGGCGATCTGCGGGCGCGGCTGTTTGAAAACGCGCGTTACTGGCGGGCCGGGCTTGAAAAACTGGGCTTTGACCTGTTGCCGGGCGAACATCCCATCGTTCCGGTGATGCTGGGCGAGGCACAGCTGGCGCAGAACATGGCCGCGCGCCTGTTCGACGAAGGCGTCTATGTCTCGGGCTTTTTCTTTCCGGTGGTGCCGCGCGGACAGGCCCGCATCCGCACCCAGATGAACGCCGCACTGACGCGCGATGAACTCGACCGGGCGCTGGCCGCCTTTGGCACCGTTGGCAAGGAACTCGGGGTGATCTGATGAAAAACACGATGAAAGCGCTGGAAAAGTCCCAGGCCGCCCAGGGGTTGTGGCTGGTCGATGCGCCGGTTCCTGAAATCGGCCCGGATGATGTGCTGATCAAGATCAACAAGACCGGCATCTGCGGCACCGATGTGCATATCTGGAACTGGGACGAATGGGCGGAAAGGACCGTTCCCGTTCCGCTGATCACCGGTCATGAATTTGCCGGAGAGATCGTCGAGATTGGCCGCGATGTCGAAGACCTCGAAATCGGCCAGCGATGCAGCGGCGAAGGCCACCTGATCGGGCATCATTCGCGGCAGGTGCGCGCGGGCAAGTTCCACCTTGATCCCGAAACCCGAGGCATCGGCGTCAACGAACAGGGGGCGTTCGCGCAATACCTGCGGCTGCCGGCATTCAATGTCGTGCCGCTGCCCGATGAGATCAGCGACGATATCGGGGCCATTCTGGACCCCCTGGGCAATGCCGTTCACACCGCGCTGAGTTTCGATCTGGTGGGCGAGGACGTGTTGATCACCGGGGCCGGCCCGATCGGCATCATGGCCGCCGCCGTGGCCCGCCACGTGGGCGCGCGCCACGTGGCGATCACCGACATCAACCAGGCGCGGCTTGACCTGGCGGCCAAGGTCGCCGACGTGGTGCCGGTCAATGTTGCAAACGAGGATCTCGACGCCGTGATCAAGCGGCTGGGCATGAAACAGGGGTTCGATGTCGGCATGGAAATGTCGGGCAACCAGCGGGCTCTGGATCAGATGGTCGAGGCGATGACCATGGGCGGGCGCATCGCGATGCTGGGCATTCCGCCGGGGAAATCGCCGGTCGACTGGTCGCGTATCGTGTTCAAGGCGATCACCATCAAGGGCGTCTATGGCCGCGAGATCTTTGAAACCTGGTACAAGATGATCGCCATGTTGCAGAACGGGCTGGATGTAAGCGGGGTGATCACCCATCGCTTTGCCGCCAGCGACTTTGCCGACGGGTTCGCCGCGATGAAGTCCGGGCAGAGCGGCAAGGTGGTGCTCGACTGGACATGAGCGCAAGCGATTCGATCATCGGGGCCATCGGGCGCACGCCCTCGGTCTGGCTGGACCGGATGGTTGCATCGCGCGGGCTTGAGGGGCGAATCCTCGCCAAGCTGGACTATCTCAACCCCGGTTTTTCCAAGAAGGACCGCGCCGCCCGCGGAATCATCGACGCGGCGCGGGCGGACGGATCCCTTGCCCCTGGACAAACCGTGGTGGAGCTGACCAGCGGCAACATGGGCACCGGGCTGGCGATTGTCTGTTCGGTGCTGGGCCATCCCTTTGTCGCGGTGATGAGCCGGGGCAATTCCCCCGAACGGGCCCGGATGATGACCGCGCTTGGCGCCGAGGTCGTGCTGGTCGATCAGGCCGCGCACAGCGTACCGGGCGAGGTATCGGGCGCCGATCTGGCGCTGGTCGAAGACGCGGCGCGGCGGATCACCGCCGAGCGCGGGGCGTTTCGCGCCAACCAGTTCGCCCATCCCGGCAACGCGATGGCGCATTTCGACACCACCGGACCAGAGCTTTGGGCCGACAGCGATTGCAGCCTGACCGCCTTTGTCGATTTCGCGGGATCCGGCGGCACCTTTGGCGGCACGATGCGGGCCCTGCGGCAACGCAACCGGGCGCTGCGCGGCTATGTGGTGGAACCCGAGGGCGCGGCGGCGCTCGCCGGGCAAGCGGTGACCCATCCCGGCCACCCGATCCAGGGCGGCGGTTACGCCATGGCAGAGCTATCGCTGCTTGAGCGCGGGCTGGCGCATGATTTTCTGACCATCAGCGGCGACACCGCGCGACAGACCACGCGGGCGCTGGCGCGGCAAGAAGGCATTTTCGCGGGGTTTTCCGCCGGGGCAAACGTGGCGGCGGCGCTTGACCTGCTGGCCGGGCCAGAGGCCGGCGGCCGGATCGGCGTGATCATCTGCGACAGCGGTCTGAAATACCTGTCAACCGATCTTTGGTCCGACGGCTAAGGCGTCAGCCGCATCCGCCCGCCCTTGGTCAGCAGCCAGCAGTCGCGCCCCTCAAAAACCGCTGGGACAAGCGGGCGGCCATATCCGGCACCGCCATCCAGGTCGATCCGGTTGCCAAAATGAAACGGGATATCCAGCGCCGTATGCCCATGCACCACCAGCCACGGATGCGGGTCGGCATGGGACAGGAACGGCTCTCTGATCCAGACGAGATCATCCTCGATCTGGTCCTGCAATGCCACACCCGGCGCGACGCCCGCATGCACAAAGAGCAGTTCTTCGTGTTCGATATAGAGTGGCAGGTTGTTCACATAGTCCAGATGCGCCCGTGGCACCGCCTGCTGCGCCTCGGCAAAAAGCCGTTGGGGCGACTGGTCGGTTTCGACATCGACCCCGTAGGAGGCAAGCGTGGCAAGACCGCCCAGCCGGGGATGCAACCAGCCCAGCCCGGACAGGATGCGCGCGTCATGTTCGATCGCCCCGGTCACGAAACGATGGAACATGCGGTCGTGATTGCCCTTGACGATCCGCCAGTTGCGCCCCGCGGCCTGCCCGTCGAACAGCCGCTGGATCACGGCGCGGCTGTCAGGGCCGCGATCCACGAGGTCGCCAAGGAACACGATTTGTGCATCCTCGCCCCCATCCGCAGCGATCAGGTCGAGCGCCGTTTCGAGAAAGCCGATCTGGCCGTGAATGTCGCCGATGGCGTAAACGGGTTGGGTCATGGGCGTGGGCTAGCGCAGCTTGGGTCCGATGAAAAGCAGAGAGTCCGGCACCGTGGCCGCGAAATCATGATGCCGCCCACCCGGACAGGCAGACGGCATCATGTCATGTCATATGCGTCGGGCGCACTCAGGCCACGTCGAATTCCAGCGGCTTGATCTGACGGAACATGCCGGTGCTGGCCAGCTTTTCACGCACCGGTGCGGGCACTTCGGCATCCACGTAGAGCAGCGCGATCGCCTCGCCGCCCTTGTCCGCCCGGCCCAGCGTAAAGTTGGCGATGTTCACGCCGTTCTCGCCCATGGTCTGACCCAATGTGCCGATGATGCCCGGCACGTCGGCATTGGTGGTATAGAGCATATGCGCGCCGACCTCGGCATCGATATTGATACCCTTGATCTGGATAAAGCGGGGCTTGCCATCCGAGAACACGGTGCCCGCGATCGACCGCTCGCGCTTTTCGGTCACCACGGTCACCTTGACATAGCCGTCAAAGGCGCCGGATTTATCCTGGTTGGTGGTGCTGATCTTGACACCGCGCTCCTTGGCGATGACCTGTGCGCTGACCATGTTCACCTCGGGATTGGCGCGTTTCATGATCCCGGCCACCACGGCACAGTTCAGCGCCTCGAGGTTCATTTCCGACACGACACCGTCATACAGGATGTTGATCGCCTTCATCGGCTCGTCGGTCATCTGGCCGATGAACGCCCCGAGATGCCCGGCCAACTTGACCCACGGGCCCATGACCTTGGCCTCTTCGGCGGTGACGCTGGGCATGTTCAGCGCGTTTTCAACCGCGCCGGTCAGCAGGTAGTTCGACATCTGCTCGGCAACCTGCAGGGCGACGTTTTCCTGCGCCTCGGTGGTGGCCGCGCCCAGGTGCGGGGTGCAGACCACGTTGGGCAGGTTGAACAGCGGGTTTTCCTTGGCGGGTTCCTCGGCAAACACGTCGAACGCGGCCCCGGCAACATGGCCGGATTTCAGCAACTCGGCCAGCGCCGCCTCGTCGACCAGACCGCCGCGCGCACAGTTGATGATGCGCACGCCCTTCTTGGTCTTGGCCAGGTTCTCGGCGGACAGGATGTTACGGGTCTGATCGGTCAGCGGCACGTGCAGCGTGATGAAATCGGCGCGGGTCAGAAGCTCTTCCAGCTCGACTTTCTCGACGCCCATCTTCTGCGCCTTTTCCTCGCCCAGGAACGGGTCATAGGCGACAACCTTCATCTTGAGACCACGCGCGCGGTCACAGACGATGCCGCCGATATTGCCGGCACCGATCACGCCCAGGGTCTTGCCGGTCAGCTCGACGCCCATGAACTTGGATTTTTCCCACTTGCCCGCATGGGTGCTGGCCGAGGCTTCGGGGATCTGGCGCGCCACGGCGAACATCATGGCGATGGCGTGCTCGGCGGTGGTGATCATGTTGCCAAACGGCGTGTTCATCACGATCACGCCCTTCTTGGACGCGGCTTCCTTGTCGACATTGTCGGTGCCGATCCCGGCCCGGCCAACCACGCGCAGCTTGTCGGCATTGCGCAGGATGGTCTCGGTCACCTTGGTGGCGCTGCGAATGGCAAGGCCGTCATACTGGCCGATCACCTCGGCCAGCTTGTCCTTGTCCTTGCCAAGATCGGGTTCGAAATCCACGTCGATACCGCGATCGCGGAAAATCTGCACGGCGGTCGGGGACAGCTTGTCGGAAACGAGTACTTTGGGCTTGGTCATTGTTCGATTGATCCGGAACGGCTCCAGATTCTCCTGCTTGGGAAATTGGGGAAAACGGCCCCGGTTCGTGCCCGGGGCCGGAACATCATGGTTCAGGCGGCTTCGCTCAGCGCCGCGATCTCGGCCTCGAAAGCCCATGCCAGCCAGGGCAGCATCGCCTCGATATCGGCGGCTTCCACCGTGCTGCCGCACCAGATGCGCAGACCCGCGGGCGCGTCGCGATAGGCCACGATATCCAGCGCGATATTCTCGGTCTCCAGCCGCTTGGCCACGGCCTTTGCAAAGCTCGCGCCATCGGTGATGCGGGTATCGGTGAACTTGAGGCAAACCGACGTGTTCGACCGCGTCGCCGGGTCGGTCGCCAGGAAATCGATCCAGTCATGCGCCTCGACAAACGCGGTCACGGCCGCGGTATTGGCATCCGCGCGGGCGATCATGCCCCGCAGGCCACCCTCGGCGCGGGCCCAGTCAAGCGCCAGAAGGTAATCTTCGACACAGAGCATCGACGGGGTGTTGATCGTCGCACCGGTAAAGATGCCGTCGATCAGCTTGCCCCCTTTGGTCAAGCGGAAAATCTTGGGCAGCGGCCATGCGGGCGTATAGCTCTCAAGGCGTTCGACCGCGCGCGGGCTCAAGATCAGCATGCCATGCGCCGCTTCGCCGCCCAGCACCTTTTGCCAGGAGAAGGTTGCAACATCGAGCTTGTCCCAGGGCAGGTCCATCGCAAACGCCGCCGAGGTGGCATCGCACAGGGTCAGCCCGGCGCGATCCGCCGGGATCACATCGCCATTGGGAACCCGCACGCCCGAGGTGGTGCCGTTCCAGGTAAAGCACACGTCCTTGTCGAAATCGACGCCGGCCAGATCAACGATCTCGCCATAGTCGGCGGTCTTGACCACGGCATCGAGCTTGAGTTGCTTGACAACATCGGTGACCCAGCCCGAGCCAAAGCTCTCCCAGGCCAGCATCTCGACCGGGCGCTCGCCCAGCAGGTTCCACATCGCCATTTCAAAGGCGCCGGTATCCGAGGCCGGCACGATGCCGATCTTGTAATCGGCGGGAATACCCAGCACTTCGCGGGTTTCCTCGATCGCCGCCTTCAGCTTGGCCTTGCCAACGGCGGCACGGTGCGAGCGGCCCAGGGGCGCATCAGCAAGCTTAGACAGTTCAAAAACGGGGGGTTTGGCGCAGGGGCCAGAAGAAAAACGCGGATTCGCCGGCCGCGTCGCCGGTTGTGCAATAGCCATCATGCTACCCTTCCAGATATATCGCCCCTCGTTGGGGAGGGGTGTCCCAAGAGCGCGGATACTCAAACCCAGTAAAAACAGCAATAGAGAAAGCGTATCACCTTGCACATTTGTGCAGCACATCGCAGAACGTTGCGGGAACACGCAACCAGAAGTGGCACAAATCTGACACAAGCCGTCCGGGCGAAGATCCCGAACCTGCAAAAGAAAACGCCGCGACCTCGGCAAAGGTCAGCGGCGCTCAATTTACATATGAAGCGGCAAAACTTCCCGACAACAATACCCTGAATAAGTGGGATATTGCAACGGCTGATAGGGCCGCTGCCGTTCGGATGTTGGGCTATGTCCTGACACTCGGCACCCAAGACGCGTGGTTCGGGCTTGTCCCGGTTCTCGTGGCGCGTCTGACGGTAGCCGAGCGCGTATCGCTGGCGTTCATGGCATTGAAGGCGCTGGATGCTGACGACGCCACGTTGACGGCAAAGGCGGCGCTGGATCGTGGCGCTGGAATGCCGATTGTTCCGCTGTTCAGCCATATGGATGGGGCGACGCATTGGGCTGACATGGCCGAGCCTGACGAACTGGACGCCTATGTGCTGGCCAGTTTCAACCGCATGGCCCCGCCAAGGCAGGCCGCTTTCCTTGACTACGTGCAGGGGAGGGCAGCGGCATGAGTAAACCATACATCCGAGTAGCGATCTGGATCTGCGATGACGGATCTTTTGCTGTTACAGGGTATCGCCGCGCTGCGTTCCACCCTGAAGGCTCCTTCGCGACGATAGCCGACGCTCTGGAATGCGCTCTGAAATTGCCGGTCAAAGACGCAAGACACCCGGTCAACATTGTTCGGGGAGATGCACAATGACGTATCAACCCCGCACCATTGCCAAATCCGACGAAATCGAACGTCTGTTGCACTACATGCCGACTGTTGCGCGATTGGCTGAGAATGATTGGGCGGCAAATTTCGCCCGGTCAATCCTGTGTCAATGCAACCGGCGCGGCTGGCGACCATCACCGAAACAACTGTCCGTCATGCGTTCGCTGGTCTCTGACCTGTTTGCGCACGGCGGCGATGAAGGAGGTGATTTTGACCTGATCGAAAGCTGAGCACCCGCCGCGCCTCTGTTGAGTGGCTTTGGCGTGGCGGGTGAAGCAGCGGCCTGCGTTCATAGTGAGCAAACCCACCCCAGGGGCAAATCACAGAATGCAGGCCACACTCTAGCTTTTGACCGTTGGGCGAAATCAACGGGTTGATGATCTGGGAACTACCCCACTCCGTGCCGGACCCGGTGCCTACTAGGCCAGCACAGAAACGCGACACAGAACCCACCGATGCAATTCGGGGACCGTACCGGCGCAAGGCTGCAAAGGACGGGGCTGGCGAAAACCCAGCGGGACAGCGGTTGGCCGCCGATACAGGGCATCGCGTGGATACAGATCAGGAAGGTAGGACTGTCACCGAGCAAGGGATTACCCCTTGTGTAGTTGGGGGACAGTAGCGGGGGCCGGATGCGCCCAATCAATATAGGTCAATATTGCTTACCTATATGGAATGTGTTACAACATAACAATAATGCAAGGCGAATTGATGCAAGTAGAACGCACACCCATAGCAACCGGCGACCCCGTGACACTGGCCGAGCTTCAAGAACATATGCGCTTGGATGCTGACCTTGTGATCGGGGCGCAGGCATATGCGCAAACGGCGGCGTTGGAGATCGAGGCATATACCAACATTGCCCTGATGCGTCAGGCCATCACCTGCACAACCAACACTTGGCCAGGGCAGCACGTGGCTTTGCCCATTGGCCCTGTCGCTGCTGATGCAACGGTAACGGTTCACCTGATCGAGCTGGACGGTACGACAACGCTTGTACCCGATGGATATTGGCTTGAGGGCGGGCGCTATCCTGTCCTGCACTTCACCGATGGCGAACCCGGCGGGCGTCTGCGCATCACCTATCCGGCAGGCTATGGCAGCACGTACCACGACATTCCCGCTGATCTGCGCATGGCTATCTGTGACCTGGCAGCGCGGCTCTATGACCATCGAGCAAGCGACAAAGCCCCGGCCATGCCAGCCGCAACCGCGCGTATCTGCGCACGTTACAGACGTGTGAGGGCATAAGCATGGTATTTGGTCCCAATACCCCAACATCAAATGACCACGGCACCGGCGGGGGGACTGTTCTTTTCTTTCTCCAAAAAAACCGGGGGAAAGCATGAGGGCATCAAAAGAGGCATCGGCGGCGCTGCGGTTCCTGCCACGGCTGACAATTCCCGAGGGCCGCTTGGCAGGGAAAAAGCTACGGCTTGGACAATTCCAAAAGGACTTTGTTCGCGGCGCGTTTGCAAAAGGAACGTCTGTTGCCTGTTTGAGCATTGGACGCGGTAACGCCAAGACGGCGCTATCTGCTGGTCTGGCCCTGGGGCATCTGATGGGCGAGATCGAATGCCAGCCCAAGCGCGAAATCATCTTTGCAGCTCGTAACCGGGACCAGGCGCGGACGGCGTTTGCGTTCCTGGTCGGATTCATCGAGGGATTGCCCGACGAAGAACAAGAGCAATTCACCATCCGGCGCGGTTCCAAGCTGGAAGTTGAAACGGACATGAACGGCGGCGGGCTTGCCCGTGTCATTGCTGCTGACGGCAAGTCTATTCTCGGCGGCGCACCAACGCTTGCAATCATGGATGAGCGGGCAGCGTGGGAGCGGGAAAAGGGCGACAACCTGGAAAACGCTATCTTGTCGGGACTCGGCAAGCGGGATGGCAGAGCGCTGATTATCTCGACAAGCGCACCAGATGATGCAAACACGTTTAGCCGTTGGTTGGATGAGCCACCGGGCGGCACCTATGTGCAGGAGCATCGACCACCGTTCGGCTTGCCTGCTGACGATCTGGAAAGCCTGCTAATCGCCAACCCCGGTTCCAAACAGGGCATCGGGCCAACGCCTGAATGGCTGGTATCGCAGGCGCAACGGGCCATAGCGCGGGGCGGTTCGGCCCTGTCCAGTTTCCGCAACCTCAACAGAAACGAGCGGGTTTCGTCTGATGATCGTTCGGTCCTGATTACCCTGGACGAATGGATGAGCTGCGAAGTTGCGCCCGATGATATGCCCGACCGTGACGGGCCGTGCATTCTTGGCGTGGATCTCGGCGGTTCCCGTTCCATGTCAGCGGCGGCGCTGTTCTGGCCTGATACGGGGCGTCTGGAATGTCTCGGCACCTTCCCTGCCAAACCTTCACTAGCCGACCGTGGGGCGTCTGACGGCGTGTCAGGGCGCTATATCGAGATGCAGGAGCGGGGTGAACTGTCGGTTATGGGGGAAAACACTGTTCCGCCTGGACCGTGGCTTGCCGAGATCGTGGCGCGGCTGGACGGCATCACCCCGGCGTCAATCGTGGGCGACAGGTTCCGACATGCCGAGTTTTCCGAAGCCATGCAGGCGGCAAACCTGGACCGGGTTCCGTTCATCTGGCGCGGCTTTGGCTGGAAGGACGGGGCCGAGGATATCGAGCGGTTCCGGCGGGCATTGTTTGACGGCGAGGTGAAAACCACCCCGTCGCTGCTGCTGCGTTCGGCGTTCTCTGATGCAATCACGTTGGTTGACCCGGCAGGCAATCACAAACTTGCCAAGGCGCGTTCCCTGGGCCGCATCGACGCGGCGGCGGCGGCTGTTCTGGCGATTGCCGAGGGCATGAGGCGCAAGGCGACCCCCAACAAAAAGGCGCGTCTTGAATGGGCATGAATGCAAGCAAACTGGACCGGCGAATAACGATCATGCGCGGGACTATGACCGACGATGGATTCGGCGGCGTTCTCACAAGCTATGGGCCGATCGGCACCATCTGGGCGCACCGGGCAGACGTCAAGGACGCTGAAAAGTTCCAATACGGCGGGATCAACGCGACTCTGACAAGCCGGTTCACGGTTCGCAGCTCCGACTTTTCGCGGGGCATCAAGGCCACCGACCGGCTGGCCCATGATGGGCTTGATTGGAACATCACCGGCTTGAAGGAAAGTGCAGACGGGCGCTTGCGGTTCATCGAGATCAGCGCAACGGCGGAGAACAACGGATGAAGGATTACAAGCGGTATTCCAAGCGCGTCACCCGCACCAAACGCTGGCAGGCAATCCGCCATGCCGTCCTGGAGCGTGACGGCTGGGCTTGCGTCGAATGTGGATCTCGGCGGCGGCTGGAATGTGACCACATCAAACCCGTGCGCACACACCCTGAATTGAGCTTCAACCCGGCCAACGTGCAAGTGCTTTGCGCATCCTGTCACACCAGGAAAACCAGAATTGAGTGCGGACACAAACCGACACCACCTGACCGCCAGGAATGGCGCGATTCAATCCGCGCGATGATGCGCAACAAACCTACCGAGCATAAGGAAAACAAAACATGCTTGATTCTGTGAAGATCACCCGGCGGCAATCCGAGATCCGCCAGGAGCTGGCCGTGCTTGTCGGCAAAGACGCGGCGACCGAAGATGAAACCCGCGCGATGGAAACGCTCGACAAAGAGTATCGCAGCAACGAAACCCGTTACCGCGCGGCGCTGATTGCCGAGGATGAGGAACGCCAGGAAGCCAAGGGCGAGCTGGAAACCCGTAGCGGCACCGAATGGGCCGAGATGATGGCGGGCTTTGAGCTGCGGCAGGTGGCGCTGGCCCTGGACGAAGGGCGGCAACTGCAAGGTCAGACGGCGGAAATCGTCAGCGAGCTGCGCAACGCGGGCGGCTATCGCGGAATGCCGGTTCCCCTTGAGGCGCTGGAAACCCGCAACACCGTTGCAAGCGGTACACCTGACCCGATCCGCACCGCTCCGATCATTGATCGGTTGTTCCCGGCATCGGCGGCGGCGCGTATGGGGGCGCAAATGGTCAATGTCGGCGTTGGTGAGCTGGAATACCCGGTGACGACTTCGAGCGTGTCGGCAGGTTGGGCCGATGGTGAAAACGCCAACGTGGCGGGACCGACCGCCTATGCAACAACCGACCGACCGCTGGCACCCGACAACACCCTGGGCATTCAAATGCGGATTTCGCGCAAGAGCCTGAAACAATCCGGCGCGGCGTTGGAACAGGCTGTGCGGCGCGATATGAACGGTTGCATGGGCGAGGCGCTGGACGCGGCTGTTTTCCTTGGTTCCGGTTCCAATGGCGAGCCAACCGGCGTGTTTGCCGGGGCGTCCAGTTGGGGCATCACGGAAACGGCAGTCAATGCGGCGGCGTCCTGGGCAGCGTTCCGCGCGGCGGTTGTCCGGTTCATGACGGCAAATGCAGCGGGTTCGCCTGATGCGGTCAAGCTGATGATCCGTCCTGAGGTCTGGGCGGCGTTGGATGATACCTATATCGACACCGGCACCGGCGTGACCGAATGGGACCGTCTGATCCGCAACATTCCGGCGCAAAACGTGGTTATGACCACCAACGGGCTTGCAGCCCCGACCGGTTCGCCAACGGCATCGGATGCACTGTTGACCACCAATGCAGGCGGCACGGCTCCGATCTTCGTTGGCATGTGGGGCGCGGTTGACCTGATCCGAGATCCGTTCACCGATGCACAATCGGGCGGTCTGCGGCTTACAGCACTTGCGACAATGGACGTCACCATTTCCCGCACGGCGCAACTGGAAGTGCTGACCGGGGTACAAGACTAATGCTCTGGGGCGGTAACAAAGGCACCCTGGAAGTCAGGGCCGAAGGCGGTTCAACCCGTCTGACTGCCCGTTTTCCCTATGGCTCTGAAACCGAGCTGGCACCGGGGCGGCTGGAAGTTATCGCCCCGCGGGCTTTTGCCGACCGTATCAACGGCGGCGATGAAATCCACCTGCTGGCAGGGCATAGCTATGACAAGCCCCTTGCCAGTAGATCGGCAGGCACCTTGACGCTGACCGACACCGACGAAGCGTTAGAGATTAGCGCCACGTTGGACGATGGCACCACCTGGGCGCGGGACTTTCTGGCGGCGCATGGTTCAGGGCTTATCAAAGGGCTTTCACCGGGCTTTCGCGTTCCCCAGGGCGGCGAGCGCATCGAGCGGCGCGGCGCTTCCATGCTGCGAACCATCCACAAGGCCGATCTGTTCGAGCTTTCGGCAGTCACAAAGCCTGCATATCCGGCGGCGCAAATCGAGGCACGGGCATGGGGCATGAGTGACAACATCACCACCGGCCTGCACCGGACCCTTAACCGTTGGAGGGCTTGAGCATGGGCTTTATGGACCTATTTCGGCGTAAATCGGTTGAAACCCGTTCGGGCGGCACCGGCTACACGGCGGCAATCATGGCAGCACGGGAAAGCTGGATCTCCGGGCAATCGGGCCTGGCCGAGCTGACAAGCACCGTGCAAAGCTGTGTGAGCCTCTGGGAGGGCGCTTTGGCGGCGTCTGACGTGACCGGCACCGACATGCTGGACCGGCGCACTATGGCGCTCTGCGCGCGTTCTCTGGCCTTGCGTGGCGAGGTTGTGGCGCTGATTACTGCTGACGGCATCGTTCCGGCGGCCGATTGGGACGTATCCACCCGCAACGGCATCCCCAGGGCCTACCGTTTCAGCATATCCGAAGCAGGCGGCGGGCGCACCGAAACGGCACTGGCGGGCGAGGTTCTGCACTTTCGCATTGGCTCTGATGCTGCGACCCCTTGGACCGGGCAAGCACCGCTTGCACGTTCCGGCCTGTCCGCATCATTGCTGCATGAGGTTGAAACCGCATTGCGCGACGTGTTTCGGGATGCACCACTTGGCAGTCAGATCGTTCACCTGCCCGATTCATCGGCGGACGACATGGAACAACTGAGATCCGCATTCCGGGGCAGACGCGGTTCAACCCTGGTGATCGAGGGCGTGGCGCAAAGCACGGCAGCGGGCATGAATCCGCAGATCGGGCAAAAGCCTGACCAACTGTCACCCGACCTGCAAAAGGCAACGCATGTGGAAGCTCTGGCGGCAGCACAAGACGGCGTGGCGCTGGCCTATGGGGTTCTGCCTTCCATGCTGACCCGTTCGGCCCAGGGCAACGCGATCCGCGAGGGGCAGCGGCATCTGGCAACCTGGACCGTCCAACCGATGGCGGACCTGATGGCCGAAGAAGCAACCCGCAAACTTGGCGAACCTGTCACCATCGACGTTATGCGCAATCTGCAAGCCTTTGACACGGGCGGCAGGGCGCGGGCGCTGAAAACCATCATCGACGCAATGGCAGCGGCAAAGGCGGCGGGCGTAGACCCGGCACCGGCCCTGAATATGGTGGATTGGAGCGAATGAGATAAGGCGGGTTGCGCCTGGCGTCCTTCAGTTTTCATTCGCCAAAGCAACCCCGTTAGTCGGGAGTGGGTAAACTCCGACAGGGCGCGGCTGTAACCAGCAGCGTGGCGCAGGACCGGCACGGTATTGTGAACCGGGGCCGGTCTAACCGCTTCTGTGACACGAGATCAGCGTTGAACGTTGAAATACATTCTTCGCGCCCCGTGCTGCTGCGGGCTTAGTCGTAGTGGGGACCGTTGACTTGCACACCGCTAAAATCGAGACTGCTCTTCATAAGAACCATCGAAAACCGCTTAAAGAACTTCAAGAACACGGCGATCTTCATTTCAATTTCGATAGCTCTAAATCTCTTCAGTTCATCGCCTCGATGAAGGTAAACTACTACTCCGATTATCGTGATTTCGTCCCCATGGTTTTCTCCCATAGTCACGCGGTAGCCAGCGACGTACTCCTCTTCAGTAGCCAAACCTTTGTCAAGCAGGTGCTGCCTAAAACCCTCTGTGTCGGATTTATCAGCTGCAACCGTTCCCCGGTAATCATCGTATTGTACGCCGGCGATAAATTCTGTCATTCTCTGCTCACTCCAATTTACTTCGACGGCGCATCAAAAGCGTGAATCTTGCGCCAACCAATATCCCTCTAGATATGATTGCGCCAGAAGCCAAGCTTGAGCGAACCATTCGCTGCTCTAAACGGTTCTGGGCTTGCATTTGGGTTTGGGTTTTGTTAAACCAAATCAAATGAAGCGAGGCCAGCATGGCAACAGTAGCAGAACTTGTCGAAGATATTGCAGAAATCCTTTCCGAAAAACCGGAGACCGTGAACGCCTACGCAAGGGCGCTCATCGACTCTGGGGATCTTCCAAAGAGCCGGGGCCGGTCTATCGCGCAGGTGGACTATAGGCACATCGTCAAACTGTTTATGGCAGTGATCTTGTCTCCGAAAATTAAAGAAACGGCGGAATCGGTTGAAGAATACTACAACATGAGAAGGCCGGGAGTAGGCCCAGATTTTCCATCTAGGCTCCAAGACCGAGCGGGCGGACAGTTGTGCGATTTTGTTCAGGTAATTCACGCGCCTGACGGAAAAAAAGAAGAAGCCCTCCGCCGTAAGCTTGTAGATTCAAAGATTGTTTTCACTATCAACTGGCCAGAGATCGAATTTGATTTTGGCCATGGAAAATTGATGCGGTTCAAGGAGGGCGGGAACTCTAGTTTCTGGGAAGGCTATCATCGTCGTTGCGTGATCTTGAGCGGACGTGCGTTCCTAATGCTCGGGGCTGGGAAAGGGCGTGATTACGTCGTTTGGGAGTCTGCTGAGGAATGATCAAGCGCCCCACCCTATTGCCCGAATACACAACGCCCGCTGATCTGGCTGGCCATTTCGGTGTGGCGGAGCGCACATTGCGGGAAAAGCTGCGCGAAATCGGAGCATTTGCAATTCTTGGCAAAAAGATGGTTCTGTTCCCGGAACACGTCGAAGACCTCAAGGAGGCCATGAAATGCCCCTCACACTCTACCGACGCGGCAAAATCTGGCACTATCGAGGGAGTGTTGCCGGTAGGCGACTTCGCGGGTCTACAGGCGCGACTGAAAAAGCCCATGCAGAAAGGTTCAAATCGGAAGTCGAACAGCAAGCCTGGCAGCGTCGTTTCGATGGGCCGGGGGCGGGCCTGACAATGGCGCAGGTTTTCACCGCTTATCTTGATGCTGACAAGTCGGAGCGTTTTTTGCTGCGGCTAGCAGAATACTGGAAAGACACTGCTGTTGACGGCATTCGGCCCGAAACAATCCGACAGGCCGCGAAGAAGATCTATCCTCACGCCAAAGAACCGACCTGGAACCGTCAGGTAATCAAACCGACGCAGGCGGCAATTAATCACGCGGCTGAGTTGGGATGGTGTCAGCGCATATCGGTAAAGAGATACCCCGAAAACCCGGTCGAAAAGACTCCCGCCACGTTGGAATGGGTGACGTCTTTCGCCGAACAAGCTGAAAATGACGGCCTACCCCACCTTGGTGCGCTCTGCCTGTTCATGTTCGGCACCGCAGCCAGGATCGGCGAGGCCTGCAAGCTGACTTGGCGTGATGTTGATCTGAATGATGAGACTGCGGAACTGCGGTTGTTCAAGCCGACACCTTGGACCCGCACCGCTCACCTGCCGCCTGATATTGTTGCTGCCATGGCCAGCATCCCGTCAAACCGAAACCCTGATGATAGTGTGTTCGGATATGCCGGACGGGGCAGCGTTCGCGGGCCGTGGAACAACGTTTGCAAGCGCGCTGACATCGAACATCTGACACCGCATTGCTGCCGCCATGGTTTCGCGACCTCGATGCTGCATTTGGGCTTCGACCCAAAAACAGTAGCCGAACGTGGCGGATGGAAAGACGCGACAACCGTACTGCGCACCTATGCTCACGCGATGAAAGACAGGTCTGTCACGAACGCCCTGTTTGACACAAAGCTGACACAGATCAATAATCACGAAACCTTAACTATCAGAAAGAAAAGGAATAATCTGGTATGATCACTACCCCTCGTTGGGAGGGGTGTCCCGCCGCCGGAAATACGGGGTGCGGCGGGCTTTCACAAGATGGAAAACGTCGGTATAGCGCCGCTTGAACCCTCTATTGCGACATTCCCGTCGCCTATCGGAAACTTGCCCATGTTCGTCGCCACCCTGCTCAGCGCCCCGGAAGCCCCAGGATTGGAAGCCTCGCTCGTCGAGTCCCTGCGCAATGCGTGGGGCGGTGGCGATGCGGTCTGGCTGGCCCCGGATGTCGCCGCCGAGTTTGCGCTGCCTACACGCCCCGATAACCAGTGGCAGGTCTGGGATGACCTGCAAGAGATGCAGATCGACCTGGTGATCCAACCCGCCGAGGGCCGCCGCAAAAAGATGCTGCTTGCCGATATGGACAGCACGATGATCCAGCAGGAATGCATCGACGAGCTGGCGGATGAGGCCGGTGTCGGCGCGCGGGTCAAGGACATCACCGCGCGGGCGATGAATGGCGAACTGGATTTCGAAGGCGCCCTGACCGAACGCGTGGGGCTGCTTGCCGGGCTGGATGAAAACGTCATCGCCAAGGTGCTGGCAGAGCGGATCACCCTGATGCCCGGCGGACCGGAATTGCTGGCGACAATGCGGGCAGACGGAGCCTATGCGGCGCTGGTTTCGGGCGGGTTTACGGCCTTCACCGGGGCCCTCGCATCCCGCCTGGGCTTTGACGAGAACCGCGCCAACACCCTGCTGGCGGCGGATGGCAAGCTGACCGGAGAGGTACAGCTCCCGATTTTGGGACGCGCCGCCAAGATCGAAGCGTTGGAACAAATCACCCGGCGGCTGGGCATTGCCGAGGCTGACGTCATCGCGGTGGGCGACGGGGCCAACGACCTTGGCATGCTGGGCCGGGCGGGCACCGGCGTGGCGCTGCACGCCAAACCATCGGTGGCGGCGCAATGCGATGTGCGGATCAACTTTGGCGATCTCACGGCGCTGCTGTACCTGCAAGGCTATTCCCGCGAAGAATTCGCCAGTGTTTGATGTTACCCATAATTAACGGTTGCGTTAAATAACGAATCGTTTAATCATCAGGTCATGAGCGACCTGACACGAACCTTTGCGGCCCTGTCCGACCCGACCCGCCTGACCATGGTCGAAAGGCTGATGGCGCAGGGCGAGCTGCCGGCGGGCGAGCTGGTGGCGGGGTTCCGGATTTCCGCCCCGGCGGTGTCACGTCACCTCAAGGTGCTGCGCGAGGCCGGGCTGATCCGCCAGCGCGCGGCGGGGACGCATCGCTATTACGCGGTGCGGCCCGAAGCGATGCAGAGCATCGCGCGCTGGACCATGGATCACCGCAGCTTCTGGGAGGGCAGCCTCGGACGGCTGGACAGCCTTCTGGCGCTGAACCCCGACACAGAGGACACGCCATGAAAGACACACATGATCTGGAACTGATCCGGGAGTATCCGGTCAAGGTCGCCCGGCTCTGGGCCGCGGTCACCCGACCCGAGGAGGTCGCGCAATGGTTCGGCACCGAAGGAATGCGGATGGAAATCTGCGAGATGGATCTGACCCGCACCGGCCCGTGGGTATGTGTCATGGTTGGCAAGGACAGCGGCGACCGGTTCAAGGTGTCAGGCCAGGTCACCCATGTGCGCCCGCCACAAGCCGACGACACCGGCTCGGTCGGCTTTACCTGGGGCTGGCATGACGACAACGACAATCGCGGCGCGGAGAGCCATGTCACCTTTGCCGTCGCCCCCACCGAGACCGGGGCACGGCTGACCCTGACCCATCGCCAGCTCGATACGCTCGAAGCCTCGCAGAGCCATGGCCGGGGCTGGCTGTCCACCCTCAACAAGCTCGACCGGATGCTGGCCTGAGCCCCGCGTTTCACAGCCGATTTTCAACCAAGGAGTACGACAATGCCCAATTTTCTGTTCGTGTATCACGGGGGCGGAATGCCCGAGACCCAGGAAGAGATCGACAAGACCATGGCCGCCTGGGGCAAATGGATGGAGGACAATGGCCCCAGCCTGGTCGAGCCCGGCAACCCCGTCGGCATGTCCAAGACCGTCAGCGCCTCGGGCGTGGCGGATAACGGTGGGGCCAACCCGGCGTCGGGCTATACCATCGTCTCGGCCGACGATATCGACGCGGCCTGTGCCATCGCGAAATCGAACCCTATGGTGATGGATGGCTCGGGCTCGGTCGAGATCGCGGAAATCGTCGCGATGTGAACCGCGTGTCGCGATGCTCAGGCGAGCGTCGCGACCGGCCGAATGATCCCGCATTCCGTGCCACGCCGATTCAGGATCGGGGCATTCATGAATTTGCGCGTCGCGGGATGCTCGGCATCAAGCACGCCAAGCCCCACAAGCAGCGCCGCAATCGTGCATTCCGCCGCCCGCGTGCCGCCATCAACGATCTTGAGCGCGATCCCCATGCGTTTTTCCGGAACAATCGCCACATAGACCGCCTCGGCCCCGGTCTTGATCGCCGCGCGCCCCCCCATGGCCCGCATCAGTTCGGTACAGGCCCGCCCCTCGCCCGCGACCAGCTCGGGATGCGCCATCATCGCCGATGTAAGGCTCGCGGCGGCCTCGCTCTGGCGATCCGACCGGTCCTGTGCCGACGCAAAAAACGCCATTGCGCGTGCAAGCCCATGCACGGTTGTGGCGAAATTCGGGGCCGAGCAACCGTCGATGCCATGGCCGGGGCTTTCCACCTGCGTGGTCTCTTCGATCGCCGCCAGGCTGGCCTGCTGCACCGGGTGATCGATCTCGACATATTCCGGGCCCGCGCCCATATGCGCCGCCAGGGTCAGGAAACCCGCGTGTTTTCCGGAACAATTGTTGTGAATCGGGCAAGGGCTCGCATCGTTGCGAATCAAGGCATTGCGCGCCGGGATGTCGTCTGGCTCTTGTGGGCCACACCGGAAATCATCCATGCCCAGCCCCAGCTGGTCGAGCCATGCCTGCACCCGGTCGGTATGGATTGCCGCCCCGTTATGCGAGGCACAGGCCAGCGCCAGCTGTTCGCTGTTCAGCCCGAACTTGTCGGCGGCCCCCGACGTGATCAGCGGCAGCGCCTGCACCATCTTGCAGGACGAGCGCGGATAGATCACCGCGTCGGGATTCCCCCAGGACCGCACGATCCGACCACTGTCATCACAGATCACGGCATGGCCCATATGCACGCTTTCAAGCAGCGAAGCGCGCCAAATTTCGGTCATTGGAACAGGATCAGTCACATCAGCCCTCACAACTTGGCGAAATCCTGCCAAATGGCCTTTCGCCGGTGGTGAAACTTACGATATTGTGTATGTGTCGGCAAGCAGCGGGGCGGACGTCAAGACGATTGCAAAGGTCGCTCGGACACCCCTTAAATCATTGAGGTCTAGGACAGTCTGGAGGCTGTACACATGAAATCCTATCTTGCCCGCGTTGCGGCGGGTCTGTGCCTGGCCAGCATGGCCACCATCGCGCCAGCGCAGGAACAAAGCACCAACCGGGTCGCGGCCAAGACCGACTGGAGCGTCTTTGTCGAATCCGATCCCAAGGAATGCTGGAGCGTTTCCGCACCCAAGGAAACCGTCAACACCCGCGACGGGCGGGTCGTGGCCGTGCGACGCAGCGATATCCTGCTGTTCGTGTTCTACCGGCCCGGCTCGGATGTCAAAGGGCAGGTCACATTCACCGGCGGCTATCCTTTTGCACCCGGTTCAACCGTGAACCTGAACATTTCCGGCAACGAATTCGAACTGTTCAGCGAAGGCGAATGGGCCTGGCCGGCAACCTCGGCGGATGATGCCAAGATCATCACCGCGATGAAGCGTGGGGCCGAGGCCACCATAACCGCGCGTTCGGCACGGGGCACGCAGACCAAGGATACCTTCTCGCTGCTGGGCTTCACCGCGGCGCTTGAAGACGCGGAAAAACGCTGCGGCAGCTGATCCGCGCCACGGCAAATGTACATGTTTGCGGCCTTACCGTATGATCGGTGGGGCCGAATTGTTTTGAAATGCGGCGGAAACCCTATATAGGGACGATCTTGCTCCGCGACTCGAAAGTATGCCCATGTCCGCCAACGCGCCGATCACCCAGGACGTGATGACCATTCCGCGTAAATTGCCCGACGGGCCGATCAACCTGGTCGGCCTGACCCGCGATGCCATGCGCGAGACGCTGATTGCCCATGGCACGCCGGAAAAACAGGCCAGGATGCGGGTGGGGCAGATCTGGCAATGGATTTACCAATGGGGCGTGCGTGACTTTGCCGCGATGACCAACCTCGCCAAGGCCTATCGCGCACAGCTGGCCGAGAATTTCGTCATAGAGATTCCCGAGATGGTCAGCAAGCAGGTCAGCAATGACGGCACCCGCAAATACCTGGCCCGTATCGCCGGTGGCCACGAGGTCGAGGTGGTCTATATCCCCGAGGACGATCGCGGCACGCTCTGCGTCAGCTCGCAGGTCGGCTGTACCCTGACCTGTTCCTTCTGCCACACCGGCACCCAGAAACTGGTGCGCAACCTGACAGCGGGCGAAATCATCGGACAGGTGATGATGGTGCGCGACGATCTGGGCGAATGGCCGGAAATCGGTGCGCCCAAGGATGAAACCCGCCTGCTGTCCAATATCGTGCTGATGGGCATGGGCGAGCCGCTCTACAATTTCGACAACGTGCGGGACGCGATGAAGATCGCGATGGATCCCGAAGGCATCCAGCTCAGCCGCCGGCGCATCACCCTGTCCACCTCGGGCGTGGTGCCCGAGATTGCCCGCACCGCCGAGGAAATCGGCTGCCAGCTGGCAATCAGCTTTCACGCCACCACCGACGAGACCCGCGACCTGCTGGTGCCGATCAACAAGCGCTGGAACATCGAGGAACTGCTCGCCGCGCTGGCGGCCTATCCCAAGGTTTCGAATTCCGAGCGGATCACCTTCGAATACGTGATGCTCAAGGACGTGAATGACAGCGACGACGACGCGCGCCGCCTGATCGACCATATCAAGCGCCACCAGATCCCGGCCAAGATCAACCTGATCCCGTTCAACGAATGGCCCGGCGCGCCCTATCAGCGTTCGTCCAACAACCGCATCCGTGCCTTTGCCGACATCATCTACAAGGCCGGCTATGCCAGCCCGATCCGCACCCCGCGCGGCGAAGACATCATGGCGGCCTGCGGCCAGTTGAAATCCGCCACCGAGCGTGCCCGCAAATCGCGCCGCCAGATCGAGGCCGAGGCCGGGCTCTGAGCGGTGCCTTTGCGCCGGCGCGACCTGCTGATCGCCGCCGGGCTGGTCGGGGCGACCATCGCCCTGCCCCGTCTGGCCAGGCTGATCGGACCCGAATTCAGCTTTGAACAGATCCCCGGCCTGCCCGGATTCCGGCGCCTGTCGGCAGGATCGCTCTCGGGTGTACAGGTGGCGCTTGCCGGGATCGAACCCGCTAACGAGCACAGCCTCCGACGCCAACAGAGCATCGCCAACGACCCCTGCGGCGCGGGATTTGGCGAGCAGCCCCCGGGCCTTGTTCCGGTTGCGGTGTTCACCGACTATAACTGCCCATATTGCCCGACGCTGAGCGGCATGGTGATCGACCTGATCGCAACGGGTGCGCCCATCGCGGTCACATGGCACGACCTGCCGGTACTGGGGCCACGCTCGGTTGCGGCGGCGCGGGCGGCGATTGCGGCGGGCAGGCAGGACCGCTATCTGCCGCTGCATGAACACCTGATGCACAGGGTCCTGCGCCCCGGCCCGCAGGCGCTGCGCGACCTGGCCCGGCGGTTTGGCATGGACCCCGAGCAATTCCTGCGTGACGAGGCCAGCCCCGAAACCCGCGAGCGCCTGGCTCACAGCAACGCCGTGGCCGCAGGTTTCGGTATCATCGGCACGCCATCCACATTGGTCGGGCGCACGCTTGTCATCGGCCGGATCGACCGCGGCCGGCTCGAAAGGCTGATCGCGCTGGAACAGCAGGCGGGTGCGATGCCATGCGGCGGCCACAACCCGGATGCGCCGGGTTAGCGCCCCGGAATGCTGTCACGCGGCGGGGTGGGCTGCCAATTGTCGATGATCCCGGCGGCCTCCTTTGCGGTCTCGACAAACGAGAACAGGTCGAGATCCTCGGCCGAAATGGTGCCCGCATCGGACAGGGCCTCCCAGTTGATCACCTTTTCCCAGAAGGCACGGCCAAACAGCAGGAAGGGCACCCGTTCCATCCGGCCGGTCTGGATCAGAGTCAGCGACTCGAACATCTCGTCCAACGTGCCGAACCCGCCCGGAAACACACAGATCGCCCGCGCGCGCATCAGGAAATGCATCTTGCGGATCGCGAAATAGTGGAAGTTGAAGCTCAGCTCGGGCGTCACATAGGGGTTGGGCGCCTGCTCATGCGGCAACACGATGTTCAGGCCGATGGAATGCCCGCCGGCCTCTTGTGCCCCGCGATTGCCCGCCTCCATCACGCCGGGTCCGCCACCGGTGACCACCACGTTCTCGCGCCCGCCCGTCCGGAGCGAGGTTTCGGTCATCACCCGCGCAAACTCCCGCGCCTCGTCATAGAAATGTGAAAGCTCGGCCAATGTCTGTGTGCGCGCGCCTGCCTTGTTTTCCGGGGCCGGGATCCGCGCGCCACCGAACATCACGATGGTGCTTTCGATGCCATGTTCATTCAGCATCAGCTCGGGTTTGAGCAGTTCAAGCTGCAACCGCACGGGGCGCAATTCGTCGCGGCACAGGAAATCGTCATCCGCAAAGGCCAGCCGATAAGCAGGCGAGCGGGTCTGGGGGGTATCCGGCACATGTTCGGCGGTGTCGCGGTCGAGATGGGCGTCGCGAAACGGGCTCTGGCGGTCGTCGTTCATCGAGATGTTCCATGCTTGCGTGTTCGTCCCAGCCCTATAGGGTTCCGCCCGGCAAGACCAGCAACAGGGCAAGGCAATGGATTGGAAATCGGACATCGACGCGGCGGCGGCCCGGATCGAAGGCCACGTGGTCAGAACACCGCTGCTGGATGTGAATGGCCCGGGGCTGCATTCCCCGGTGCAGCTCAAGCTGGAACAGATGCAACATACCGGCAGCTTCAAGGCGCGCGGAGCCTTTAACACCCTGCTTGGCGAGCCGGTTCCCGATGCCGGTCTGGTCGCGGCAAGCGGTGGCAACCACGGGGCCGCCGTTGCCCATGCGGCGCACCGGCTGGGCCACGCCGCGCATATCTTTGTGCCGGAAATGGCCGGGGCCTCCAAGATCGCCCTGATCCGCGCCACCGGGGCCGAGCTGACCGTGGTGCCGGGCGATTACGCCAACGCGCTGCACCTTGCGCAGGAATACGAGGCGCGGACCGGAGCCAAGCAGATCCACGCCTATGACGCCCCGGCCACGGTTGCGGGCCAGGGCACCTGCATGCGCGAATGGGAGGCGCAGGGCCTTGCGGCGGATACCGTCCTGATTGCCGTAGGCGGTGGCGGGCTGATCGCCGGGGCGCTGGCCTGGCTTGCCGGCCGGCGCAAGGTGGTCGCGGTCGAGCCCGAAACCTCCTGCGCGCTGCATGCCGCGCTCGCCGCCGGGGAACCGACCGATGTCGAGGTCTCGGGCGTTGCCGCAAATGCGCTCGGGGCGCGGCGGATCGGGTCTATTTGTCTTGACCTCGCACAGCGGCATCTGGGTGCGTCCGTCCTTGTCAGCGACGACGCCATCAGCTCTGCGCAACGTACCCTGTGGCGCAACAATCGCCAGCTTGTCGAACCCGCCGGTGCCACCGCGCTCGCGGCGCTGATGTCGGGTGCCTATCGCCCCGAAGCGGGCGAAACCGTCGCCGTTCTGGTCTGTGGCGGCAACATTGCCCCCGATCCGTTTCCCGAATAGCCGCCGATTATCGCACACGCTTCAGATTGTTTGTCGCCGCGCGCCCCGCTATAGGGCAGTCAACGATTGATCACAGGAGACTCGTCCATGTCCAACGCGCAGCTGGAAACCGCCATCGAAGCCGCATGGGAGGCACGCGACACGATCACCCCCGCCACTACGGGGGAACAGCGCGACGCCATCGAAGACACGCTGAACGCGCTGGACAGCGGCACCCTGCGGGTGGCCGAGAAACAGGCCGACAACAGCTGGCACGTGAACCAGTGGGCGAAAAAGGCCGTGCTGCTCGGGTTCCGCATCAAGGACATGGAGCAACATGCCGGCGGCCCGCAGAATGGCGGCTGGTGGGACAAGGTCGACAGCAAGTTCGCCGGATGGGGCGACAACCAGTGGAAGGCCGCGGGCTTTCGCGCCGTGCCCAACTGCGTCGTACGCAAATCGGCCTATGTGGCACCGGGCGTGGTCCTGATGCCCTCTTTTGTCAATCTCGGTGCCTATGTCGACGAGGGCACCATGGTCGATACCTGGGCCACGGTCGGCTCGTGCGCGCAGATCGGCAAGAACGTGCACCTGTCGGGCGGCGTTGGTATCGGCGGCGTTCTTGAACCCATGCAGGCCGGCCCCACCATCATCGAGGACAATTGCTTTATCGGCGCGCGCTCGGAAGTGGTCGAGGGCTGTATCGTGCGCGAAGGTTCGGTGCTGGGCATGGGCGTGTTCATCGGCCAATCCACCAAGATCGTCGACCGCGAAACCGGCGAAGTGATGTATGGCGAGGTGCCGCCCTATTCCGTCGTGGTCGCCGGGTCGATGCCGTCCAGGAACAACATCAACCTCTATTGCGCCGTGATCGTGAAACGGGTCGACGCCAAGACACGCTCGAAAACCGGCATCAACGAGCTGCTGCGTGACTGAGAAGCCCGCCAGGAAACCATCGCGCCAGCAGGTTTATACCCTGCTGGTGCAGATCGGTCGCAAATCCGGTGACGGCCTGCCAGAAGACGCCACCGGCGCGGCGCTGATGTGTTTTGCCAGCGGCATCGACGAAGCCGAGGCGGTGCGCGAAACCGTGGCGATCCTGAAACAGGCGGACACCGCGCCGCTGGACGTGACCGGCTATGGCACGCTGGCCGACCGCGAGGCGGCGGGCCACGACATCGACGATGAAGAACGCGCCTTGATGCAGCGGGCATTGGACGAAAACTCGGTTGTCGTGGCACAGATGACCCCGTTTTTCGGCGAGGACGGCTAGGCCCGCGGTTCCCGCCACCGCGAAAAACCGGGCACGGCACGACGATAGGTCTTTGCTTTGTTCACGACCGGGCCTAGCCTGTGCCCATGACCGGCCCCACCATTCACGACAGCACATATTCCTGGCTGCGCCTGCTGATCACGTTGCTGATCGGCATGGTGGCCAATGCGGGCATGTGGGCGGTGGTGGTGGTGATGCCGGGGATCGAGGCCGAATTCGGTGCCGGGCGCGCCGAGGCGTCGCTGCCCTACACGCTGACCATGGTGGGGTTCGCGCTTGGCAACCTGCTGATCGGGCGGCTGGTGGATCGGTTCGGCGTGACCCTTGCCCTGAACGGCGCGGCCCTTGGCATCGCGCTTGGCTATGGGCTTGCGGTGATCGCGCCCGGCATGGTCACGCTGTCGCTGGCGCATCTCGTGCTCGGGCTTGGAACGGCGGTGGGGTTTGGCCCGCTGATTGCCGACATTTCGCATTGGTTCCTCAAGCGGCGCGGCATCGCGGTGGCGCTGGCGGCGAGCGGCAATTACCTCTCCGGGGCGATCTGGCCGACAATGCTGGCCGATGTTCTCGCGGAAAGCGGCTGGCGGCAGGTCTATGTCACGCTGGCCATCGTCACCGTCGTGACGGTTGTCCCGCTCTCGATGCTGTTGCGCCGCCGCCTGCCACAAGAGGCCCATAACGCCGCCGAGGCCGCCTCGGCCCTGCGCGCCCGCAGCGCCGGGTTCAGCCCCCGCGCGCTGCAATACATTCTGGGGTTTGCCGGCATCGCCTGTTGCGTGGCAATGGCCATGCCACAGGTCCATATCGTCGCCTATTGTGTCGGGCTGGGCTATGGGCCGGCGGTCGGGGCCGAAATGCTGTCGCTGATGCTGCTGGGCGGTGTTGTCAGCCGGGTGATCTCCGGAGTCGTCGCCGACCGGCTGGGCGGGGTGAGAACCCTGTTGATCGGGTCCGTCCTGCAATGCATCGCGCTGTTTCTGTACCTGCCCTATGACGGCATGGTGTCGCTTTACATCGTCAGCACCGTGTTCGGGCTGTCGCAGGGCGGCATCGTCCCCAGCTATGCGCTGGTGGTTCGCGAATACATGCCCGCCAAAGAGGCCGGGGCGCGGGTTGGCTTTGTGATCATGATGACGATCTTCGGCATGGCACTGGGCGGCTGGATGTCGGGATGGCTCTACGACCTGACCGGCAGCTACCAGATCGCATTCGTGAACGGCATCCTCTGGAACGGGTTCAACATCGCGATCATGCTGATGCTGCTGTTGCGGTCGCGCCCGCGTTCACGGCGCACCGCGTTGGCCGGATAGACCGCGTAGGATCAGGAACCGGCCTGTCCTCCTGCACTTCCCCCGGCACGTTCACGCGCGAGGCGCATCTGTTTCTGACGCTCGCGAAAACGGGTCTTGTCATCCTCGGAGGTTTCGTCGACGCAATGGTGACAGGACACGCCCGCCTCGTATTCCGGGCGCGTCATGTCTTCGGGCAGGATCGGGCGGCGGCATCCATGGCACAGCGCGTGCGGCCCCTGTTCAAGCCCGTGCCCAACGCTGACGCGGTTGTCGAACACGAAACACTCGCCGTTCCAGGTGCTGTCATCCGCCGGCACCTCTTCGAGGTATTTCAGGATACCGCCCTTGAGGTGATAGACATCCTCGACCCCCTGCCCGAGCAGGTAGTTGGTCGATTTCTCGCACCGTATGCCGCCGGTACAGAACATCGCGATCCGCTTGTTGTGGAACCGGTGCCTGTTCTCTTCCCACCAGGCGGGAAATTCGCCGAATGACCGGGTCTTGGGGTCGACCGCGCCCTCGAATGTACCGATTGCCACCTCGTAATCGTTGCGGGTGTCGATGACCGCGACATCCGGGTTGCGGATCAGATCGTTCCACTCGGCGGGATCGACATAATGCCCCACCCGCGCCTTGGGATCGACATCGGGCTGCCCCATGGTGACGATCTCCTTCTTGAGCCGCACCTTCATGCGTCCAAAGGGCGGCTCAACGCTGCTGGCCTCTTTCCACTCCAGGCCGGCACATCCGGGCAAGGACCGCACATGCGCCAGCACCGCGTCGATCCCTGCGCGCGGCCCCGCGATCGTGCCGTTGATCCCCTCGGCCGCCAACAGCAATGTTCCCGTGACTCCCTGCTCCTGGCACAGCGCCAGCAACGCGGGTTTCAGCGCCGCGGGGTCGGCAAACCGGGTGAAATGATAGAGCGCGGCGATGGTATACATGCGCCGCCAATTAGCCCCGCTTGCCCCATGGCGCAAGGGCTCGGATTGACGCGGCCCGACCCGCCGCATACCCATGACGCAGGATCAAGGAGACATGACATGACCCGCGCCCTTATCGTGATCGACGTGCAAAACGATTTCTGCCCCGGCGGCGCGCTTGCCGTACCGGGCGGTGACGGGATCGTGGGCGGGGTCAACCGGTTGATGGCGGATTTCCCGGCGGTGATCCTGACACAGGACTGGCACCCGGCGGGGCATTCCTCGTTTGCCACGTCCCATGCGGGCAAATCCCCCTATGACACGACCGAAATGCCCTATGGCACCCAGGTTCTGTGGCCCGATCATTGCATCCAGGGCACCAAGGGCGCGCAGTTTCACGCCGACCTGAACACCAACCCCGCCGACATGATCATCCGCAAAGGATGTAATCCCGCGATCGACAGCTATTCCGCGTTCTTTGAAAACGACCGGACCACGCCCACTGGACTTGAGGGCTATCTTCGCACGCGCGGGATCAGCGATCTGACCCTTGTCGGCCTCGCCACCGATTTCTGCGTCAACTACTCGGCGCTGGACGCGGCGCGGCTTGGGTTTGTGGTGACGGTTCAGACCGGCCTCTGCCGCGCCATCGACCTTGACGGTTCGCTTGCGGCCGCGCGCGATGGCATGACCGCCGCAGGTGTCACGCTCACCTGAAGCGCCTAGCTGGCCGGCGGGCGGCGCGGTGGCTGGCGCGAGATCTGCACCGCGAAAATGGCCAGCGTCACGATCAGAACACCCACGATGTCCACCGGCCCCAGCGATTCGCCCAGCAGGATCGCGGCAATTGCCACGCCAAAGACCGGGTTGAGAAAATGAAAGGTCGCCGCCCGCACCGGGCCGACCCGGTCCAGCAACATGAACCAGATCAAGGTCGCCGCCAGCCCCGGCACCAGCGTGGTGTACAGAAAGGCCAGAACCAACGGCGTTGTCAGGTTGATCCGGATATCTTCGAACGCCACCGACGCCACCAGCAGACAGGCCGCGCCAACCAGCATCTGCAACCCGACAACCATCATGAAATTGCCGCCCGACGTCGCGCCGCGCACCGCCAGCGTGGCAAAAGTCAGCGCCAGAACGCCGATGATACACAGCGTCAGGCCATAGAGATCGACACCGGCGGTTATGCGCGAACCCATGATCAGCGCCACGCCCAGGATTCCGGCAATCAGGCCAAGAATGCCCAGCGGGCGCATCCGTTCGCCCAGCAACAGCCAACTGGCAATCGCCAGCAGCAATGGCATGGCCGAGGCGACAATCGCCGCAACGCTGGCCTGAACCGTCTGCATGGCGACAAAATTCAACCCGAGATAAAGCGCGTTCTGGCACACGCCGAACAGGATCGTGGCATACCATTGTTTCCGGCTGAGCCGAAACGGCTGCCCCATCATCCGGGCAATCGCGATCCCGATGACACCGGACAATAGGAACCGCATGGCCAGCGAAAACAGCGGCGACGCGTCCACGACGATAATCCGCGCCGAGGTAAAGGCCGAGGACCACATGAGGGCAAAGGCCAGGCCCATCAAGACCGAACGGAAATCCATCATCGGCCCGCCACCTCCCCCGCCGGTTCCCAGAGTTCGACAGGGTTGCCCTCGGGGTCATGGATACGGGCGAAACGGCCGATTTCGGAATCCCATTCGGTACGGGTTTCAACCGTGATACCCGCCGCCACGAGACTCGCGATCAGCCGCTCCAGGTCATCGACCCGGAAATTCAGCATGACCTGCCGGTCCCGTTCGAAGTAATCCGAGTCACGCGGAAACGGCGCGAACACCGTTGGGCCCGCCTGCTGCATCCACGCCCCGCGGGACAGGTCGACCCCCAGGTGATCGCGGTACCACGCGGCAAGCCTGTCGGGGTCGTCCGCGCGCAGAAAGACGCCGCCGATACCTGTTGCCTGTGCCATCGTGACCATCCCCCTGCCGCGGCCAATGAAAAAGGGCCGCCTCGGGGCGACCCTTTCGGAAATCCTGGCTTGATGCAAGATCAGCCGTTCACGCTGTCCTTGAGCGCCTTGGCGATGGTCATCTTGACGACCTTGTCCGCCTCTTTCTTGAACTGCTCGCCGGTCGCGGGGTTGCGCACCATGCGCTCGGGACGCTCGCGGCAGTAAATCTTGCCAACGCCCGGCAGGGTCACCGCACCGCCGTTCGAAACTTCGCGCGTGATCAGCCCGGTCAGCGCGTCCAGCGCGGCGCCAGCGGATTTCTTGTCAGTATCCATATCCTCGGCCAGCGCGGCGACGAGTTGGGTTTTGGTCATCGGTTTTGACATTGTTTTTGCTCTCCTTCGTCTGCCCGATTTCTTGGGCCTCATGCCGTTTGTTTAACGGTATATAGTGTATAAACACAACGAATAGTGGGACCTGACAAGCTAAAATATGCTGGTTTCAACTGATTTCGGTCGAATTTCCGGGGTCAGAGGAAGGCAGTTTCGTCAAACGAGCGCAATTTCCGGCTGTGCAATCTTTCAAGTGGCATGTTTCTCAGGGATTCCATCGCCCGGATTCCGATGCTCAGATGGCGCGAAACCTGTGTATTATAGAAATCCGACGCCATTCCCGGCAATTTCAATTCGCCGTGCAGCGGTTTGTCGGATACGCAAAGCAGCGTGCCATAGGGCACCCGGAAGCGATACCCGTTGGCGGCAATTGTCGCGCTTTCCATGTCCAGCGCGATGGACCTGCTCTGGCTCAGGCGCTGCACCGGGCCGGACTGATCGCGCAGCTCCCAGTTGCGGTTGTCGATGGTGGCAACGGTGCCCGTGCGCATGATCCGCTTGAGATCGAACCCATCCAGTTTCGTGACCTGCGCCACCGCCTGTTCCAGTGCGATCTGGATCTCGGCCAGCGCCGGGATCGGGGTCCAGACCGGCAGGTCATCGTCAAGCACGTGATCCTCGCGCAGATAGGCATGGGCCAGCACGAAATCACCAAGCGCCTGGCTATTGCGCAAACCGGCACAATGCCCGACCATCAGCCAGGCATGCGGGCGCAGCACGGCGATGTGGTCGGTCGCGGTCTTGGCGTTCGAGGGACCAACCCCGATATTCACCAGCGTGATCCCCGACCCGTCCTTGCGCTTGAGGTGATAGGTCGGCATCTGCGGCAGCTTCAGCGGCTGTTCGATCGGTGCGTCCGGATCGGTGATCTCGACATTATGCGTCGCGACAAAACTGTCGTAACCGCTGTCCGGATCGGCGAGTTGCCGGCGCGCATAGGCTTCGAATTCGGACACGTAGATCTGGTAGTTGGTGAACAGGACATGGTTCTGGAAATGCACCGGGTCCGTGGCCGTGTAATGCGACAGCCGGGCCAGCGAATAATCGACACGCTGCGCGGTAAACAGCGCAAGCGGTCCGGCCCCGTTCACCGCCACATGGGTGCCGTTGACGATGTCGTCATTGGTGGTCGCCAGATCGGGCACATCGAACACGTCGCGCAGGATGAAATCGGCGGCGCCCTGTTGCGGCACCGTCAGGCTGGCATCCTGTGCAACCGCGAAATGCACCGGGATCGGCGTTTCCGACAGGCCGATGGTCACCGGGAGGTCATGGTTGCGGATCAACAGGCCGATCTGCTGGGTCAGGTATTGGCTGAACAGGTCCGGGCGGGTGATCGTCGTGGCATAGGTTCCGGGGGCGGCAATATGCCCAAAGCTCAGCCTGGTGTCGACCTGTGCATAGCTCGTGGTGGTGATCCGCACCTCGGGATAATAGGCCCGTATGCGATGGCTTGGCGCGCCGTTGCGCATCGCGTCGCGGAACTGTGCCGTCAGGAACCCGGTGGCCTCGGCATAAAGCGTACAGAGGCGGGCAACGGCCTCGCCGGCATCGCCATAGTCGCGGGGCTCTGCGGGATCGGGAGTCAGGATGTCACTCACGCAGGGGCCTCCAGCACGTCGATCTTTTCGAACCTGCGCACATCCACCAGGCCAAGATCAGAGATCCGCAGCTCGGGGATCACCACCAGCGCCAGCAGCGAATGCTGCATGTAGGCGTTGTTCAGGGTGCAACCGCAATCGCGCATCGCCTGCATCATGCGTTCGGCGTCCTGTGCCACCTGCTGCGCGGGGCTGTCCGACATCAGGCCGGCAATGGGCAGCCGGACCATGGCCAGTTCGGCGTCGTCGCGAAACACGGTGATGCCACCGCCAACCTCGGCCAGCCGGTTCGCGGCCAGGGCCATCTGTGCCCGGTCGGTGCCGACAACGATCATGTGGTGGCTGTCATGCGCCACGGTCGACGCCATTGCCATGCGCCCGTGATAGCCAAAGCCCGAGACAAACCCGTTGACCACCCCGCCGGTGGCCCGGTGCCGCTCGACCAGGGCGATCTGGCACACATCGCCGTCGCCCTCGACCACGCCGTCGCGCACCGGCAAATCCTCTTGCAGCGCCTTGGTCGGAGCCTGGTTTTCAACAACACCGATCACATTCGCACGGGCGTGGTTGGCCCCCTCGGGTGCGGCGATCTCAAAATCCCCGGCACGCAGCGCATGCCCCAGATGCACCGTGTTGCGCGCCGTATCGGGCCAATCGTAATGCGGGCAATCCACCAGGCAAGTTCCATCGCGCGCCACCACCTGCCCGCGCGCCATGACCAGTTCGATGGGCAGTTCCGAGAGGTCGGAACTCAGGATCACATCCGCCCGCCGACCCGGCGTGATCGAACCGATCTCGCGCTCGAGCCCGAAATGTGTGGCGGTGTTCAGGGTCGCCATCTGAAGGGCAACCACCGGGTCACAGCCACAGGCAATCGCGTGCCGCACCACCCGGTTCATGTGCCCCTCATTCACCAGCGTGCCTGAATGGCAATCGTCGGTACAAAGAATAAAGCCGCGTGCATCCAGCCCCTTTTCGGTGATCGCGGTGATCTGTTTTTCAACGTCATACCACGCGCTGCCCAGCCGCATCATCGAGCGCATCCCCTGGCGCACGCGGGCGATCGCGTCGGCCTCGCAGGTGCCTTCGTGATCATCCGCCGGACCGCCCGCCACGTAGGCCGCGAAATCGGGGCCCAGATCGGGCGAGGCATAATGCCCGCCCACGGTCTTGCCGGCGCGTTGGGTCGCGGCGATCTCGGCCAGCATCTTGGGGTCCGCATTGGCAACCCCGGGGAAATTCATCATCTCGCCCAGCCCGATGATGCCCGGCCATTGCATCGCCTCGGCGACGTCCTCGGGGGAAATCTCGTGTCCGGTTGTCTCAAGCCCCGGAGCCGACGGCGCGCAGGATGGCATCTGGGTAAAGATGTTCACCGGCTGCATCAGCGCCTCGTCATGCATCATCCGCACCCCGGCAAGGCCCAGCACATTGGCGATCTCGTGGGGGTCGGTGAACATGC
Source organism: Microbulbifer sp. S227A (assembly GCF_049800935.1). Taxonomy (NCBI): domain Bacteria; kingdom Pseudomonadati; phylum Pseudomonadota; class Gammaproteobacteria; order Cellvibrionales; family Microbulbiferaceae; genus Microbulbifer; species Microbulbifer sp. S227A. The sequence continues at coordinate 41,318 of NZ_JBNAFZ010000010.1, read as the reverse complement.
TGGTGGTGCCGTGGGGAATCACCGCCCGCGAAAACTCGGCCGGGGTCAGCATGCCGCTTTCGATATGCATATGGGCATCGCACAGGCCGGGAATCATGAACCGCCCCCGCGCCTCGATCACCTGTGTGTCGGTGCCGATGCAATAGCTGGCATCCGGCGTGACACAGGCAATGCGACCGTGTGAAATGGCGATGTCGTGATCGCCCAAAAGCTCGCGGCTGTGCACGTTGACCCAGGTACCACCGCGAATGACCGTGTCGGCCGGGGCACGGCACGCAGCAACGGCGATAAGGTCGGCGGCCACATCCGGCCAAGAGGGAAACATGGTCTGGGTCATGGCGCAATTGTCATGATTGCCTCGGCGGGTGCAACCCCCGAGGGTGCGTTTCAGGCACAGCGCGCGCTTGCCAGGCGGGCATTTTTGCGAAAGGTTCTTGCACATGGATTACGAAACCGTATCGGCAGAGGATTTCGGGCGCGGCCTGCGGGGCATCGGGCTGAACATTCTGGTGTGTGACGTGCCGGCCCAGTGCCGGTTTCTGGCCACCGTGTTTGACATGGCCGCGCACCGGGTCAGCGCCGATTTCGCCATTGTCACCTATGGCGCGCAGGTGTTTCAACTGCACAGCGACGGCACCTATCACGCCAACCCGCTGCTTGGCCTGTTGCCCGAAAACCCGCCACGCGGCGCGGGGGTCGAGATACGGCTATACGACACCGACCCGGACCACGCCGCCAAACGCGCCGCCGATGCCGGGCATGTCGTGCTGCAAGACCCCGCCGACAAACCGCACGGGCTGCGCGAAGCCTATATTCTCTGTGACAACGGTTACGCCTGGGTGCCCAGCAGACCGCTCTGATCGGCGGCCATCTCGGTGCGGAGCCAGGACGCAAAGGCCACCGTTCTGGGCGAGTGTTCGGCCTGTGGCGACAGGATCAGGTAATAGGCTTCCTGCATCGGCGCGCGATGTCCGAACGGCGCCACCAGCTGCCCCGCCCGGATCAGGTCGCCCGCGATCGCATCATGCGCCAGCGCCAGCCCGCCCCCGGCGCGGGCTATCGACAGGGTCAGCGTAAAGGTGTTTGCATAGGTCACCTGCGGGTCGGGCCAGGGCAGGTTCTGGTCCTCGGCCCAGGCGGTCCAGTTGCACAGCAGGTTGGAACAATCATAAAGCGGCTGCATCGCCAGGTCAGAGAGCGTCACCGGATAGCCCGGCGCGCAGACCGGGTAATAGTGATCGCTGCGCAGCAATTCCGCCCGGATCGAATCCGCCGGACGCAGGGAAAAGCGGATCTCCACGTCGACCCCTTCGGTCATCCCCGGCGGCTCCCACAACTCGGTCGACAGGTTCAGCTGCACCTCGGGATGCGCGGCGCGGAACCGGGCAAGCCGGGGGGCCAGCCAATGCACGGAAAAGGTCAGGTTGGCCTGTACCTGCACCACGTCCTGATCGGTGCCGGTGATTGCGCGCGTCCCCCGCACCAGGGTGCGAAACGCATCGCGCACCACCGGCAGATAGGTCATCCCGCTTTCGGTCAGTTCGAGCGCGCGGGGCCGGCGGTGAAACAGCGGGCGGCCCAGATAGGCCTCGAGCGACTTGATCTGCTGGCTGACCGCACTCTGGGTCATGTTCAGATCGCGCGCGGCACCGGTAAAGGACAGGTTGCGCGCCGCCGCCTCGAACGTACGCAGCCAGCCCAGGGGAGGGAGCGGAGCTTGCATGCTATAATCTTGCCATAAGCCATGCTAATGCGGAAGGGTCGATTTTTTCGTTCGATTTCCCGTGGCAACGCGGGCAAAATCCGACCTGACCGGAGGACCCCAATCATGACCGTCACCACATTGCGACCGAACATGGGTCATTGGCAGGAGCGCGTCGATCTCGCCGCCGCCTTTCGATGGACCGCCCGCCTGAACATGCATGAAGGCGTGTCCAACCACTTTTCCATGGCCATCAATGACGAAGGCACCCGGTTCCTGATGAATCGCAACCAGGTGCATTTCAGCCGCATCCGCGCCAGCGACCTGCTGGAACTGGACGCCAATGATCCCGACGCGCTCAGCGGGCCGGACGCGCCCGACGAAACCGCGTGGGGCCTGCATGGCGGTCTGCACCGGCTCTGCCCGCATGCGCGCTGTGCGATGCATGTGCATTCGATCCATGCCACCGTGCTGGCCAGTCTCGCGGACAGCCGGCTGCTGCCCATCGATCAGAACTGCGCCACGTTCTTCAACCGCTACGTGATCGACGACGGCTATGGCGGCTTGGCCTTTGGCGACGAGGGCGAACGCTGTGCCGCGCTGCTGACCGACCCGAAATGCAAGGTCATGATCATGGGCAACCACGGGATCATGATCATCGGAGATACCGTCGCGGACACGTTCAACCGGATGTATTTCTTTGAGCGCGCCGCCGAAACCTATATCCGCGCGCTTCAGACCGGACAGCCGCTGCGGGTGTTGCCCGACGACATCGCGGAAAAGACCGCGCGCGAGCTCGAGGAGTACCCGGAACAGGCGGAACGGCATCTTTCGGAACTCAAGGCGATCCTTGATTTCGAAGGTTCGGATTACGCCAGCTAACCCACCCCGCCCCGGAACCAGCAACAGGACCAGCCGCGCCATCGCCACGCGGGTGGTGTCGGCGGGTGCGCGGTCACATCCCAGAAAAGCGAGGCAAGATGCAATACGGTTTGACGCAGGAACAGGAGATGATCGTCTCGACGGTGCGGGCCTTTGTCGAGAAAGAGATCTATCCCCATGAAGAGCTGGTCGAGCGCACCGGCAACGTGCCCGACGAGATCGCCCAGGATATCAAGCGCAAGACCCGGGAATTGGGGTTCTATGCCTGCAATTTCCCCGAGAGCGTCGGCTGTGCCGGGCTGAACCACATGGAATTTGCCCTGGTGGAGCGGGAATTGGGGCGCGGGTCGATGGCGCTCAATCATTTTTTCGGGCGCCCGCAGAACATCCTTATGGCCTGTGAAGGCGAGCAGGTCGAACGCTACCTGATGCCGGCGGTGCGCGGCGACCGCATGGATGCGCTGGCGATGACCGAACCGGGCGCGGGGTCGGATGTGCGCGGCATGAAATGTGCCGCGATCCGCGAGGGTGGCGACTGGGTGGTCAATGGCACCAAGCATTTCATCTCGGGGGCGGAACACGCGGATTTCATCATCGTATTCATCGCCACAGGCGAGGATCAGACGCCAAAAGGGCCAAAAAAGCGTATCACCGCCTTTCTGGTCGATCGCGGCACGCCGGGGTTTACCATCCGGGATGGCTATAAATCGGTCTCTCATCGTGGCTACAAGAACATGATCCTGGAATTCGACGATTGCCGCCTGCCCGATGCGCAGGTGTTGGGCGAGGTCGATGGCGGGTTCGCGGTGATGAACACCTGGCTCTACGCCACGCGCATCACCGTGGCCGCGATGTCGGTCGGGCGGGCGCGGCGGGTGTTCGACTATGCGCTGGACTATGCGGCGACGCGGGAGCAGTTCGGCCAGAAGATCGGCAAGTTCCAGGGCGTGTCGTTCCAGATCGCCGACATGATCACCGAGATCGACGCCGCCGACCTGCTGACGCTGGCCGCCGCCGACCGGCTGGACAAGGGACTGCCCGCCAATCGCGAGATCGCCAGTGCCAAGCTTTATGCAAGCGAAATGCTGGCCCGTGTCACCGACGCGGCGATCCAGGTTCACGGGGGCATGGGGTTGATGGATGATTATCCGCTGGAACGGTTCTGGCGGGACGCGCGAGTCGAGCGGATCTGGGACGGAACCAGTGAGGTCCAGCGCCATATCATCAGCCGCGACCTGTTGCGGGCCCTGGGCGCGTGACGTTGTTTCGAATGGGCAAGGCCCATCCGACCGGTGCGAGGGGCCAGCCCCTCGCGCTCCCCGGGATATTTTCAGCAGGAAAAAGGGGGGACGACCGGATGATCGCCCCCCGGTTGGAAAGAGCATGCTCTTTTCCCTGCACGGTCATCGGCGTCCCCGCCTGTACCGTTTCGCCAGATTGGCGGCGATGGGTTAACAAAATGTGGCCACGGGCGTGGCCCGCGGGCGGGGGGTCTGTCGATGGCGCGTGATCTGGCGCGGATGCTGTCGCCGCGCGGGATTGCGGTGATCGGCGGCGGGAGCTGGTGCGATTCGATCATCGGCGCGGCACGGCGCATCGGGTTTGACGGGACAATCGTGCCGGTGCATCCAGACCGGCGCGAGATTGCCGGGTTGCGTGCAGTGCCCTCGGTGGCCGATTGCCCGGTGCCGGTTGACGCGGCCTTTGTCGGGGTGAATCGCCATGCCACCATCGACATCGTTTCGGAGTTGGCGCGGTTGGGAAGCGGTGGCGCGGTGTGTTTTGCGTCGGGCTTTACCGAAGCGGCGACCGAGGATGCCGATGGCGCGGACTTGCAGGCACGGTTGATTGCGGCGGCCGGTGACATGCCGGTGCTGGGGCCGAATTGTTACGGTTTTGTCAACGCGCTGGACCGTGCGGCGATCTGGCCGGATCAGCATGGCATGCAGCCGGTCGGGCGTGGCGTTGCGATCCTGACGCAATCGTCGAACATCGCGATCAACATGACCATGCAACAACGCGCGCTGCCGATTGCCTATATGGTGACCTGCGGGAACATGGCGCAAACCAGCCAGGCCGAGATCGCCGCCGCGTTGCTGGACGATGATCGGGTCACCGCGCTCGGGCTGCATATCGAGGGGTTCGGCGATCTGCGCGGTTGGGAGCTGCTGGCGCAGAAGGCCCGTCGGCGCGGGGTGCCGCTGGTGGCGCTCAAGGTGGGCAGGTCGGCACAGGCGCAACGGGCGGCGGTGTCGCACACGGCATCGCTTGCCGGGAGCGATGCGGGGGCGCAGGCGTTGCTGGACCGGTTGGGGATTGCCCGGGTCGACACGGTGCCAGAGTTCCTGGAGACGCTGAAGCTGTTGCATGGCGTGGGACCGCTAGCGTCAAGGCGGATCGCGTCGATCAGCTGTTCCGGCGGCGAGGCGAGTCTGATCGCGGATATGGCGCTCGGGCTTGACCTGGAATTTCCCCCGCTTGCAGACCGCCAGACCGCGGCCCTGAGAGCCGCTCTCGGACCGATGGTCGCACTGGCCAACCCGTTGGATTATCATACCTATATCTGGCGCGACACCGATGCGATGGCGCGGGCCTGGGCGGCGATGGCCGAGGGCGATGTCGGTCTGACCATGAGCATCGTCGACTATCCGCATACGGATGCCAGCGACTGGGCCTGTGCGACCGAGGCGGCAATAGCGGCCCGGGCCCGCACCGGCGCGCCCTTTGCCGTCGTGGCGAGCATGGCGGAACTGATGCCATTGGCGACGGCCGAGCGGCTGATGGCGCATGGGGTGGTGCCGTTCTCAGGCCTGGCGGAAGCGCTGGCGGCGGTGCAGGCGGCAGCGCGGGTGGGCGGACCGGATCCGCTCCCGTTGTTGTTGCCCGGGGGAGGTACGGTCGATACCTTGCTGAGCGAAGCGGAGGCCAAGGCGGCACTGCACCACCACGGTCTGTCGGTCCCGTCGTATCGCACGGTGGCCGGTCGTGACGCGGTGGCCGCGGCAAGCGGTGATCTGCGCCCGCCCTTTGTGCTCAAGGGAGTCGGGCTGGCGCATAAGTCGGAGCATGGGGCGGTGCGTCTTGGGCTGGCGCGCGAGCAGCTGGCACAGGCGGCGCAAGACATCGGCACCGACACGTTCCTGATCGAAGAGATGATCGCGGATGGTGTGGCCGAACTGCTGATTGGCGTGTTGCGCGACGAGGCGCATGGCTATGTGCTGACGCTTGGCGCCGGCGGCATCCTGACCGAATTGCTGCGCGACACGGTTTCGCTGCTGTTGCCGGTCTCCGAAATACAGGTCCGCCAGGCGCTTGACCGGCTTGCCATCGCGCCGTTGCTCGCCGGGTATCGGGGCAAGCCCGCCGCCGACATGGGCGCGATCCTGCGCGCGGTGATGGCGGTGCAGGACTATGTGGTTGCCAATGCCGACTGCGTTGGTGAAGTTGAAATCAACCCGCTGATCTGCACGCCTGACCGTGCGGTTGCGGTGGACGCGCTGATCCGAAAGGCCAAGACATGACGACATCCCCGATTTCCACCTCGCGCGAGGGCGCCGTGCTTATGGTGACGCTGGACCGGCCCAAGGCCAACGCCATTGACCTGGCGACCAGCCGCATCATGGGCGAGGTGTTTCGCGATTACCGCGACGACCCGGACCTGCGGGTGGCGGTCCTGACCGCGGCGGGGAACAAGTTCTTTTGCCCCGGATGGGACTTGAAGGCCGCCGCCGACGGGGACGCAGTGGATGGCGATTACGGCGTTGGCGGGTTCGGCGGGTTGCAGGAACTGCGTGGCATGAACAAGCCGGTGATCGCGGCGGTCAACGGCATTGCCTGTGGCGGCGGGCTGGAACTGGCGCTGAGCGCGGACATGATCCTGGCGGCGGATCATGCCACCTTTGCGCTGCCGGAAATCCGCTCGGGCACCGTCGCGGATGCGGCGAGTGTCAAGCTGCCCAAGCGCATTCCCTATCACATCGCGATGGAGCTGCTGCTGACCGGGCGCTGGTTCGATGCCGAAGAAGGGCACCGCTGGGGGCTGGTGAACGAGGTGGTGCCCGCGGGCAAGCTGGTGGAGCGGGCCATGGAACTGGCGCAGCTGATCGCGAGCGGGCCGCCGCTGGTCTATGCGGCGATCAAGGAAATCGTGCGCGATGCCGAGGATTCCAAATTCCAGGACGCGATGAACCGTATCACCCAGCGGCAATTGCCAAGCGTCGACGTGCTGTATTCATCTGAAGACCAGCTGGAGGGCGCGCGCGCCTTTGCCGAAAAGCGCGACCCGGTCTGGAAAGGACGGTAGGGCGCTCAGGTCTTTTCAAACACCGCGATCAACGCCAGGTCGTCGCGGTGTTCACCGGCTGCGAGATCGCCGTAAATCCGCGTTTCCTGCAACGACAACGCCTGGATCCGCGTATCTGCGAGCTGATCCAGCCTGGCGGCAAAGCCCGCGGAATCGTAATGTCTGGCGTTGATGGACAGCGCGAATTGCGCGCCATGCCGGGCCACCCGCAGCAGCCCGTCAATCGCGTCCGGCCCCACGTGACCGGTGGTGAATGTGCCCGATGACACGATACCGGAATAGCTCTCGCGCGGAACCGGAATGCCAAGGTTCAGATCGGCCTCGATGGCATCGCGATAGATGTCCTTGCGCATCGCCTGCTCCAGCATCTCGGCGCTGATGTCGGTGGCGTCGATCGGGCCGACGCCCAGATCGGCCAGGACCGCCCCACACAGCCCGGTGCCCGCGCCCACATCCAGAACCGGCCCCTGTCCGCCCGCCGCGACAAAGGCGCGCGCGGTATGGATGTGCAGCTGGTAATCCTCGCGTGCGGCAAAGGACTGATCATAGTTGCCGGCCCATTCCGCGTAGAGACGCCGGGAATCTTGTGGCGTGCTCAGCGCATAGGCAGCCTTCAGGTCGGGTGCGTCATCGTTCATCATTCCATGAAAGGCACAACCGGGATTCGAATCAAGTGCGGCCTTGCGGCCCTTGCATCCCAACAGGCGGCGTATCATCAAGGAGCAATGACCGGTACATTACTTTCCATGGGCCACGGCTATACCGCGCGCGCCCTGTCACGGCGGCTGGTTCCGATGGGCTGGCGCGTCATCGGCACCACGCGCGACCGGGACCAGCTTGACGATATCCGCCAATCGGGGGCCGAACCGGTGCTCTGGCCCGGTGACATGCCGCCGCTAGACGCGGCGACACATCTGTTGATTTCCACGGCACCGACCGATGACGGCGATCCGGTTCTGCACGCGTTCGGCCAGGAAATCGCCCGGCGGGCGCGGCAATTCCGCTGGGTTGGCTACCTGTCCACCACGGCGGTTTACGGCGATCATGACGGCGCATGGGTCGACGAGGCCACGCCCGCAACCCCGGCGTCAAAACGTGGCCGGCTCAGGGTGCGGGCCGAAGAGCAATGGTCCGCAATCCCCGGCCTGCCGCTGCATATCTTTCGCCTTGCGGGGATCTATGGCCCCGGACGCGGGCCGTTCTCCAAGCTGAAGCGCGGCGGGCTGCGCCGGATCATCAAACCGGGCCAGGTGTTTTCGCGCATCCATGTGGACGATATCGCCACGGTTCTTGCCGCATCGATGCAACGTCCCGACCCCGGCGCGACCTATAATGTCTGCGACGACGAGCCGGTGCCGCCACAGGATGTCATCGCCTATGCCGCCGAACTCCAGGGCCTGCCGCTGCCGCCGGCGGTGCCCTTCGAAGCCGCCGACCTGACCCCGATGGCGCGCAGTTTCTACAGTGAAAACAAGCGGGTGCGGAATGACCGGATCAAGCGGGACCTTGGCATAACGCTGCGCTATCCGAACTATCGCGCCGGGCTTGAGGCTCTGCACGACACCTGATCAGGCGCGTTGTTCGCCGATGCTGGCGACGCCCATGACCGCAAGCACCCTGGCTTCGATCTGGGCCGCGCCCATGCCGGCAACCCTGTACATGTCCGCCGGGCCGGCCTGGTCGATGAACGTGTCAGGCAGCACCATCGAGCGGAATTTCAACCCGTCGTCGAACACGGCCTCATCGGCGAGCAATTGCGCCACATGGCTGCCAAAGCCCCCCACGGCTCCCTCTTCGATGGTGATCAGCGCCTCGTGATCGCGCGCCAGCGAGAGGATCATGTCACGGTCCAACGGCTTGGCAAAACGGGCATCGGCCACGGTTGGCCGGATGCCCTTTGACGCCAGCGCCTCGGCGGCCTGCTGCACCTCGGCCAGACGCGCCCCAAAGGACAGGAGCGCGACGCGCTTGCCCTGCTGGATCATCCGGCCTTTGCCGATCACAAGCGGCTCACCCTGCTCAGGCAGTTCGACGCCCACACCCTCGCCGCGCGGGAAGCGAAAGGCGATGGGACCGTCATCATGGGCCGCCGCCGTCGCGACCATGTGTTTCAGTTCGGCCTCGTCCGCCGCCGCCATCACCGTGAACCCGGGCAGGTTCGCCAGGAACGCGATGTCAAAGCTGCCCGCATGGGTGGCGCCATCGGCACCGACCAGACCGGCCCTGTCGATGGCAAAGCGCACCGGCAGGCGTTGAATCGCCACGTCATGCACCACCTGATCATAGCCGCGTTGCAGGAAGGTCGAATAGATCGCACAGAAGGGTTTCATCCCTCCCGCCGCCAGCGCCGCGGAAAATGTGACCGCATGTTGCTCGGCGATCCCCACGTCGAAACAGCGGCTGGGAAAGCGTTCGGCAAACAGGTTCAGCCCGGTTCCATCCGGCATCGCGGCGGTGACGGCGACGATCTTGTCATCCGCCTTGGCCATGTCGGTCAGCGTCTTGCCGAACACGCTGGTATAGCTGGGCGCGTTGGACGGGGCCTTTTTCTGCTCGCCGGTCACGACATCGAACTTGGCGGTGGCGTGCCCCTTGTCCTGGGCCCGTTCGGCGGGCGCATAGCCCTTGCCCTTGCGGGTCAGAACATGGATCAGGATCGGCCCCCGCGCCCGCGCCTTGACCGTGCGCAGCACCGGCAAGAGCTGGTCCATGTCATGCCCGTCAATCGGCCCGACATAGGAAAATCCGAGCTGTTCGAACAGGGTGCCGCCCACCGCCATGCCCTTGAGTACATCCTTGGCGCGCTTGGCCCCTTCGCGGAACGGTTCCGGCAACAGCGACACCGCCCCCTTGGCCGCCGCCTTGAGTTCCTGAAAAGGTTCCTCGGCATAGAGCCGCGACAGGTATGACGACAGCGCCCCCACCGGCGGCGCGATGCTCATCTCGTTGTCGTTCAGGATCACGATCAGGCGCTTGTTCAGGTGGCCCGCGTTGTTCATCGCCTCGAATGCCATGCCGGCGCTCATCGCGCCATCGCCGATCACCGCGATCGCATCGCCCAGACCTTCGGGCGTGACGCCGCCCAGATCGCGCGCCACGGCAAAGCCGAGCGCGGCGCTGATCGAGGTGCTGGAATGCGCGGCTCCAAAGGGGTCATAGGGCGACTCGCTGCGCTTGGTGAACCCGCTCAGCCCGTCTTTCATCCGCAGCGTGCGGATGCGGTCGCGCCGTTCCGTCAGGATCTTGTGCGGATAGCACTGATGCCCCACGTCCCAGATGATCTTGTCACGTGGCGTATCGAACACCGCGTGCAGCGCCACGGTCAGTTCGACAACCCCCAGCCCCGCGCCAAGATGCCCGCCGGTTACGGATACCGCCGAGATGGTTTCGGCGCGCAGTTCGTCGGCAACCTGACCCAGTTCCGCATCGCTGAACTGCTTCAGCTCTGCGGGACGGGTCACTCCGTCCAGCAAGGGCGTCTTTGGTCGGTCTGCCATATGCCGCCTCCCTGCGGGGCTGTTTCAACTGTCGCGCGCAATAACGAAACGGGCGGCTGCGCGCAATGTTTCGGCCTCGCTCCCGTAAGGGTCCAACGCCGCGCTGGCCTGTTCCACCAGGTCCAGGGCCCGCGCCCTAGCATCCGCAAGACCCAGCAGGGACACGAAAGTCGCCTTGTTGGCCTCGGCATCCTTTTGCAGTCGCTTGCCCGCCTTGTCGGCGTCGCCCTCGACATCAAGGATGTCATCGGCGATCTGGAATGCAAGCCCGAGCGCACTGGCATATTGCCGCAAGGGTTCGGGATCGGCCGCCGCCAACCGCGCGCCCGCACAGGCCGACCATTCGATCAGCGCCCCGGTCTTGCCCGCCTGCAACGTGGTGATCTGATCGAGGTTCAGCGGCGTGGTTGCCGCCTCCGCCGCCATGTCCAGCGCCTGGCCCAGAACCATGCCCCGCGCCCCGCTCGCCCGCGCCAGCGACAAGGCCAGTTCCGCACGGGTCTCTGCCGAACCGCATTCGGGGCGGCTCACCAGTTCGAAGGCAAGGCTTTGCAACGCATCCCCGGCAAGCACCGCCACCGCGTCATCCCATTTGACATGCACGGTCGGGCGGCCCCGCCGCAGGTCATCGTCATCCATGCAGGGCAGGTCATCATGCACCAGCGAATAGGCGTGCAGCGCCTCGATCGCAGTGGCCGGCCAGATTGCCCGGGCCGCGTCGATACCATGCAGCCGCGCCGATTCAAGCACGAGAAACCCCCGCAACCGCTTGCCGCCCTGTGTTGCATAGGCCATGGCCTGAACCACCGGTTCCGGGCTCAGATCGCGCAGCACCTCGTCAAAGTGGAGCTGGATCCGCTCGGCGGCCTGCGCCAATCGCTGGGGAAACATCTATTGCGCGTCGACCGGGGTGGTGCCGGTGGGGTTGCCGTCGCTGTCAAGCTTGATCGCCGCGACCTTTTCCTCGGCCCGCTTGAGCTCTTCCTCGCAGCGTTTCTTGAGCTGCGCCCCCCGTTCATAGAGCGAGATCGAATCGCCCAGCGGCACATCCCCGTGCTCGAGGCGGTCGACCACCGACTCGAGTTCCTTCATCGCTTGCTCAAAACTCATTTCTGCAACGGGGGTATCGGTCATTTCGCGGCCTTCATCAGTTCCTGTACATGCGCCAGCACCGACGCGGACAGCGCGTGCAAATCATATCCGCCCTCCAGTGTCGAGACCACCCGGCCCCCGCACAGCTCATCCGCCAGCTTGCAGAGTTCCGCGGTAAGCCACGCGAAATCCCCGGTCTGCCAGTCAAGATTGGCCAGCGGATCATCCGCATGGGCGTCAAACCCGGCAGATATGATGATCAGTTCCGGCTTGAACGCCCGCAGCCGGGGAAATGCCTTGTCCAGGTATTCGCGCCGCATATGCGCCCCGTCCGAACCGGGGGGCAGCGGGATGTTCAGGATGGTGTCATAGGCGCCGGTTTCATCGGCCCGCCCGGTGCCCGGAAACAGCGGGATTTGCTGGCTGGTGATCAGCAGGGCGCGCCGTTCATCCCACAACAGATCCTGCGTGCCATTGCCATGATGCACGTCGAAATCCACCACCGCGACCCGGCCCAGCCCGTGATGATCCAGCGCATGTTTGGCCGCCAGCGCCGCATTGCCGAACAGGCAGAACCCCATCGCGGTTTCGGTCTCGGCATGGTGGCCGGGCGGGCGCACCGCGGCAAAGGCATTGGGCGCTTCGCCCCCCAGCACCATATCCACCGCGCGCACCGCCGCACCGGCACCGCGATAGGCGGCGTTCAGCGTGCCGGGCGACATCCAGGTATCGCCATCCAGCGCCACCGCGCCCTGGGCGGGTGCCGCACGACGCAACCCTTCGAGATACCCGGCGGGATGGATGCGCAGAATATCGTCATCCGCCGCCATCGGTGCGGTGACCCGGTTCAGGTCCAGGGATTCAAGCGTGTGCAGAACATGTTGCAGCCGCGCCACCCGCTCGGGATGCCCGTCGGGCGTCACATGAGTCAGACAGTCGGCATGGGTGAGCATTGCCGTTTTCATCGCTGGTCCCCTCCCCTTGGTTTCGCGTGTTGGGTACTGCGCCGCTCAGTCGGGCGCCAGCATATAGCCCGCACCGCGCACCGTTTGCAGGTAACGCGGCTGTTTCGGGTCGGTTTCGATCTTGCGGCGCAGCCGGGTGATCTGAACATCGACGGCGCGTTCCTGCGCCTGCCCCCGGTCACGGCCCAGATCCTCGACCAGCTTGTTGCGGCTGACCGGCTCGCCAGGGCAGGCCGAGAAAATCTTCATCAACTGGCTCTCGGTCGCGGTAAGCCGCACGAGGTCGTCGCCCTGCCACATCTCGCCGCGTTCGATATCATAGCGGATCGGACCCAGATGCAGGATCTTGGGCACCGTGTCGCCCGCGGGCGTTTCAGGCATCCGGCGCAGGATGGCGTTGATCCGCAACAGCAATTCCTTGGGCTCGAACGGTTTCGCGAGGTAATCGTCGGCCCCGGCCTCAAGCCCGGAAATCCGGTTCTCGGTCTCGCCGCGCGCCGTCAGCAGCAGGATCGGCGTCGCCAGCGTTTCGCGCAGGCTGCGGGTCAGCGTCACGCCATCCTCTCCCGGCATCATCACGTCCATCACGATCAGATCGAAATCCAGCCCCGACAGGATCCGGCGGGCATGTGCCGCGTCGCGCGCCGCAGTAACCAGGAACCCGTGCCGGATCAGGAACTTGCGCAGCAGATCGCGGATCCGCTCGTCATCGTCCACGATCAACAGATGTGCGTCCAGTTCCGCCATCAGGCCCCATCCCTCAACTTGATATACGCACGGCGCATGTCGGCATCCATCATCGCCTCGAGCACCTGTTTGAACCCCGCCACCGCCTCGGGCCCGGCATCCCGAAACGCGGCGCGCATCCGGGCGCGTTGGGCATCGCTCAGCTCCTGTTCAAGCTTCAGCCCGCTTTCGGTCAGGTACAGGTGACGTTCGCGCTTGTCGCTGGTGCCAACACGGCTCTCGACCAGACCGTCGGAAATCAGCGTCCGCAACACCCGGTTCAGCGATTGCTTGGTCACGCCCAGAATCGCCAGCAGGTTGTTGACCGTCGTTCCCGGTGCCCGGTTGATAAAGTGAACCGCCCGGTGATGCGCGCGGCCATAGGCCATCTTGCCCAGAATGCGATCAGGATCGGCGGTAAAGCCGCGATAGGCGAAGAACATCGCCTCGATACCCTGTCTCAGCTGCTCATCCGTCAGGAACAGCAGGCTTTCGCCGCTGTAAACCTGCGCTGCACGCCCGTCAGACATGATGTGCCTCTTCCCCGATTTACGGCAGCATACGTCAGCCTTGTTGACATTCCAAGTGCGAAGAGGTATCGAATCGCGATTTTAGCGTAATATAATGTCCGATCCGGACATACTCACGCAATAAATGCAAAGCGCCCAATGCATAGGAGGATGCGCAATGTCAGGTTATGATGATCGTGATGGCCAGATCTGGATGGATGGCAAGCTCGTGGACTGGCGGGGTGCAAATGTACACATTCTGACCCATGCGCTGCATTATGCATCCTCGGTGTTCGAAGGCGAGCGTGCCTATAACGGCAAGATCTTCAAATCACGGGAACATTCCGAACGGCTGATCAAATCCGGCGAGCTGGTCGGGTTCGACATCCCCTACACGGTTGACGAGATCGAGGCCGCCAAGCAGGAGGTTCTGACCGCCAGCGGCCTCAAGGATGCCTATGTGCGTGCGGTTGCGTGGCGCGGGGCCGGCGAGGACATGGGCGTTGCTTCGGCGCGCAACCCGGTGCGCATGGCAATTGCCGTCTGGGAATGGGGTGCCTATTACGGCGACGCCAAGATGAAGGGTGCCAAGCTCGACATTTCCAAGTGGAAACGCCCGAGCCCGGAAACCATCCCGGTTCATGCCAAGGCGGCGGGTCTTTACATGATCTGCACCATGTCCAAGCACGAGGCCGAGGCCAAGGGCTGCTCGGACGCGCTGTTCATGGATTATCGCGGCTATGTCGCCGAGGCCACCGGTGCCAACATCTTTTTTGTCAAGGATGGCGAGGTGCACACGCCCAAGGCCGATTGTTTCCTGAACGGCCTGACCCGGCAAACGGTGATCGGCATGCTCGAGGATCGCCAGGTCAAGGTGCACGAGCGCCACATCATGCCCGAAGAGATGGAAGGCTTTGAGCAATGCTGGCTGACCGGCACCGCCGCCGAGGTCACACCGGTGGGCCAGATCGGCGACTATACGTTCGAGGTTGGCGCGCTGACCCGCGAGATCGCACAAGATTACGAAAAGCTGGTCCGCAGCTGATCGGCGGGGCATTGAACACGCGGCGATTGTCGCGAATTGTTCATGATACTGCCGGCTGACGTTTACATGGCTGCAATCCTATCCGCGCATCTAGCCAATCAGGATTGCAGCCATGACCAAACTCTACAGACCATCCCGCCGCGCCGTGCTGGCGGGCGGAACCGCCTTTGCCGCTTCGCTGGCCATGCCCGCCATCAGCCGGGCTTCGTCCCGCCCGGTGTTTACCCATGGCGTGCAATCCGGTGATGTCGACATGTCCAGCGGGATGATCTGGACCCGCACCGACCGCCCGTCGCGCGTATCGATGGAGGTTTCCACCACCGAGAGCTTTGCCGACGCGCGCCGCCTGGCGTCGCTGGATGCGGTGCCCGCCAGCGACATGGCAGTCAAACGGCTGATCGAGGGGCTACCCTCGGATCAGGACATCTTCTATCGCTTTGTCGCCGCCGACCTGAACGACGTGAACGCGGTCAGCGACCCGATCATCGGCCGTTTCCGCACCGCCCCCGCCGCCCGCCGCGACGTGCGGTTCGTCTGGTCCGGCGACACCGCCGGCCAGGGCTGGGGTATCGACGATGACGGCATGGCGACCTATGCCACCATGGCGCGCCACCAGCCGGATTTCTTTATCCATTCCGGCGATACCATCTATGCGGATGGCGCGATGCAGGACGAGGTCGAGCTTCGGGATGGCAGCATCTGGAAGAACACCGTCCTGATCGACGAGAAACGCAAGGTCGCGGAAACGCTCGACGAATTCCGGGGCCAGTGGAAATACAACATGATGGACGAGCATGTGCGCGACATGAACGCCATCGTGCCGACCTATTTCCAGTGGGACGACCACGAGGTTGTCAACAACTGGTCCGCGTCCAAGGACCTGACCGCGGATGATCGTTACACCGAGAAATCCGTCGCGCTGCTGCAATCGCGCGCCGCGCGGGCATTCCATGAAATGTCGCCTATCCGCTTTACCCCGCAAGAGCCGGGCCGCGTCTATCGCAAGATCGGTTATGGCCCGATGCTCGACGTGTTCTTTCTCGACCTGCGCAGCTATCGCGGACCCAACAGCGAGAACCTGCAGGAAACCGAGTCCGAAGCGACCCGTATCCTCGGCCAGGAACAGATGGCATGGCTCAAGCGCGAACTGGCCCAGTCGCAGGCGACCTGGAAGGTCATCGCCTCGGATATGCCCATCGGTCTGGTGGTGCGTGACGGTGACACCCGGTTCGAAGCCGTCGCCAATGCCGATGACGGTGCCGCCAAGGGGCGCGAGATCGAAATCGCCGAACTGCTGCGTTTCATCAAGACGGCCAAGATCACCAACACCGTCTGGTTCACCGCCGATGTGCATTACACGGCCGCGCATTACTATGACCCCAACAAGGCCCAGTTCCAGGATTTCGAACCGTTCTGGGAGTTCGTGTCGGGGCCGCTGCATGCCGGTACGTTCGGACCGAACGCGCTGGACGGGACATTCGGACCAGAGGTCAAATACGTCAAGGCCCCGACCGAAGAGCAGGGCGTCAACCTGCCGCCGAGCGCCGGGCTGCAATTCTTTGGCCTCGTCGACATCGATGGCGCAACGCAGCAGATGACCGTTCGCCTGATGGACCGGGCCGATACCGAGCTGTGGTCGGTCACGCTGGACCCGACGCAAGCCGCGATCTGATCGCGCCGCCCGCCCTGAAAACAGCGTTCCGGATCGGGTCCGGGACGCTGACACTCAAACACAGCGCGTCTGGTTCGGGGTGGCCCCGTGAGGCGTCACGCGACAGGTTGGCGCGATACAGGATCAGCTCTTGGGGTCCGAAACCGCCCGCGCCCGCGCCCGCTCCAGCCCAAGCTGGTGTTCGCGCCAGATCACCAGCACGTTGCCGGCAATCACCAGCGCCGCACCGATCAGCATGACCGCGGTGGGCAATTCACCGAACCAGAAATAACCCAGCAGGATGGCAAAGATCATCGAGGCATAATCATAGGGCGCAAGCATCGAGGCCGGGCCAAAGCGATAGGACGACGTAACCAGGATCTGTGCCACCCCGCCCACAAGCCCCGCAAGGATCAGCAAGCCCAGGGTTTCCGGCGCCGGCACCACCCAGCCAAAAGGCAGCGTCAACAGCGAGATCAGCGAGGCGGTCGCGGAAAAATAGAACACCACCGCCGCCGTATGCTCGGTCTGAACCAGCTTGCGGATGTGGATCTGAACAAATCCACGGGCAATTGTCGCGGTGAGGATGAACATCGCACCCAGTGTCGCGCCATCTTCAAGGCCAGACCCGCCCCCCAGGCGCGGCCAGACCATGATCAGCACGCCAACCAACCCGACAAGCACCGCCGTGATACGGATCATGCGGATCGTCTCGCCCAGCATGATCGCGGCCAGGATGACGGTAAAGATCGGCGTCGCATAGCCGATGGCGGTGACCTCGGGCAGGGGCAACAATCCAAGCCCGGCAAAGGTCAGCCCCATCGCCATCGTGCCCAGCAGCCCGCGCCAGAAATGGCCCATCGGCTGGCGTGTCACCAGCCCGTTGCGCAGTTCGCCCCGCATGGCGAGCCAGACCACGATCACCGGGATGGCAAAAAATGAGCGAAAGAACACCGCCTCGCCCGGCGGCACCGCATCCGAGGTCGCCTTGACCAGGGCCGCCATCACCGTGAACAGGCCGATCGCGCACAGTTTCAGTGTGACGGCCAGCCCAGGTCGATGCGATGTTAACAGTTTTGCCATGCCGCCTTCCTGCGCCCGAAACGCAAAAAGATCAATGGGCATCCGCGATGGGCGCGCCGGACGGATCAGCCGATCTTGCCGCGGTTTTCCCCCACCTGCCCGCGATGCAACAGCATGTGATCGAGGATCACGCAGGCCATCATCGCCTCGCCCACCGGCACCGCGCGAATGCCGACGCAGGGGTCGTGGCGGCCCTTGGTGATGATCTCGCTTTCCTCGCCGGTGCGGGTGATGGTCTTGCGCGTGGTCAGGATCGAACTGGTGGGCTTGACGGCAAAACGCACGACGATGTCCTGCCCGGTGCTGATGCCGCCGAGAATGCCGCCGGCGTGGTTCGAGCTGTATCTCGGGCCACCCTGGCCCATGAAGATCTCGTCGGCATTGGCCTCGCCGGTCAGCATCGCCGCCGACATGCCCTCGCCGATCTCGACGCCCTTGACCGCGTTGATGCTCATCATCGCGGCGGCCAGGTCGGTATCGAGCTTGCCATAGACCGGCGCCCCCAGCCCCGCGGGCACGCCCCGGGCGACAATCTCGATGATCGCGCCGACCGAATTGCCGGATTTGCGCAGGTCATCGAGATAGGCGGCCCAGGTCTCGGCCGCCTGTGCGTCGGGGGTCCAGAACGGATTCGACTCGATCTGGGACCAGTCAAACCGTGCGCGGTCGATGGCGTGTTCGCCCATCTGCACCATGTAGCCGGTGATCTGGACATCCGGCACCAGCGCCCGGATCGCCTCGCGGGCAAGGCCCCCCGCCGCAACTCGCGACGCGGTTTCGCGCGCCGAAGAGCGCCCGCCGCCACGATAGTCGCGGATGCCGTATTTCTGCCAATAGGTGATGTCGGCATGGCCCGGGCGGAACTTGTCCTTGATGTCGCCATAATCCTTGCTGCGCTGGTCGGTGTTCTCGATCATCAGCTGCACCGGAGTGCCGGTGGTCTGACCCTCGAACACGCCGGAGAGGATGCGCACCTGGTCCGGTTCGCGCCGCTGGGTGGTGTATTTGTTCTGTCCCGGTTTGCGACGGTCGAGCCAATGCTGGATCATCGTTTCGTCGATCGGCACGCCCGGCGGGCAACCGTCAACAGTCGCCCCGAGCGCGGGGCCGTGGCTTTCGCCCCAGGTGGTGACGCGGAACAGGTGGCCAAAGCTGTTGATCGACATGGGCGGGCTCCTTTTGGCTCGTGCTTTAGCCGGGGGAAGGGGGCGTCGCAAGCGGTTGTCTGGCAAGGGGGCGCTGCCCCCGCCGCCCTGCGGGCGGCTCCCCCGGAGTATTTCGACAAAGATGAAGCGGCTGTGTGCTTGTCATTCGCCGGGGCGCGAACTAGGGTTCCGGACACCTCGGGGTGCCCTGGACGGCTGAGACGCGCGACGCGGACCCGTTGAACCTGAACCGGCTCGTACCGGCGTAGGAAAGGTCTGGACATCCTTCCAACCCTGCCCATCGCCGCAAAGGGAGGATGCCATGAAGTATCTCGCGATCGCTGCGGGAGTTTGCTGTGCCACGGCGGCGAGCGCCGGGACACCGGAACTGACCGTGTACACCTATGACAGTTTCGTTTCGGAATGGGGCCCAGGCCCGGCCATCGAGGCGGCATTTGAAGAGACCTGCGGGTGTGATCTGAAGCTGGTGGGGGCTGGAGATGGTGCGGCGCTGCTGGCGCGTCTGAAGCTGGAAGGGGCGCGCAGCGACGCGGATGTGGTTCTGGGGCTGGACACCAACCTCACCGCGGCGGCGGCGGAAACCGGGTTGTTCGCGGAACATGCGGTGAGCGCGGAATATGCGCTGCCCGTGCCATGGGCCGATCCGGTATTTGTACCCTATGACTGGGGATATTTTGCCTTTGTGCACCAGGCGGATGCCGCCGCCCCGTCGGATTTCCGCGCGCTCGGAGAGAGTGAAGCCCGGATCGTCATCCAGGACCCGCGATCATCGACGCCGGGGCTGGGTCTGCTGATGTGGGTCAAGGCCGCCTATGGCGACGAGGCCCCGGCAATCTGGCAGGGGCTGGCGGACAATATCGTGACGGTGACCAAGGGGTGGAGCGAGGCCTATGGGCTGTTCCTGGACGGTGAAGCGGACATGGTGCTGTCCTATACCACCTCGCCGGCCTATCATCTGATCGCGGAAGAGGATGCCGGCAAGGCCGCAGCCGTATTCGAAGAAGGCCATTACATGCAGATCGAAGTGGCCGCCAAGCTGGCCAATTCGGACCAGCCGGACCTGGCCGAGGCGTTTCTGCAATTCATGGTGACGGACGCCTTTCAGTCGGTGATACCGACCACCAACTGGATGTACCCGTCGGTGATGCCGGCAGAGGGGCTGCCGCAGGGGTTCGAGACGCTGGCGCAGCCGGGCAAGGCGCTGATCGTGCCCGCGCAGGACGCGGCGGCGCTGCGGGATGAAGCATTGGCGGAATGGCTGGGCGCGCTCAGCCAATAGGGCATCGCGGCGGGCTTGGCGCGGCGGCGATTGTCGCGGCGCTGATCCTGGGGGCGTTGATCGCGGTGGCCCTGCGTGCCGAGGCCGGGCGTGGCATGGGACCATCGGATTGGGCCGCCGTGCGGTTTACGATATTGCAGGCCGCGCTATCGGCCGGGTGCAGCGTTGCGCTTGCCATCCCGGTGGCGCGGGCGCTTGCCCGACGGCGGTTTGCGGGGCGGCGGGTGTTGATCGCGCTGTTGGGCGCACCCTTCATCCTGCCGGTGATCGTCGCGGTGCTGGGCCTGCTGGCGGTGTTCGGGCGCAATGGCTGGATCAGCATCCTGCTTGGCTGGGCCGGCTTGCCGCCGTTGCAGATCTATGGGCTGCACGGGGTGGTGCTGGCGCATGTGTTTTTCAACCTGCCCTTGGCGACGCGGCTGATCCTGCAAGGCTGGCAGGAAATCCCGGCGGAACGGTTTCGCCTGGCCGCGCAGCTGGGGGCCGGGCCGCGTGCCATGTGGCGGCTGCTGGAACGACCGATGCTGCGGCAGATCGCGCCCAGTGTTCTCGCCGTGGTGTTCGCGATCTGCTTGACCAGCTTTGCCGTGGCCCTGACACTGGGCGGCGGGCCAGGGGCCACGACGATCGAGCTTGCCATCTACCAGGCGTTCCGGTTCGATTTCGATCTCGGACGGGCGGCGCTGCTGTCCTGCATTCAGATCCTGTTGACCGGTATTGCCGCGATGGTTGCGTTGCGAAGCTCTCGGGGCGACGGGTTTGGTGGCGGGCTGGACCGGCCGGTGCAACGCTGGGACGCGCAGGGCGTGCTCGCCCGCATCGGGGATGGCGCGATCATCCTGTTTGCCGCCGGGTTCCTGTTGATGCCGCTGGCCGCCATCGTCCTGTCGGGGCTGGCCGGGTTGTTCGGCCTGCCTGCCAGCGTGTTTGCCGCCACCCTGAACTCGGTCTTGGTGGCGGCGATCAGCACGCTGGTGACGCTGGCGCTGGCGCTGCCCATGGCGGTGACGGTGGCGCTTGGGCGGGGGGCCTTTGTCGAGTTTTCCGGGCTGCTCGGGCTGGCCGCGTCGCCATTGGTGATCGGCACCGGGTTTTTCGTGGTGGTTTATCCGTTTGTCGATCCGTCCCTGTTGTCGCTGCCGGTGACGGCCCTGGTCAACGGGGTGATGGCGCTGCCCTTTGCCCTGCGCATCCTTGTGCCTCGCGCGCGGCAGGTAATCGACCGCAACGGGCGTCTGGCGCTGACGCTGGGCATGGCGGGCTGGCCGTTTCTGTACCGGGTCCTGCTGCCCCGGATGCGACCGCAGATCGGTTTTGCCGCCGGGCTGGCGGCAGCCTTGTCGATGGGAGATCTCGGGGTGATCACGTTATTTGCCGATGCCGAACAGGCGACCCTGCCCTTGCAGGTCTTTCGCCTGATGGGGGCCTACCAGATGGAGGCGGCGGCGGCGGCGGCGCTGGTGTTGCTGTCGATGTCGATGGCCCTGTTCTGGCTTCTGGATCGCGGGGGGCGGTGGCATGCTGAGGCTTGAAGGGGTGGTGATCGACAATGGCGGGTTCAGGCTCGGGGCGGATCTTGCCATCGAAACCGGTCACAAGGTGGCGATCATCGGGCCGTCCGGCGCGGGGAAATCGACGCTGATCGGGGGACTCGCCGGGTTTCATCCGGTCGCGGCGGGGCGCATGACCTGGAAGGGAACAGACCTGACCGGCACGGCCCCCGGCGCGCGCCCGCTTGCGATGCTGTTCCAGGATGGCAACCTGTTTCCACACCTGACCGTTGCGCAGAATGTCGGCCTTGGTCTGAACCCGAACCTGCGGCTGGACGGTGGGCAGTGGGCACGGGTCGACACCGCCCTCGCCCATGTCGGGCTGCAAGGCATGGGCACGCGCAAGCCCGCGGCGCTTTCGGGGGGCCAGCAAAGCCGCGCGGCGCTGGCGCGGGTGTTGATCCAGGGCCGGCCCGTGCTGCTGCTTGACGAGCCCTTTGCCGCCCTGGGTCCGGCGCTGAAGGCCGAGATGCTGGACCTGGTCGACCAGTTGGTTGCCGAAACCGGCGCGACCCTCCTGATGGTCAGCCACGATCCTCAGGATGCCCGCCGGATCGCCGATCAGGTCATTCTGGTCGCCGAGGGAATGGCGCACCCGCCGCAGGAAACGGCGCGCCTTCTGGATAACCCGCCCCCGGCCCTGCGCGCCTATCTGGGATAGACCCGTCCCGGGGTTCTACGCCGCGAGATTGCCACGCATATGCGTCAGTGCCAGCGCGGCTCTTGCGGCCTCGCGGCCCTTTTCCACGAAATGTGCGCGAAATATCGCATTGTGATGATCGGTTTCCTGATAATGGTGCGGGGTCAGCGACACCGACAAGACCGGGACACCGCTGTCCAGCCCTGCGCGCATCAAGCCGTCAACGACGGCCTGCGCGACAAAGTCGTGGCGATAGATGCCACCATCGACCACAAACGCCGCGCCAATCACCGCGTCATAGCGCCCGGTCCGCGCAAGATCGCGCGCCATAAGAGGCAGCTCGAACGCGCCGGGAACATCGAACACGTCAACCTGTGCGGCAGGAACAAGCTCGCAAAACCCATCAAGCGCACGATCAACGATATCGGCGTGCCAGTTGGCTTTGACAAAAGCATATCGGGTGAGTGTCATCGGTAATCTCCTTTGGTTCAGACACGTCCACCCAAGGCGATCACGGACAGGCACGCCGCGGATGCGGCGCACATGCACGTCCTCTTTCATCCGGACTTTGACCGTCGGCTCTGGCCTCTCACCAGATCTGCTGACCAAGGGCTCTCCCTTGCGCTCGCGGGCTCGCAGAATTGAACCTGCATACCGCCGGTGGGGAATTTCGCCCCGCCCTGAGAACGGAAGTACACTTGCCAAACGCCGGCTCACTCTGCAAGAGGAATGCTGCACAGGAGGCCGCCGCATGCATCCCAACCCGGTTTTTCACACCGCCGATGCGCGGATGAATATCGATTTTGCCCGCGAACGGGGGTTCGGGGTGTTGGCGGTCGCTGGCCGGGACGGTGCGCCGCACCTGTCGCATGTGCCGTTTCTGCTGGATCGCGACGGGGCCAGTGCCGATCTGCACCTTGTTCGCTCGAACCCGGTCGCACGCATGGCGGTGCCTTGCCCCGCCAGGATCGCGGTTTCGGGGCCTGACAGCTATGTTTCGCCCGATTGGTATGGCCTGGTGGACCAGGTGCCCACCTGGAATTACATCGCGGTCCACCTGACCGGGATGCTGGAGCGGCGGCCACAGGACGAGCTGCGCGCGCTGCTTGACCGGGAATCGGCCTTTTTCGAAACGCGCCTGCTGCCCAAGCCGCCGTGGCGCGCCGACAAGATGGACGGCGAGGCGCTTGACCGGATGATGCGCATGATCGTGCCCTTTCGCCTGCGGGTCGAGACGGTGGACGGCACGTGGAAGCTGAACCAGAACAAGCCCGACGCCGCACGGCTTGACGCGGCAGATCATGTCGAGGCGCATGGGATCGGCACGGAAACCGCCTTGCTCGCCGCCCTGATGCGCGGCGCGGATGGACAGGGCCGATAGGTGCGCTAGTCTGGCGCAAACAACACGGGATCCATCATGATGAAGCTCTTTCACTCCCCCGCGTCGCCCTATGTCCGCAAGGTTTGTGTTCTGCTGCACGAGCTGGACCGGAGCGATGCGGTCGAACCTGCGACGGTCGCGACGACGGCGCTGGCCTCGGACGAGGCGCTCAAGGCGGCCAACCCGCTGGCCCGCCTGCCGGCGTTGGAACGGCCCGAGGGCACAACCCTCTATGACAGCCGGGTGATCACCGCCTATCTGAACGATCTGTTTGGCGGTGACCTTTATCCGCAAACCGGGGCGCGGTGGGATACGCTGACGCTTGAGGCAACGGGTGACGGCATCATGGATTCGGCGGTCTCGATGGCCTACGAAGTGCGGCTGCGCCCGCAAGAGCGGCAATCGCAGGAATGGATCGAGGCACAATGGGCCAAGGTCGCGCGGGCGCTCGCGGTTCTGAACGCCCGCTGGATGAGCCACCTGTCGGGGCCGGTCACGATGGGGCATGTCTCGGTGGCCTGTGCGCTCGGATACCTCGATTTCCGGCACGGTGCGCGCAACTGGCGGCAGGGCAATGACGCGTTGGCCGGCTGGTTCGCCACCTTCGAATCGCGCCCGTCGATGCAGCAAACCCGCCCGCCAGCCGACGCATGAGCCCGGTTCACGGCCCGAAACAGCACCGCGCAGAGTGTGTTCAACCGACGCAGTTGCGACACAGGAGCCCGATTGCGGCATCCTGCGCGCCTATGACCGCTGGACGAACCAAGACCACAACGATAATACGCCCGTGAGAAGCTGCATGAAAATGCGGCCCTTATGCATATTTGCCCGGACCCGGGCGCAGGAATTGGAGTAAACCTCGTGTCCCACGCAGAAGACCACGAAGGCACCCGGAGAGATTTCCTCTACTATGCCACTGCTGGCGCCGGAGCCGTAACCGCAGGGGCCGCCATCTGGCCGCTGATCAACCAGATGAACCCCTCGGCCGATGTTCAGGCGCTGTCGTCGATCCGTGTCGATGTCGCCGATGTCGAGGTCGGCACCCAGATCAGCGTCAAATTCCTGGGCAAACCGGTCTTTATCCGCCGCCGCACGCAGGAAGAGATCGAAGAGGCGAACGCCGTGAACCTGTCGGACCTGCCCGATCCGGATGCGCGCAACGCGAACCTCGCGGCCGGATCGCCGGCAACCGACACCAACCGGGGCCTGCTGCCGCCGAGCGCCGAGCCGGGATCGGACAGCGAATGGCTGGTGATGATGGGCGTCTGCACCCACCTGGGCTGTGTTCCGCTGGGTGATGGGGCCGGGGATTTCCACGGCTGGTTCTGCCCCTGCCACGGGTCGCACTATGATACCGCCGGACGTATCCGCAAGGGACCCGCGCCCGAGAACCTGCCGGTTCCGGTGGCCGAGTTCGTCGACGACACAACGATCCAACTGGGATAAGGGAGCGCAACATGTCCGGTATTCCGCACGATCATTACGAGCCGAAAACGGGTGGCGAAAAGTGGCTGCACAGCCGCCTGCCCATCATCGGCCTGCTATATGACACCATCATGATCCCCACGCCCAAGAACCTGAACTGGATGTGGATCTGGGGCATCATCCTGACCTTCTGCCTGGCGTTGCAGATCGTCACCGGCATCATCCTGGTGATGCATTATACCCCGCATGTGGACCTGGCCTTTGCCAGCGTCGAACACATCATGCGCAACGTCAATGGCGGCTACATGCTGCGTTATCTGCACATGAACGGCGCGTCGCTGTTCTTTATCGCGGTCTATGCGCATATCTTCCGTGGCCTGTATTACGGCAGCTACAAGGCGCCGCGCGAAATCACATGGATCATCGGCATGCTGATCTTCCTTGCGATGATGGGCACCGGCTTCATGGGCTATGTTCTGCCCTGGGGTCAGATGTCGTTCTGGGGCGCAACGGTGATCACCGGCCTGTTCGGCGCGATCCCGTTCATCGGCGAGAGCATCCAGACCTGGTTGCTGGGCGGACCGGCGGTCGACAACGCCACGCTGAACCGGTTCTTCAGCCTGCACTACCTGCTGCCCTTCGTTATCGTCGGGCTGGTCGCGGTGCATATCTGGGCCTTCCACACCACCGGCAACAACAACCCCACCGGGGTCGAGGTGCGCCGTGGGTCCAAGGCCGAGGCCGAGAAAGACACGGTTCCGTTCTGGCCATATTTCGTCATCAAGGACCTGTTTGCCCTCGCGGTGATCATGGTGGTGTTCTGGGCCATCGTCGGCTTCATGCCGAACTATCTCGGCCACCCGGACAACTATATCGAAGCCAACCCGCTTGTGACGCCTGCGCATATCGTGCCGGAATGGTACTTCCTGCCCTTCTACGCCATCCTGCGGGCCTTTACCTCCGAAGTCTGGGTTGTTCAGATCGCGTCCTTCGTGACCGGCGGCATCATCGACGCCAAGTTCTTTGGCGTGCTGGCGATGTTCGGTGCCATCGCGGTCATGGCGATCGTGCCGTGGCTTGATACCTCCTCGGTGCGTTCGGGCCGCTATCGCCCGATGTTCAAATGGTGGTTCTGGCTTCTGGTCATCGACTTCTTCGCGCTGATGTGGCTGGGTGCCATGCCCGCGGAAGAGCCTTATGCGACCTTCTCGCTGATCGCATCGGCCTACTGGTTCGCCTATTTCCTGGTGATCCTGCCGATCATGGGCGTGATCGAGAAACCCGACCCGCAGCCGGCGACCATCGAAGAGGATTTCGAGGCGCATTATGGCAAGAAAGCTGATGCCGGCAAAGACGCCGCAACAGCCCCAGCCGAATAAGAGAGGACCGGGACAGATGATCAAACAACTCGCACTCGGTGCCGCCCTCGCCCTTGCGCCGGTCGCCAGCTTTGCCGCCGGTGGTGGCGAGCAGCATATCGAGGACTTTGCGTTCTCGTTCGAAGGCCCCTTCGGCACCTATGACCAGCACCAGCTGCAACGCGGCCTGCAGGTCTATACCGAAGTCTGCGCCGCCTGCCACGGCATGCGCTATGTGCCGCTGCGCACCCTCGCGGATTCGGACGGTGTCGGCTTTTCCGACGACGAGGTACGCGCCTATGCCGAGCAGAACTTCGAAGTGTTCGACGCCGAGCTGGACGATTTCCGTCCGGCCACGCCGACCGATCACTTTCCGGCAAACGACGCCGTTGGCGCGCCGGATCTCAGCCTGATGGCCAAGGCACGCGCCGGGTTCCACGGCCCCTACGGGCTGGGCCTGAACCAGCTCTTCAAGGGCATGGGCGGTGCGGAATACATCGCCTCGCTGCTGTCCGGCTATACCGGCGAGCAAAAGGAAGAGGCCGGCTCGATCCTGTATGAGAACACCGCCTTCCCCGGTGGCTGGATCTCGATGGCGCCGCCGCTCTCGGACGAACAGGTCGAATATGCCGATGGCCACTCCAACACCGTGCACCACATGGCGGAAGACGTATCCGCCTTTCTGATGTGGGCCGCCGAGCCCAAGATGATGGCGCGCAAACAGGCCGGTTTTGTCGGCGTGCTGTTCCTGACCATGCTGTCGGTGCTGCTCTACCTGACCAACAAGCGTATCTGGGCCCCGATCAAGGGCAAGAAATCCGCCTGATCCGGGACAACCGGTTCAAACAATCAACTCCCGCATCCCGGTGCGGGAGTTTTTTTATGCCCATCCACGCCCGTTGCCCGGCACGTACGAGGGCCAGCGGATTTGCCTAGCCCGCCCCACCCCGGTCTTGCGGATGACGGGGTTGCGGCTATCATCCGCACCTGCCGCAAATAAGGAACCACCATGCCCAAGAAACTCGCTGCCGGAAACTGGAAGATGAACGGGACAAGCGCCTCTCAAACCGAAGTCACCGCGTTGTGCGGCGGTATCGAACAGGTCAGTTGCGACGTGCTGCTCTGCCCCCCGGCAACGCTGGTTGCGCCGATGGCGTCCTGGGCGGCGGGATCGACCCTGTCCGTTGGCGGGCAGGATTGCCATGCCAATGCCACGGGGGCGCATACCGGCGACATTTCCGCGCCGATGCTGGCGGATGCCGGGGCCAGCCATGTCATCCTGGGCCATTCCGAGCGGCGCGCGGATCATGGCGAAACCGACGACCTGGTGCGGGCCAAGACCCAAGCCGCTCATGCCGCCGGGCTGATCGCGGTGGTCTGTGTCGGTGAAACCGAAGAGGAACGCGATGCCGGTCGTGCCCTTGATGTTGTCGGCGCGCAGATCGCCGGTTCGCTGCCCGGTGGCGTCACCGGTGCCAATACGGTCATCGCCTATGAACCAGTCTGGGCCATCGGCACGGGGCGGACACCGACGCTGGACCAGATCGGCGAAATGCACGATTTCATGCGCGATGTACTGGCCCGCCAGCTTGGCGATCAGGGCAGGGAGCTGCGCCTGCTTTACGGCGGATCGGTCAAGCCCGGCAACGCCGCCGAGATTTTCGCGGTGCCGAACGTGGATGGCGCGCTGGTCGGGGGCGCGTCGCTCAGGGCGGCGGATTTCCTGGGCATCATCCGGGCGCTTGACGCGGCCTGATGCCTGCCGCCCGCCGCGCATCAACGCGGTGGTCAAATTCGGCGGAACCCGGTATGTGGGCAACAAATCCGACGGTGCCATCCGATTGGCATCGCACGGTCCGACTCCGCTGTGCGCAGCGCGTCGGACCGGATCATCGGCACCGCCAACCGCACCGGCCCCGGGCACAGGAGAACAGCAAATGACACCCATTCTTGATCAACTCAGGGACATGACCGTCGTGGTCGCCGATACCGGCGAAGTCGAGGCGGTCAAGGCCCACGCACCGGTTGATTGCACCACCAACCCCTCGCTGGTTCTGGGCGCGCTCAAGGACCCGGCCTCCGAAGCACTGGTCGCGCGCGAGATCGAAGCGGGGCAAAAGGCCGGGCTTAGCCCCGAAGCGGTGTGCGACGCGCTGACCGTGGCGGTCGGGACCGAATTGGCCGCCCTGGTCCCCGGCCGTGTTTCGACCGAGGTCGACGCCTGCCTGTCCTTTGACACCGACGGTTCGGTGGCGCGTGCGCGCAACATCATCGCCGACTATGCCGCGCGCGGCGTAAACAAGGACCGCATCCTGATCAAGCTTGCCTCGACCTGGGAAGGCATCCGCGCCGCCGAGGTGCTTCAGGACGAAGGTATCGACTGTAACCTGACGCTGCTGTTCAGCCTTGCACAGGCGGTTGCCTGCGCCGATGCCGGTGCCTTTCTGATCTCGCCCTTCGTTGGCCGGATCACCGACTGGTACAAAAAGGCCGAGGGCGTCGAAACCTATGCGCCCGACCAGGACCCCGGCGTCAAATCGGTGCGCCGGATCTATGCCTATTACAAGGCCAATGACATCGACACGGTGGTGATGGGCGCGTCGTTCCGCAGCACCGAACAGATCAAGGCATTGGCCGGTTGCGACCGCCTGACCATCGCGCCCAAGCTGCTGGATCAGCTCGGCAGCGAAACGGGCAGCTTGCCTCGGGCCCTGTCACCGGACAGTGCCGGCGAGGTGGCCAAGATCGCGATGGACGAGAAAACCTTCCGCTGGGAGATGAACAGCGACGCGATGGCGACCGAAAAGCTCGCCGAGGGGATCCGCAATTTCGACGCCGACCACAAGAAGCTGATCGCCCTCATCGGCGACCGCATGGGCTGAGGCCCGCTGCCAGTCAGCCGGTGCCCAGCAGGATGGCACCGGCCCGGTTGCCCGCCTCGACCGCTTCATGCGCCGCCGCGCAATCGGCAAGCGGAAAGACCCGCTCGACAGGACAGCGAAGCGCGCCCTCGCTCAGGGCGCGGTTCAGCCGGTCGATAGTTGACCTGCGCTCGGCGTCGCCGAGCAGGTAGATCAGCGCGATCTCGATGGTCACCGCCTTGAACAACAGCGGGTAAAACGGCAGCACCGGCTCCATTTCAAGCGCCGATCCATAGGCGCAGATCGTGCCGTTCTCGGCGATCACCTCGGTATCCGCCGCGATGTTCCGGCCAAATTCCACCTCGACGATGCGATCTATGGGCTGCCCGGAATTGGCGGCGAGGATCCGCGCGCCCAGATCGGGTTCCGCGTAGTCGATGACCACATCGGCCCCGGCTTCGCGCGCGCGCTCGGCACCGGATCCGCGTGCGGTGGCAATGACGCGCGCGCCCCCCCATTTGGCCAGTTGCACCGCCAGCAATCCGACCGTGCCCGCCCCGCCCTGAACCAGCAGGGTCTTGCTCGCAACGTCGCCACCGCTGAACACGGTAAAGGCCGCGGTCAATCCGGGAATGCCCAGAACCGCGCCGGTCTCAAAGTCCACATTGTCCGGCAGCTTCACCGCCTGATCCTGTGGCAGGGTGATCTGGCTGGCCGCCGTGCCAAAGGCCCGCCGCCATTGCCCGTTCCAGATCCAGACCCGCTCGCCGACGCGGGCGGGATCGACACCGTCGCCCGCCGCGCTGATCACGCCGGAACCGTCGCTATGCGGGATCACCAGCGGAAAGGGCGGCCTGGTCACGCCCGGGCGGGTTCCGGCGCGCGCCTTGACGTCGGACGGGTTGACGCCAGAGAACATCAGATCGACCGTCACCTCGCCAGCGTCTGGGCGCGGGGTATCGACATCATCCAGCCGGAGCACATTGCGCGCCGAGCCGAACCGCTCATATGTAATGGCTTTCATGTGGCGATCCTTTCGGCTTGCTTCACAGGGGATGACGGGATGCACCATAGCGCCCCCGCCCGCCGCGTCGAGCGCGGAATGCCACACCTGTCAGATGATGGGCTCAGTCGCGGATCTCGTCCGGGGCCACGCCCCACAGGTCTTCCTTGGCGGCCCAGCCGCGATAGCCCCCCGCGCTGATCTGGCACCAGTCGGGCCCGCAGGTTCCCAACCGCGCCACCACGCCCAGTTCGAACGCCGCCTTGATCGGTGAACCCGGATCCGGGCGCGCATGGACGGCAAGCATGTCCTTTTCAACCAGCACCGTGCGCACCCCGGACAGCAGCGCGTAATGCACCCAGCCGCCCGCGCCATCGCGGTCCTGAACCCGACGCCAGTGACCATGCTCGGCGGTGATCTGAACCGGCATGTCGCGCCGCTTGAAAACCCAGTCGATCCGGTGGGTCAGGGATGGGCCGCGCCGCACATTGCCTTCGTTTGCCTTCATCGAAACATAGCGCGGGATCGGCAGGTTGGTGACCGCTCCCCGCTCGGGCCCGCCCTGGGCCATGCCGGCCCCGGCGGTCATCACGAATGCCAGACACACCGCCCCGCAAAGACGTCGCATCGAATCCTGAAATGTCACGTTTCGTCTGCCTGCTCTCAAGAAAACTGCCGAGTGTTTTTCGCGTGGGGTTCTTGTGCCCCGATGCTTACTGCGCCACCATGACACGGCGCAAAGCGATTTGGAAAGCGGCGGGAGAGACAGAGTGCCAAGAGAACGTCTGAGTGTTGTTGTAACGCGACGGTTGCCCGAGCAGGTCGAAACCCGGCTCAGCGAATTGTTCAATGTCAGGCTGCGCGACGACGACACCCCCATGTCCCGTTCGGATCTGGCCGAGGCGATGCGCGATGCGGATGTGCTGGTGCCGACCGTGACCGACGACATCGACGCGCGGCTGATCGGACAGGCGGGCGAGCGGCTCAAGCTGATTGCCAATTACGGCGCGGGCGTCGACCATATCGACGTGGCCACCGCCCGCCAGCGCGGCATCCTGGTCAGCAACACCCCCGGCGTGCTGACCGATGACACCGCCGACATGACCATGTCGCTGTTGCTCGCCGTGACCCGCCGTATCCCCGAGGGGCTGGCTATCATGCAAAAGGGCGAATGGCAGGGCTGGGCCCCCACCGCGTTGCTTGGCGGGCGCGTGGGCGGACGGCGGTTGGGTATTCTTGGCATGGGCCGGATCGGACAGGCGGTGGCCCGCCGCGCCGCGGCCTTTGGCATGCAGGTGCATTACCACAACCGCAAACGCCTGCGCCCCGAGATCGAGGAAAAATACGAAGCGACCTATTGGGAGAGCCTTGACCAGATGGTCGCGCGGATGGACGTGATCTCGGTCAATTGCCCATCCACGCCCAGCACCTTTCACCTGATGAATGCGCGGCGGCTCAAGCTGATGAAACCCGATGCGGTGATCGTCAACACCAGCCGGGGCGAGGTCATCGACGAAAACGCGATGACCCGGATGCTGACCGCCGGAGAACTGGCGGGGGCGGGGCTGGATGTCTATGAACACGGCACCGATGTGAACCCCAGGCTGCGCGATCTGCCCAATGTGGTGATGCTGCCGCATATGGGCTCGGCCACGCTGGAAGGGCGGATCGAGATGGGCGAAAAGGTCATCATCAATATCAAGACCTTCGAAGACGGTCACCGCCCGCCCGACCAGGTGGTGCCCTCCATGCTCTGATAGGTGCGGAGCTTTGTCGCCCTTGCCGTTCCCGACCCGCTGCGCGATGCGCTTATTTCGGTTCAGGCGCTTTTGCCGCTGGGCCGACCCGTGGCGCGCGAGAACCTGCACCTGACGCTGGCCTTTCTGGATGACCAGCCTGAGGAAAGGCTCCGGGACCTGCACGGCGAGCTGCAAGCCTTGCAGGTGGCGGAATTCGAAACCAACCTTGCGGGCCTGGGCTGTTTCGGCGGTGACAAGCCCCGGCTGATCTTTGCGGATGTGGTGGACAACCCCGCGCTGGACGCGTTGCATCGCAAGGTTCTGGGCGCAGCACGGCGCGCCGGGATCACCATTGCCCGCCGACGGTTTCACCCGCATGTCACCCTGGCCCGTTTGCGTCCCGGCGCCGGTGGAGCCGACCGCATCGCCGCCGCGATCGCCGGTCTCGGCGATGTGCAATTCCCCATGATGACGGTCAGGTCCATGTCGCTGTTCCACTCTGACCTGCGGCCCGCCGGACCGATCTATCACGAACTCGCCCGATATGATCTGAGCTAGGGGTATTGCAGCCAGAGGTTGCGCGCGTAAGGTGGACCAAGGAGGATCCATCATGAGACGCACCCTTATCTGCCTGGCCCTGGGCACGGTTCTTGGCCTGCCCGCCATTGCCCAGGAAACCGCCGACAGCGTTGCACCCGAGGGCGCGTCCAGCGCCGGTTTCGCAGGCGGTTCCGCCACAGTGCAGGCCGCGCTTGCCGCCAGGAACGGCAACCAGCCGGTCAAGGCCGACACCTGGATGGTCGCCGCCGCGAATCCGCTCGCGGTTGAGGCCGGGGCCGAAACCCTGCGCGCCGGTGGCAGCGCGGCGGATGCGATGGTCGCGGTTCAGACCGTACTGGGGCTTGTCGAGCCGCAATCCTCGGGGATCGGCGGCGGGGCGTTCCTTGTCTGGTATGACGCGGCCAGCGATACGCTGACCACGCTGGACGGGCGCGAAACCGCGCCGCTCGCTGCGACGCCAAGGCTGTTTCAGGATGAGAACGGCGAACCGCTCAAGTTCTTTGACGCTGTCGTCGGCGGCCGTTCGGTCGGCACACCGGGCACGCCCGCCTTGTTGGCAGAGGCCCATCGCCGCTGGGGCCGTACACCGTGGCCATCGCTGTTCGGGGCGGCCATCGGCCATGCCGAGGACGGGTTCGCCGTGTCACCGCGCCTTGCGGAGTTGATTGCCGGTGATGCCGAGCGCCTTGGCCGTTTCCCGACCACTGCCGCCTATTTCCTGCCAGAGGGCGCGCCGTTGCAGGCGGGGCAGATGCTGCGCAATCCCGACTATGCCGACACGTTGCGGGCGCTGGCCTCGGGCGGTGCCGATGCGTTCTATACCGGGCCGATTGCCGCCGACATTGTCGCCACCGTGGGCAACGCGCCGGGCAATCCCGGTGTCCTGTCCCAGCTGGACCTGTCGATCTACCAGGTGCGCGAACGTGCGCCGGTCTGTGCCGAGTACCGCGCGCATGACATCTGTGGCATGGGCCCGCCATCATCCGGTGCGCTGACCGTCGGGCAAATCCTTGGCATGCTGGAACCCTATGATCTTGGCGCACTCGGGGCGGACAATGCCGAGAGCTGGCGCCTGATCGGCGATGCCAGCCGCCTCGCCTTTGCGGATCGGGGCCGGTACATGGCCGATAGCGACTATGTTCCCGTGCCGGCACAGGGGCTGGTCGATCCCGATTACCTGAAACAGCGCGCCGCGTTGCTGGGCGGGGATGATGCCCTGCCGGAAACCGCGCCGGGCACACCGGAATTCGATCACGCGCTCTGGCTGGCGGATGACGAGTCGATCGAACTGCCCTCGACCTCGCATATCTCGATTGTCGATCAGTATGGCAATGTGCTGTCGATGACGACGACCATCGAAAACGGATTTGGGTCGCGGCTGATGGTGCGGGGCTTCCTGCTGAACAACGAATTGACCGATTTTTCCTTCCGCAGCCATCGCGATGGCGTCCCCATTGCCAACCGTATCGAGCCGGGCAAACGGCCGCGCTCTTCCATGGCGCCGACCATCGTGATGAAAGACGGCAAACCGGTGCTGGCCATCGGCTCGCCGGGCGGCAGCCGGATCATCGGATATGTCGCAAGCGGCATCATCGGCTGGCTCGATTGGGGGCTGAACATTCAAGAGGCACTGTCGCTGCCCCATGCGGTCAACCGGTTCGGCACCTATGATCTGGAAGACGGCACAGACGCCACCGCGCTGAAGGAACCGCTCGAAGCGATGGGTTACGAGGTCAACCTGCGCGATCTGAACTCGGGTCTGCACGCCATCGAGATCACCGCCGACGGGCTGCTGGGCGCGGCTGACCCCCGGCGCGAGGGCATTGCCATCGGTGAATAGCCCGGCACTTGTGGGCCGCCGCAAACTGCGCCAGATGTTCGGATGAACAGCAAGAGGTGACATCATGGTTCAGGCCACCGACCTGCCCCGCAACGAAGACGGCATTGCCGCCGCGTTGGGCATTCTCAAGCAGCGCTTTGGCGACCGGGTGCAGACCGGCGCTTCGATCCGCGAACAACACGGGCATACGACGACCTGGATCAGGAACCAGCCGCCCGACGGGGTGGTGTTCCCCCGATCCACCCAGGAGGTTGCCGAGATCGTCAGGATTTGCGCCACCCACAAGGTGCCGCTGATCCCGTTTGGCGTGGGCACGTCGCTTGAGGGGCATGTGAACGCGCCGGCGGGTGGCATTTCGATGGATATGGGCCAGATGGCCGAGATCCTCGCGGTCTATCCCGAGGACCTGAACTGTGTCGTGCAACCTGGCGTCACCCGTGAACAGCTGAATACCCATCTGCGCGATCAGGGGCTGTTCTTTCCCATCGATCCCGGTGCCAACGCCACCATTGGCGGCATGGCCGCAACCCGCGCCTCGGGCACCAACGCGGTGCGCTACGGCACGATGAAGGACAATGTGCTGGCGCTGGAAGCGGTGATGGCAAATGGCGACATCATCATGACCGCGCAACGGGCCAAGAAATCCTCGGCCGGCTATGATCTGACCCGGCTTCTGGTCGGCTCGGAAGGAACGCTGGGCGTGATCACCAAGATCACCCTGCGGCTTCAGGGCATACCCGAGGCAATGTCTTCGGCGCGTTGTTCGTTCGAGACGGTCGATGCCGCCTGCCGGGCGGTGATGGCGACGATCCAATACGGTGTGCCGGTAGCGCGGATGGAGCTGCTCGATACCAGGTCGGTCGAGGCGGTGAACGCCTATTCCAAGCTTGATTTGCCGGTGTCACCGCTGCTGCTGCTCGAATTTCACGGATCGGAAAACAGCGTTGCCGAACAGGCGGCGACCTTTGGGGACATTGCCGAAGAGGTGGGCGGCACCGGCTTTGAATGGACATCCAATACCGAAGAGCGCAACCGGCTCTGGCAGGCGCGGCATGACTATTACTGGGCGACACTCCAGGTCAGCCAGGGCAAGAGCGCCATTGCCACCGATGTCTGTGTCCCGATCTCGCGGCTTGCGGAATGCGTGGCCCGCAACAACGAGATGATTGCGGAATTCGGCCTGATCGGGATGGTGGTTGGCCATGTGGGTGACGGGAATTTTCACACCACGTTGCTGATCGACATGGACGATCCCGAGGAAGTCGCCCGCGCCGATCGGTTTGTCGGCAAGCTGAACGAACTGGCGATCTCCATGGATGGCACCTGTACCGGAGAGCATGGGATCGGACAGGGCAAGCGCCCCTACCTGACACGGGAACTGGGCCAGAGCACGGTTTACATGGCCGCGATCAAGACGGCGTTCGACCCTGACAACATCCTGAACCCCGGCAAGGTTCTGCCGGGTTAATCACGGCACCCGCGGCCTCGGCTCTGCGTGGACATGCTCCCAGACGGCGCTCATCACCACCGAGCCTTCGCCGACCGAAGAGGCAACCCGCTTGACCGACCCGGCCCGCACATCGCCCACCGCGAATATGCCGTGGGTCGAGGTCTCGAATTGCGAGCCCCCGCCATTGCCGGGACCGGTCAGCACGAAACCGCGATTGTCGAGCGCCACATGCGGTTCAAGCCAATCGGTATTCGGAGCCGCCCCCGCCATGATGAACACAGCGCGGCAATCGATGTCGCGCGACTGCTCCGCCGATTTGTCACGCACGGTGACGCCATCCAGACGGTTCGCCCCGCCCAGCCGTTCGATTTCGGTATTGTAATGCACCGACACGCGCGGATCGGCATCCAGACGGTTTCGCAGATAGCTCGACATCGACGCCGCGAGGCTGTCGGACCGCACGAGCAAATGCACATGGCGCGCGCGCCTGCTGAGATACATCGCGGCCTGACCGGCGGAATTGCCGCCACCGACGACAATGGCATCGGTCCGGCTGCAAAACCGCGCCTCCATCTCGGTGGCGGCATAGAACACCCCGGCCCCTTCGAATTCCACAAGCCGGTCGAGCGGCAGTTTCCGGTACTGCACCCCGGTCGCCACGATCACCGCGCGCGCGCAGATTTCGCGCCCCGTGGACAGCCGCGCACAAAACAGCCCGCCCTGCCGCTCCAGCGCCTCGACCCGTACCGGCATGGCAAACCGGGTGCCGAATTTCATTGCCTGCACTTCGCCGCGCCAGACCAGGTCGCCGCCGGAAATGCCGGTGGGAAACCCCATGTAATTCTCGATCCGGCTTGAGGTGCCGGCCTGCCCGCCAATGGCGATATCCTCGACCACCACCGCCGAGAGCCCCTCGGCCCCGGCATAGACTCCGGCCGCAACCCCCGCCGGGCCGCCACCGACAATCAACACGTCAATCACCTCGTCCGCGCCAAGCGTCAGTTCGAGCCCCAGCACACGGGCGAGTTTCTCCGGGCTGGCCTCCTCGATCACCTCGCCGGCAAAAACCACGGCGGGTTGCTGACCCGCCACATGGCAACTGGCGCGTTCGGCATCGGCATCCGGGCTCTCAAGGTCGATCAGCTGCGCGGCAATCCGGTTGCGCGAAGCAAACTGGGCAATCCGCTGGATCTCGGGGTCCACGTCGGCCCCGATCAGCTTGAGCACCGTGTGGCCATGCTCGACATTGCCCCGGCGACGGGCGGCGAACACCGTCAGGATCACGTCGCTCATCTCGGGGATGCGCGCCATCAGCTTCACCAATTCGGTGTTGCTGACCACGATCACCCGGGTCTCGGCACAGGCCTGCATCTGGAACATCGACGCAGCCCCGGACAGCATCCCGATTTCGCCGGTGAACTGCGATGGCCCCATGGTGGCGGCGATCATGCGCCCGCCGGACAGCGGATGCACCACCTCGATCTCGCCGCTTTCGATATAGTGGAACTCATTGATCGGCTCGCCGGGGCGGATGACGATTTCCCCCGCCGCATAGGTTCGCTCCTCGCCGATCCGGCGCAGGGCCGCAACGTGGTCGTCATGCAGCGGGGTACGCTGCATCTGAGCAAGGTCCTGGGCAAAGCTCTCCATGATGCGCCTCTCGTGTCGGTAAATCCGGGATCGGTTTCCGACCCCATGCCCCGGCAAATTCATCACGCCGGGGCAATCGGCGCAACGGCCATGGACCGGTTGCGCCGATATGTCCGATCAGACGTCGACGACCACCTTGCCAATCGCCTTGCCGCTGCCCAGCCTGGCATAGGCGTCACCCACCGCGTCCAGCGCAAAGGTCTGATCATCAAGCAGCGGCGTCAGCGCCCCGCCAT
Source organism: Microbulbifer sp. S227A (assembly GCF_049800935.1). Lineage (NCBI taxonomy): Bacteria > Pseudomonadati > Pseudomonadota > Gammaproteobacteria > Cellvibrionales > Microbulbiferaceae > Microbulbifer > Microbulbifer sp. S227A. Next base: position 3,724 of record NZ_JBNAFZ010000010.1, on the reverse strand, counting down.
CGACAATCGCGGCCAGCTTGGCAAGAATATCGCCATGCACCTGACGGTTGTGATCGTGCAGCATCGGCAGCAACATGAACACCACATGCAGCGTCAGCCCCCGAAAATGCGCAGGGGTCAGGTCGAGCTCAAGCAGCGACACCGTGGTAGACACATGCGCATTCAGCGCCGCGGCGGCAAAGGAATTGGTCAGATTGGCACCGCCAACCGTGTCGAACACCACGTCAAAACCGGCGCCACCGGTATGCTCGGCCACGAATTCATCGGTTTTCTGCTGCATGAAATCGATCGCCGTGGCGCCATGGCCCCGGATCACCGAGAGCTGTTCCTCGCCGGTTCCGGTGGCATAGACCTCGGCCCCGAAATGCCTGGCCAATTGCACGGCGACATGGCCGACACCGCCCGCGCCTCCCTGCACCAGGACTTTCTGACCGGCACCGACGCCCGCGCGGGTCAGCCCCTCATAGGCAGTGATCCCGACCAGCGGCAACGCAGCGGCCTCGCGCATCGACAAAGAGGTCGGCTTGTGGGCAATCAACCGCGCATCGGCCAGCATGTATTCGGCAAGCGCGCCCTGCAAATCGGCAAGACCGCCGGCACAGCCATATACTTCGTCGCCGACGGCAAAGCCTGTGACACCCGCGCCAACCTCTTCGATAACGCCGGCAAAATCCATGCCCAGAACCGCAGGCAGGGCCGGCGACAGCGGCAGGTCGGTGCCCATGGCCTTGATCATCGTGTCGATGGTGTTGACGCTGGTCGCCTTGATCCGGACAACCACATGCCCATCTCTGGCGACGGGGCGGGGCAGGTCGGCCTGGATGAAGGCGGCGTCGGGTCCGTATTCGGCAAGTGTCATGGTTTTCATCGGGTGATCCTTTCAACGATAAAGCTGCATTCTGAATACCCTGATTTGTTTTCCGTAAAATCAGGACAAATATGAGTTCAGTTTTCCGTTTTCCGATAAAATGACTGCGGCGAACCAATGCTGCGCGGACGTGATCCCAGGCTGCTCAACCTTCAACATCCCCGAATGTATCGATTTGTCTCGGATTGAGACGGTTTTTTGTTTGTTTGGTTTTGGCTTTGGATGGTGCGTTGTGTGGGTCTGTTTGTGGGGGGCATCGTTGGGTGGATGAGATTGCATTGCAGCAGGGAGGAGATTGCATGTCACCGACGCGGGATGAGCAGCATTGGATGTATCGCAACATGGTCACGAGCCGGCGGTTCGAAGAGGCCATTGCCAGGATTTACTTTGAGGGAAAGACACCGGTTTTCAACATGGCGAACGGCCCGATCCCCGGCGAGATGCACCTGTCTGACGGGCAGGAGCCGGTGGCGGTGGGGGTCTGCGCGCACCTGACTCCCGAGGACGTGGTCACGGCCACCCACCGCCCGCATCACCAGGCCATCGCCAAGGGCGTCGACCTTGACCGGATGGCGGCCGAGATCTTTGGCAAGGCCACCGGCCTGTCCGGCGGGCGCGGCGGCCATATGCATATCTTTGACGCCGACGTGAACTTTGCCTGTTCGGGGATCATCGCCCAGGGCATGGGCCCCGCCGTGGGGGCGGCATTGTCGCGCAAGATGCGGGGCCTGCCCGGCGTCGCCGTGGCCTTTGTCGGCGAGGGCGCGGTGAACCAGGGCGGCTGGCACGAGGCGATGAACCTGGCCGCGGTGTGGAACCTGCCCTTTGTCTGCGTCATCGAGGACAACGCCTGGGGCATCTCGGTGGCCAAGGAGACCTCGAGCGCGGTGGCCAACAACGCGGAGCGCGCGGCGGCCTATGGCATCCCCGGCAGGCGGATCGAGGGCAATGATCCCTACGCGATCCACCAGGCGGCGGGCGAGGCGATTGCCCGTGCCCGCGCCGGCGAAGGGCCAACGCTGCTGGAGGTCGAGACCTACCGGCTGGCCGGGCATTTCATGGGCGACGCCGAGGGCTATCGGCCCGAGGGGGAAAAGGACGCGCTGTTTGAAAAGGACCCGATCCCGGCGATGCGGGCGCGGATGCTCGCGGATGGTGCCGCCAGCGCCGACGAGCTCGACGGGATCGAGGCGGCAGCGGCGGCGCGGGTCGAGGCGGCCATCGCCTTTGCCCGCAACAGCGCCGACCCCGCGCCCGAGGATGCGCTCACCCGTGTCTTTGCCGCGTAACTGTCTGGGAGGAAACCACAATGACCAAGTCGAATGAAAGAAAACTGACCATCGCGCGCGCCATGGCCGAGGCCGTGGCCCAGGAGATGCGCATCGACCCGGACGTGTTTGTCATGGGCGAGGATATCGGCCCGCTGGGCGGGGTTTACGGCAACACGCGGGGGCTGATCGAAGAGTTCGGCGCCGAGCGCATCCGCGACACGCCGATCTCGGAAACCGCGTTCATCGGCGCCGCCGTGGGTGCGGCGCAGGACGGGATGCGCCCGGTTGTCGAGCTGATGTTCGTGGATTTCTTTGGCGTGTGTTTTGACGCGATCTATAACCTGATGGCCAAGAACACCTATTTTTCCGGCGGCAAGTTCAAGGTGCCGATGGTGCTGATGACCTCGACGGGGGGCGGCTATTCGGATGCGGGACAGCATTCGCAATGTGTCTATGGCACCTTTGCGCACCTGCCCGGCATGAAGGTGGTCGCGCCGTCCAACGCCTATGACGCCAAGGGCCTGATGACCGCGGCGATGCGCGACGACAGCCCGGTGGTCTACATGTATCACAAGGGGCTGCAGGGCATGGGCTGGCTGGGCACCGAGGCCGGGGCCACCGTGCATGTTCCCGAAGAGAGCTATACCGTCGAGATCGGCAAGGCCAAGGTCGTGCGCGAGGGCAAGGACGTGACCATCGTCAGCCTGGGCATGGGGGTTCACAATGCCCTCAAGGCGGCCAGGACGCTGGAGGCCCAGGGCGTCAGCGCCGAGGTCGTGGACCTGGTCAGCCTGGTGCCGCTGGACCGCGAGACCATCCGCGCATCGGTGGCCAAAACCGGGCGGCTGATCGTGGTGGACGAGGATTACATGTCCTACGGTGTCTCGGGCGAGATCATCGCATCCGTCACCGAGCATGACATCTCGGTCCTCAAGGCCGCGCCCAAACGGGTGGCCTTCCCCGATGTGCCGATCCCCTTTGCGCGGGTGATGGAGCAGTTCTGCCTGCCCGATCCCGACAAGATCGTCGCCGCCTGGGACGCGATGAAAGCCGCCTGAACCTCCCGCCACTCACACCGGCAAAGCAAGCAACGGGGCCGCCCCTGGCGTCCCCCGAACAGAAAAGGAATGTCAAATGGCCACCGATATCGTCATCCCCTCGGATCTATGGGAAGAAGATGAAGAATGTGTTATCACCGCATGGCTTGCCGATGACGGCGCCAGCGTCCAGGAGGGCGCGCTGATCGCCGAGATCATGACCGCCAAGGTGCAATACGAGATCCTCGCCCCCGCCTCGGGCACGCTGAAGATCACCGAAGAGGCCGATGCCGTCGTCGCCAAGGGCGCGGTCATCGGGGCGGTGGAATGACCAGGGTGGTGCCCCTCAAGGGCATGCGCGGCATGATCGCCGACGCCATGGTCAAGAGCCTGGCAACGGCGGCGCAGCTCACCCATCACGCCAGCGCCGATGCCTCGGCCCTGCTGGCGCACAAGGCGCGGCTGGCGGATGACGGGGTCAAGGTCTCGGTCGAAGACCTGCTGATGCTGGCGGTGGTGCGGGCGCTGAAAAAACACCCGGACGCCAA
>NZ_JBNAFZ010000009.1:0-274256 GCF_049800935.1 Microbulbifer sp. S227A | reverse complement strand
GCTGATGCTGCTGGTGCTCGGCTCGATCATTACCGGCGCCGCCACCCCGACCGAGGCTGCGGCCGTGGGCGCACTGGGTGCCGGCATCCTGGCCTGGGGGCGCGGCGCCCTGAACTGGTCCCGCGCCGGCGAAGTGGGGCAGAGTACCCTGCAGGTCACCGCCATGGTGTTCGCAATCCTGATCGGCGCCTCGCTGTTCTCGCTGGTATTCCGAGGCTTTGGCGGAGAGGAAGTGGTTACTCACTTCTTCGAGAGCCTGCCCGGCGGCGTCGTGGGTGCGACCCTGCTGGTGATGCTGGTGATCTTCCTGCTCGGCTTTATCCTCGACTTTATCGAGATCACCTTTGTGGTGGTGCCCATTGTCGGCCCGGTGCTGCTGGCCATGGGGCTGGACCCGGTGTGGCTGGGTGTGATGATCGCCCTGAACCTGCAGACGTCCTTCCTCACCCCGCCGTTTGGCTTCGCACTCTTCTATCTGCGCGGCGTGGCGCCGGTGGAAGTGGCCACGGGGGCCATCTACCGCGGTGTAGTGCCGTTTATCGCCATCCAGCTGCTGGTGATGTTGTTGCTTGCCGTTTGGCCTTCGTTGGCGACCTGGTTGCCGGAGTATGTGGCCAGGTGAAACCAAGGCTCCCCATGAACACAAAAATCCCCGACTGAAAGCTGGGGATTTTTGGACGGCTACCGAGGGTCGGATGAATATTGAATGCGTTAGAGTACCCTAACCCAATATTCACGGCGTGCGCTGGTCAGCACTTAAGGTTCTTCAGAAATATGCTGATCCAGCGCCGCCAACAACACCTTATGGCTGGCCTTCGTCTCTTCAACATGCCGGTTTAAAATTGCAATAAGGCCGGCGTGATCCTGAACCGTATCTTCAGCAGCATGCGCATTAATCGTATTAATCAAGTCTGCGTGGATTTGGTCGTCCTGGTCGATATGGGCAACTAATGCCGCGCGAATCGCTGCATGTTGTGGGGTCATCAGAAACTCCTCTACTCAAGAATGTAGGCACAATGCCGGTGCCGGCCGGATTGCGGATTGCGGATTGCGGATTGCGGATTGCGGATTGCGGATCGGATAGAGCTTGTGCTTAATCCCCTTTCACTTTAGCAACCGGAGAAAATACTTCCACCCGGGATTTTCATGACAGCGGCCCTGTTGACTCGCCCCGCGTTCCAATCTGAGGGTCTGCAGATACAACTCTGGTGGAGAGGCTGCCCGAATCTGAGTGTACCGTTACCACTGCTTTGAGTTTTCGCGCCTCACACCCAAACTTCACTAAACGTGCCGTATAAGTGCATACGCAGGAGATATCCGCCGGGTAGGCTTTTTCGGGGGAATCGACACTTAACTGACGCAGCAACTGATTCGTTATGGCCCAATATTAGCGCCAGAATTCATGCCTCGTTCCCTTTAGCGAAGCATATTCTCTGAGCCTCGGCACCACCTGAAAAAGCTGGCGGCAATTCAGACATCAAATGATCATTTTGTAACATCGATGTAACATTTTTCCTAAGCTCGTAGGCGGCAGTATTCAGATGATGTAGAAGTGCCGGATTAGGTGATTGATGCGCAAAATGATTTATTAATCATCAATACTGAGGGTAAGGGCTATGGCCCGCAGGGGCCACGTCATATTGAAAAAACGGAAGGTAATAACAAGCGTATTTTCAGTGAGGCTCCGCCATATGAAAAGATGAATTTGTGTAACATCCACTTTCATGAAGCGGCAGAGCACAAGGGCGGCGAATTCACCAAATATGCTGGGAATGGCGATGGGTTAGGTTTTGGGACTGGCTGGGAATATAGCGGTGAACTTTCCGATGAAGAAAAGACCCCGGTTAATTATTTCATTTGCCCCGGGAACAACGGCAGTTTGGAGGTTGGCGATACTATTGAAGTTCACTTTGTGCATAGTACTGCACAAGTTACCCCCGGCCCTACTCTCGGCGCGTGCCTGAGCGAATCCATCATTAATCCTCAGCTTCGAGTCGAGGCGCAGGTATACGTGATAGTCAATGATGATGCAGCCGGTGCAGACTTTGAACAACAAATGTATGTTGATGAAGTAAATGGCTATTGGCAAGCGCCCAACATCCCCAATGATACTGGCGATGCTGTTCAATATGAAGGCTCTACCACGGGACCGTCCTACAACACCAAAGGATCGCCGGTTCAGATATCTTGGTCAGTACGTCCCGAGGTTAAAAAAGTCACTGCCGAGTCGGTTAATAATTGGTGTGGCAATAACGTCTTTTATGAGTTTGAGGCACAGGGTGTCCGAAATCTAGTGAAGGCTCGTGAATTGCTTTCAGAAATTAACTGATGTAGAAAATTCGATGTTGCAGGCCGCCTTTTTGGCGGTCTGCAAATCCAAAGTTTCTTCACGAAATACTGAAACCGCGCCATTAAAACCGTCTCCGTCAGAGCTGATGCTGCTGGTGCTCGGCTCGATCATTACCGGCGCCGCCACCCCGACCGAGGCTGCGGCCGTGGGCGCACTGGGTGCCGGCATCCTGGCCTGGGGGCGCGGCGCCCTGAACTGGTCCCGCGCCGGCGAAGTGGGGCAGAGTACCCTGCAGGTCACCGCCATGGTGTTCGCAATCCTGATCGGCGCCTCGCTGTTCTCGCTGGTATTCCGAGGCTTTGGCGGAGAGGAAGTGGTTACTCACTTCTTCGAGAGCCTGCCCGGCGGCGTCGTGGGTGCGACCCTGCTGGTGATGCTGGTGATCTTCCTGCTCGGCTTTATCCTCGACTTTATCGAGATCACCTTTGTGGTGGTGCCCATTGTCGGCCCGGTGCTGCTGGCCATGGGGCTGGACCCGGTGTGGCTGGGTGTGATGATCGCCCTGAACCTGCAGACGTCCTTCCTCACCCCGCCGTTTGGCTTCTCGCTGTTCTACCTGCGCAGCGTAGCGCCGGAGTCCGTGGCCACCGGGGCCATCTACCGCGGCGTGATGCCGTTTATCTGCATCCAGTTGCTACTGATGCTGATGCTGATGCTGATGCTGGCACTGTGGCCACAACTGGCCACTTGGCTGCCCGGCCAGCTATAACGTCGCTACACCGGACATTCCCATCATGCCTGCCGCGCATGCCCGCTGCGCGGTCGGCTGCGGCGGGCGAGCGCCAGCCAGCGAAAATCCCGGCGGCTGACCCGGTAGAACAACAGCCAGACTCCGGACAGCACCAGCCACAGGGTGGCGAACCCGACCCCGATGAGCAGCGGATTGTTGAAGTCCTGGCGCTCGCTGTAATCCATGATGTGCAGCATCCACAGCACATCGAACAGGCGCCAGTAGTCGTTGCGCCGCTCCAGCACCCGGCCGTCCTCAGCGGAAACGTAGAGCGTGGTATTGAAGGTATCCGCCACCGGTACCCGCCATATCGGGCCGCGGTGCTTGCGCGCCTCCAGCCCGGCCGCCGGGAGGTATTCCGGTGTACCCAGCAGGGCATCAGCACCGGCGTAATCCCGTCTCGCGACGGCAAGCGCCATCGCCGCATCCACATCAACCAGTGCACCACTGGTCGCATCCCGCAGCTCCACGCCAGCCAATGTTTGGACCCGATACAGGTCGCGCCCGTGCAGGCGGCGCAGCTGTAGGTCCAGCACACTACCCCGGGTATATTTCTGCAGTAGCGCGGCCTGGCCGTAGGCGGCCACCGGCTGCTGCAGAGATTGCTGTGGCTGGTGTTCAGCGAGGTGGCGGCCGGAAACGATCTGCCCATCCAGCAGGCTAAAGCCGAGCCCGCTCACCAACCAGATGGCCAGCTGCAGCCCCACCAGCAGGCTCAGCCACTTGTGCAGTTTCAGTAATGTCGCTTTCATGCGCCCACCTCCTGAAGCTTGCGTCGCGGCCGGCGTGGCCTGAAGCGGAAGTACAGCAGGGCGAAACCGGTAGCCGTTCCGGCAAAAGTGAGCAAGGCCACGAAGCGCAGCAGGTTGTTGTGCACGTCTTCGCGCGCCTCGTAGTCCATGATGTGCAACATCCACAGGAAATCGAACAGACGCCAGTAATCGTGCCGGCGGGTGACCAGCTGTGCGCTTACCGGGTCTATGTACAGACTGGTGCCGTAGCGATCTGCAAAATCCACGCGCCACACCGGCAGGATGCGTGCCGGAATTTCCTGCGGTGGGTTTTCCGTAATCAGCTGTGTGCGACGGGGCAGGGCGTCACCGTTGTAATAGTACCGGGCCAGCGCCTTCGCCGCCTGCGCATCCAGCTCTGCTACCGGTGTGCCGGTGCCAGCGTCAAAGCGGTAGCTGCTGCCATCGGCCCGCACCAGGTAATAGGGCCGGCCCTGAATGGCCCGCAGGCTGACCGAGTCCACCCGGCCAAAACCGGCCAGCACCGATTCAGCGGCGACCGGCGTTACCGCTGGCAGCGGCTCCCGCTGGTTTTTTACCAGGTGGTCGCCGTGGATAAAGTCCAGGTCCACCACCACCATGTAGAAGCCACTCAGTGCCCATAGCAGTGCCTGCACACTGATCAGCAGGAAGACCCACTTATGCAATTTGCGAATAAAAGCGGCCGCTTTCATCATCGCCCCCGTTTGTAATAGTTATTCTGGGCATGCTTCCTCGGCGTCTCGCTCTAGTGTGACCAGTGGATGTATACGATTTTCCACTGCCCTTCGACTTTGCGCAAAACCAGGGACTCCATTCCGCTGATATCCATTTTTCGGCCCTTGTATTCACCGGTCGAGCGTGTGCGACCAGCTGACCATGCCATCTCTCCGCGCTGGGTTACCTGCAGCTCCAGCTGCTCAACCTGCAGCTGCTTTAGAAACTTGATATCGGATTTCATGTGATGGCTCGCATATTCCTCCAGCGAGCGCTCTGCCTTGCCACCTTCAAAAATCAAGACGTCGTTATGTAAGTGCTCCCGAAGTGTTTGCTCATCACCGCTGCGGAGCGCTTTGTGAAATCCAGTCACGACCTTGCCCGCGTCAGTGTCCATGCCGCCGAACAAGTTCGGGGTCTGCCGCTGTTTGTCTTCGCCATGTGCAGCCAGCGGGGGCGCAATTGTCAGGCAAAAAATGAAAGCCGCTGTGCGAAGTAATTCGATTTTCATAGTTATTTTCCAAATTAAATCAATGCTCCGGAGGACCAACAAGTGTAGTGAGATAAGCGGTACACAGTAGCACCGTGACTGCCAGGAAACTGTCCAGTAATAACGCGAACGCGAGTGGCCTGTGGCCCTGGCTTGTGGCCAGGCGCGGCACAAGGCGCCAGCGATTAACTGCCGCAACCAGCAACAGACACGCCACCAGCAATAACTTGGCACACAGGGCTAGGCTCCAGCCATCGTTCAGGCACAACACCTCTGTGCCGCCAAGACGAAATGCCATATACACACCGCAGGCCAACAGCAGCGCCAGAACCCAGGCCATGAAACTGGCGAACCGTTGCATAACCCGGACCAAGGCAGTCGTTTCCAGCACATAGCACAAGCGCCACAGCGGTAGTAGCGCGCCCATCCAGGTCGCGCCTGCCAGCGCATGCAGCAGCAGGACAGCCTTGCCGGCAAGATCCGCCTCGGCGCCATGCCCGGTGACGGTAAAACTCACACCATTGAGCAGCACCCCAGCCAGCACCAGCCAGGGTATCGCCGGTCTGGCGCGATCAGTTAAAAATACACCGAGGGCCGCCAGCAAAAATCCGACTATTCGTAGCGCCAAAGCGTCGCCACTGCCGAAATCCCACAGCATCCCCACATAAAACGGGTCTACCGCACCGCTTGTTCCGGCGCCGGCAAAGCTGCCAACCTGGGCGAAGAAAAACCCGCTGGCCGCAAAGAGGCCCCCAATAGCCCCGGACAGCAGGTAGCGCTGGCACAGTGACCTTGCGGAAGGCGCTATCGCATGCACCAACATGCCGCCTGCCAGCAACGCGAAACTCGCGTAATAGAGGCTCTTGGTGGCCAGCTGCAGCCACTCCCAGCTCCCCAATGGATTAATTCACGTGCTGCATAAACTGGAAACTGCCGCTCATCTTGTGACCATCAGCGCCCATGGCAACCCACTCGACCTTGTAATTGCCCACCGCTAGTTTGGGCAGCGCAAACTCGAGCGCGGCGCTCGGCACCCTTGCCGGCTGGAAGGAAAAATCGATGTTGCCGTGTTGTTCGGCGCTCAGTATCAGCTTGACCAGGCGCACCGGCTTGTTGAATGTCAGGCTCAGGGCCGCCGGGCTCTGCTGCAGCATGCTCCCGTCCGCCGGCACGCTTTCGACGAGCTTTGCGTGTGCCGCGGCCTGTAATGACGCCAGCCCCAGCAGTAGAGAGAAAACAGCGATAAGGATATTTTTCATAAGTAAGCTCCGGTATTAACTAATTTGGTTTTGCAGCGTTCGCGACTTCCACAAACGGTAGACGGCGGGCAGCACGATCAAGGTCAGCAGCATGGCACTGACCATACCCCCCACCATCGGCGCAGCAATCCGCTGCATCACCTCCGAACCAACCCCGGAGCCAATCATTACCGGCACCAGGCCGATAAATACGGTGGCGGTGGTCATCAGTACCGGGCGCATGCGCTGACCGGCGCCGTAGCGGATGGCATTGCGCAGGTCTTCCTGCGTTGGCTTGTGGTCAGCAGCCTCACAATCGGTCTGCACCTGTTTCCAGGCCTGGTTGAGGTAGACCAGCATGATCACACCGATCTCTACCGCCACCCCAGCCAGCGCAATAAAACCTACGCCGACCGCGACCGAAAGGTTGAAGTCGAGCCAGTACAGTAGCCACAGGCCGCCGATCAGCGCCATTGGCAGGGTGCCCATGATGATCAGCACCTCGCCTACATGGCGGAAGCTGAAGTACAGCAACAGCACGATGATGCCGAGGGTGATGGGTAACAGCAGACTCAGGCGCTCGCGGGCGCGCTCCATATATTCATACTGTCCGGACCACGCCAGGGAATAGCCGGGCGGCAGCTCCAGCTCGTCGTCCACCAACTGTTGCGCCTCCGCCACCCAGGAACCCAGGTCGCGGTCAGCTATGTCGATGTAGATCCAGCCATTGGGGCGGGCGTTCTCGGTCTTGATCATCGGCGGACCGCTCTGCACTTCGATGGTGGCCACGTCACCCAGGCTCAGGTGGGTGCCGTTGGGGGCGACCAGTGGCAAGCCACGCAGGCTCTCGGGCGAATCTCGCCATGCCTGTGGATAACGCATGTTGATCGGGTAACGCTCCAGACCCTCGGTGGTTTCGCCCACCTTTTTGCCGCCCACCGCGGTATCGATAACCGTCTGCACGTCCTGGATGTTCAGGCCGTAACGTGCGGCGGCGCTGCGGTCGATGTCGATATCGATATAGCGGCCACCCTCCACGCGCTCGGCGAATACCGACGCGGTGCCAGGCACATTTTTCAGCAGAGATTCCAGCCGGGTGGCGATTTGCTCGATCTGGTGCAGGTCGGCACCGGCCACCTTGATGCCCACGGGAGTCTTGATCCCGGTGGCCAGCATGTCGATGCGGGTCTTGATAGGCATCACCCAGGCGTTGGTGACCCCGGGTAACTGCACCGCTGCGTCCAGCTCCGCGCGCAGTTTTTCCGAAGTCATGCCCTCGCGCCACTGATCGCGGGGCTTGAAGCGGATAATGGTCTCCACCATGGTCAGGGGTGCCGGGTCGGTGGCGGTTTCCGCGCGCCCCATCTTGCCCCACACCTGAGCCACTTCCGGTACCTGCATGATCATCTTGTCCGTCTGCTGCAACAGTTCGCGGGCCTTACCGATGGAGATGCCGGGGTGGGTGCTGGGCATATACATCAGGTCACCCTCGTCCAGCGGCGGCATAAACTCACTGCCGGTGCGGGACAGGGGGTACAGCGCGCTGGCAAGCAACACCAGTGCGGCAAAGACGACGAGTAACGGGTGGTGGATTGCCAGTTCCAGGGCGGGGCGGTAGACGGCGGTAAACGCGCGGTTGATCGGGTTGGCCTGTTCCGGCTTCACGTTACCGCGCACCAGATAGCCCATCAGCACCGGCACCAGGGTGATGGCAAGACCCGCAGCCACTGCCATGGCGTAGGTCTTGGTATAGGCCAGCGGCGCAAAGAGACGCCCCTCCTGACCTTGCAGTGCAAACACAGGCAGGAAACTGAGGGTGATGATCAGCAGGCTGAAGAACAGCGGCGGCCCCACTTCACTCGCAGCCTCACCGACGACTTGCCAACGGTTCTCATCCGTGAGCGGGGTGCGCTCCATATGCTTATGCAGGTTTTCGATCATCACGATGGCACCATCCACCATAGCGCCAATGGCGATGGCAATACCGCCAAGGCTCATGATGTTGGCGTTGATCCCCTGCAGGTGCATCACAATAAAAGCGCCGATGATACCCAGCGGCAAACTGATGGCAATCACCAGCGACGAGCGCAAGTGGAACAGGAACAGCGCGCACACCAGCGCCACCACAATGAATTCTTCCAACAGCTTGTGCCACAGGTTTTCCACCGCGCTGTCGATCAGCTCACTGCGGTCGTAAGTGGGGACGATTTCGACCCCCTCAGGCAGGCTGCGCTGTAATTCGTCGAGCCGGTTACGCACGCGATCGATGACCGCGCGCGCGTTCTCGCCAAAGCGCATCACGATGACGCCGCCAACTGCCTCGCCCTCGCCATTGAGTTCCGAGAGGCCGCGACGCATTTGTGGTCCCAGATGCACATCCGCCACATCCCGCAGCAGCAGCGGGGTACCACTATTATTCACCAGCAGCGGCAGCTGACGCAGGTCTTCGACGCTTTGGATATAGCCGCTGGCGCGCACCATGTATTCGGCTTCTGCCATTTCCACCACTGAGGCGCCGGATTCACGGTTGCCACGCTCGATGGCCGCCTGCACCTGGGCCAGAGTGAGGTCATAGGCGCGCAAGCGCAACGGGTCTACCTGCACCTGGTACTGTCGCACCATACCGCCCACGGTGGCCACCTCGGACACCCCGGGCAGAGTCTGCAGCTCGTACTTGAGGAACCAGTCCTGCAGCGAGCGCAGTTGTGCCAGGTCATGTTTGCCGCTGCGGTCCACCAGGGTGTAGCTGTAGATCCAGCCCACACCGGTGGCATCCGGGCCCAGTTCCGAGCGGGCAGCGGCGGGAAGCCGCGGGGCCACCTGGCTCAGGTATTCCAGCACTCGGGATCTTGCCCAGTAGAGGTCCACATCGTCGTCGAAAATGACATAGACATAGGAATCACCAAAAAACGAATACCCGCGCACCGTGTGCGCACCGGGCACACTCAACATCGCGGTGGTCAGGGGATAGGTAATCTGGTCTTCCACCACCTGTGGCGCCTGGCCGGGGTAGCTGGTTTTGACGATCACCTGCACATCGGAGAGATCCGGCAGCGCATCCACCGGCGTGTTGCGCAGGCTATAGAGACCGGCGAGGGTCAGCACCACCGCGCCGATCAGCACCAGCGCGCGGTTGTGCAGGGACCAGTGGATGATACGTGCGATCATTTCTGCGGCTCCTGCGGTTCGGAATGATCCATCTCATCGTGGTTCATGTCGCCGTGATCCATCTCCGAGTGTTCCATGTGCTCATGGCCCTGGTGTCCCGGCGTCAGGGAACTACCGGCCAAAGCGCGCGTGGCAATCACCTCGTACTTGCCATCATCGCGCTGGCGCATCTGCACCCGCACTGGCGCGCCGCTTTCCAGAGCCTCGCGCAACGCCTGTTGCGCGGCTTCCGCTATGTGGAAACCCATCACCATGCCGGGCCAATCCCACGCCGGTACCGGGCCGTGCTCGAGGCGTGCGTAGTGGTTGTCGTCAGGCATACTGAGCACCCTGGCCTCGGCCCACGCAGTTTCATTGTTTACTGATTTTTTGCTGCCGTTAGCGCCGCCTTCGCCCTCGATACGCTCAAGGTCGGCGCTAATGCTGGATTCTGAGTCCAACAGAAACTGGGCCGAGGTAACCACCTTGGTACCGGATTCAAGTCCGGCGAGGATTTCCACCCACTTGCCCAGCTCGCGGCCCACCCGCACACGCACCGAGCGGTAACGGCCGTCGCCCTCGGCAATCACCAGCCGGTCCATGTCACCGGTGCGGATCAGCGCGCTGCGCGGCACCGTCAGGGCATTGATCTTCCTTCCTTCGAACTGCAGACGCACAAACATGCCCGGGCGCAGGGATTTGTCCGGATTGTCCACCAGCACTCGCACACGCAGAGTACGGGTCTTGGGATCCAGATCCGGGAGTATGTGCACGAGTTTGCCGATCCAGGTGCGGCCGGGGGCAAAGTCACCCTGCAGGGTGGCAGTATCACCCACCTGCACTTGCGCACCTTGCTTCGGGAACAGCTCCCCCTCCACCCACACGGTGTCCAGCGGGCCGATACTCATCAGGGTGGTGGCGGGAGTGATATACATACCGTCGCGGGCGGAAAATTCGTTTACGTAACCATCGGTAGGCGAGTAAAGGGTGATGGTCTGGCGCACCTGCCGGGATTTATCCAGAGCGCGCACCTGCTCGGTGGGGACACCGAGACTGTCCAAGCGCTCGCGGGTTGCCTCGATCAGGGTGCGGTTGCCACTCTCGAGCGCTGCGACCAGTTCACTCTGCGCCTTCACCAGCTCCGGCGAGTAGATCGCCACCATTGGCTGGCCTTTGCGCACACGGTCGCCCACTGCCTTAACCCAGCTCTTGTGCACCCAGCCGCTCAGACGGGTGTGCACGTGATGGAGCTTGTCCTCGTCCAGCTGCACCAGGCCTACGGTGTCCACTTCGATATTCACCGGGCCTTTCTCCGCCACGGCGGTGCGCACACCCAGATTGTTTTCCACCTCGGGAGCAATGGATACAGTGCCCGGTTTGGCTTCACCCTCGTCGCCCTCGTAGACAGGTACCAGATCCATGCCCATGGGTGACTTGCCGGGGCCGTCGCGGCGGTAGTTGGGGTCCATGGGCGCGACCCAGTAGAGAATTTTCTTTTCTCCACGAGCGCCATCGGTGTTGTCGTCACCACCAGGCAGTCCACGCCCCATGAAAATGCCGACTACCAGGGCGATGATGGCGAGCGCGACGATCGATACTTTGTTCATAACTTTGCGAACCGATGATTATTTGAGGCTGGCGTCGAGGTCGACGGCGCGGAAGTAGCGGATACGGGCCAGAGCGCTGAAGTAGCCGTAGGTGAGCTGCGCGGCGCTGATCTGGGTCTCGATGTCGTCCATGCGCGCGGCGATGGCCGCTTCCAGATCCGCGGTATTGCTGGCGTAGCCCCGCAGCACTGCGTCTGCGGTAGCTTCCGCCTGCGGCAGTAGGTACTCACGGTACTCCGTGCGGCGGCGCTCCAGCGTCTGGGCCATGGCCACGGCCGCGTTCAGCTCGGCGTGCAACTGACGCAACAGGCTTTGGCGCTGCAGGATGCCCGCGCTCTCGCGTGCACGGCTGGCGGCGAGTCGGCGGTCCTGACGATTCTGGCGGAACAGCGGTACATCGAACGACACCATCACACTGGCGAAGTCTGAGCCATCACTCATGGGGGTCCGCTCGCGCTGGCCGTAACTGAAGTCGACACCGAACTGGGGCTTGTAGGCCTCCTGGGCCAGTGCCACATTGGCCCGCTCTGCAGCCACGCGGGCACTGCTGGCCGCCACCGCCGGATGCTGCTCTACCAGCACCATCGGCACCGGCAGTGACTGCCCCACCAGCCAGTCGCGGGTATTCCGCCAAGCCGGCGGTGCTGGATCGAGCGCGCCCCAGGCAGCATCGCCAATCCAGCGGCTGAGGGTGCCGCGGGCGCGATGGATCTCGCCCTCCACCGCGGCAATGCGATCGTCCAGTCGCGCCAGTGCCAGCTGCGACTGCAACAGCTGCTGGGACTGGATCTGCGCGCTGGCCAGGCGCGCGCGGTTGTAGCCCACCAGCTCCTGCATCCAGCGACGGTTCTTCGCCAGCAGTTCACGCACCCGCAGCTGCTCTGCCACGGCGAGATAGGCCAGCGCCACGTCTCGTGCGAGCACCAGTTCCATGTCTGCGGCACCCGCATAACCGGCCTCTGCAGTATTAGTACCGCGCTCGCGGGCGAGTATCGCGGAATCCCCGCGGGGCAGCTTCTGGCTGATACCAATGACTTTCTGGGTCATCGGCTGATCGTCAAAAGCGAAGGTGTCGGTGGGCAGGTTGGCAATCCCCAGCCTTAACATCGGGTCTGCCCACTGGGCGTCCGCCACGGCGGTTTCCGCCGCCGCATCAGCGGCGGCCAGAGCGGCCGCAGTCTGTGGATCCTGCTGTTGCGCGAGTTGGATGGCGCTATCGAGGGTCAGTTGCGCCCGCGCGGGCAGGGCAAACGCACAAATCAGCAGCGCTGGGACCAGGGGGCCCAGAGCACGCAATGCATATCCCATGGAGTAATCCTGTCTGTCTGATGTCTGGTCGAAGCTCCGACCGTAGGATTCAGCGCCAAAAAAGGTGCTGATGGAGAAGCATCAGGCGCTTATGGGGGGGCGCAGCAGGTTGCGCTGCGATGCAGCGAGGGGGGAGGGGGAAATAGATTGGAACAGTGCGGCAGCCGCAGGTCCGGTGCTCAACCATTCCTGTGCCAGGGGTGCAGCCGCGCCGCAACCGCCGACAGCGCAAGTCAACTGGCAGAGTTCCGCCGACGTGTTGTCGCCGGACTCTTCGCAACACGGCATATTATGGTGATCGTTGTCAGGCATGTCGCTCGCAACATGCTCCGCGCTGCCCATCATCATGGCGTGTTCTGCGTGGGAATCGGCACCCGGGTCGCAGGCAGGACTCATCCCCAGCGCCAAGCTCTGGAAGGCGAAACCCCACACAATCACGATTAGGACCAATTTCCGCATGGACTAATTCTAAGAGACCAAGCGGGAAACCAGCAAGTCCCCGCCCAGAACGAAGGGTGGGTGCCCGATGTATCCATTCGCAAAACAAAAAAGACTATCGAACTGCACTGGCTAATTAGTACGCAGTTTGTGTTAGAATGCGCCACCCGATGACGGTGACCGAAAATCCACCGCCGGGCCAATAAGTCTAAGAATTTGTGAGCACCCGTGATGTCCGCCATTGATGAAGAACCGCAACCAAGCGGAACCCTGACCCTGCAGACCCAGTCCATGCCTCGGGATACCAACCCCCAGGGAGACGTTTTTGCCGGCTGGCTGATGTCGCAGATGGACGTCGCCGGTGCCATCCTCGCCCAGGGCATTGCCCGCGGCCGCGTGACCACCGTCGCCGTCGGCAGCATGGTATTCCTGCGCCCGGTACCGGTTGGCTCCACGGTAAGCTGTTACGCCGAAGCGGTGGAAGTAGGCCGCTCCTCCATCAAAACACTGGTCGAAGTCTGGCTAACCCGGGTAGACACCGGTGAGCAGGTAAAAGTGACCGAAGGCGAGTTTGTGTTTGTGGCCATTGACGACCGCGGCCGCACCCGCCCGCTGCCGTAAGCTTCGCAGAAGCCGTTAAAAAATGACAAAAAAGGGGCCAAACGGCCCCTTTTTTAATGCTGATTGATTTCGCGCGTCTTGTAGTACGCCTCTTCACTAATCCGGTGATACGGAATTACCTGCGCTTCAAAATCCTGGAAGGCCTCATACACCCGATTGAACTGCGGATCTTTGGCCGCGGTTTCCTGCATGATGCCTTGATTGATTTCCTTCAGGTGCGCGATTACCTCGTCCGGTAATTTGCGCAGCTCCACACCGTGCTCTTCCACCAGCTCCTTGAGGGCGCGGTTATTGCGCGCGGTGTATTCGTCCAGCATATCCTGGTTGGCATCGCGCGCGGCGACACGCACGATGGCCTGCAGGTCTTCTGGCAGTTTCTCGAATGCGGTTTTGTTGATCAGGATTTCCAGCACCGAGCCCGGCTCGTGCCAGCCCGGGTAGTAATAGTATTTGGCGATCTGGTGGAAGCCGAAGGCGAGGTCGTTGTAGGGGCCAACCCATTCGGTGGCATCGATCACGCCGGTTTGCAGTGCGGTATACAGTTCACCACCGGGAATGGTTACCGCAGTACCGCCGGCGCGGTTCAGGACTTCGCCACCGAGACCCGGGATACGCATCTTCAGGCCCTTCAGGTCGTCGACGGAATTGATTTCCTTGTTAAACCAGCCCGCCATCTGCACACCGGTGGAGCCGCCGGCCATGGGGATCAGGTCAAACGGCTCGTAGAGTTCTTCCCACAGTTCGAGGCCGCCGCCGTAGTGCAGCCAGCCATTCATTTCCTGGGCATTCAGGCCAAACGGCACCGCGGTAAAAAACTGGGCCGCGGGGATTTTGCCTTTCCAGTAATAGGCCGCACCATGGCCGGCCTCCGCCGCACCGCTGGATACCGCACCGAACACGCCCATGGCGGGCACCAGCTCACCGGCACCAAACACCTTGATCTTCAGGCGGCCGTTGGACATGGCATCCACGTTCTTGGCAAAGCGCTCGGGGGCGCTGCCAAGGCCGGGGAAGTTCTTCGGCCAGGTGGTAACCATCTTCCACTCAAAGCTCTGCTGGCCGGCATTTTCCAGCGCGGTAACGGTGTGCTCTTGATCCGAGCGGGAAATCACCAGGCTGCCAAACGTCAGCACCAACAGGGCAAGCAGGCCCAAGATAACGGGGGGATACCAGTTTATTTTTTTCATGTCCGTTTGAGTTTTTATTGTGTATTGGCCCCGGGCATCTGGCCCGGGGTGGTGGATGCGGGTTCACGCACCCTAGTTTTCAGCACTCAACGCTATTAGAAGAACTTACAGCGGCTGCAGCTTGGCCATGGATACTACCAGCCATTTGCTACCGGCGTCGTCGAAGTTGACCTGTACGCGCGCGCGCGGGCCGGAGCCCTCGAACTGCACGACGGTGCCTTCGCCGAACTTGGCGTGATCCACACGGCCGCCCAGTGCCAGCGGAGGCAGGTCATCGTCGAACTCCGGGGCCGGATCGGAGAACTGGCCCACTCGCCCATAATTAGGCTGGAACAGCGGTTTGGAGATTTCGGTTTTCAGGCGCACCTCGTGGATATACTCCACCGGAATCTCGCTCACAAACCGCGACGGCTTGTTGTAAGTCTCGCTGCCGAACAGGCGACGGCTTTCCGCGTAGGTGATGTACAGCTTCCGCATGGCGCGGGTAATACCCACGTAACACAAGCGACGCTCTTCCTCCATGCGCCCCGGCTCCTGAGCCGACATTTTGTGCGGGAACAGGTTTTCTTCCACACCGGCCATAAATACCAGCGGGAATTCCAGGCCCTTGGCGGAGTGCAGTGTCATTAACTGCACCGCATCTTCAAACTCGTCCGCCTGACCTTCGCCGGCATCCAGTGCGGCACTGTCGAGGAACTGGTTGAGCAGGGGGGTTTCCTCCTCGTCTACCGTTTCGCCGTCGGCATCGGCGGTGGGAATACCGTCGAAGCCGCGGCAGGCGCTGACCAGTTCCTGCAAGTTCTCCACGCGAGTCTGGCCCTTCTCACCTTTTTCCTTGCCGTGGAATTCGATCAGACCGGTCTGCTCGATGGCCAGCTCGGCGATATGGTCGAGGGTCTTGTCGGTGCTCTCTTCGTCCAGCGCGTCGATCAGGCTGAGGAAATTCGCCAGCGCATTGCCGGCGCGGGCGGCAAGCACCTTTTGCTGCAGCATTTTTTCTGCGGCGCTCCACAGGGAACAGCCGTGCTCACGGGCGAACGCCCGCACCGTATCCACGGTGCGCGCACCGATGCCGCGCGTGGGCGTGTTGACGACCCGCTCGAATGAGGTGTCATCGTGGCGGTTGGTCATCAGGCGCATGTAGGACAGCGCATTCTTGATTTCCATGCGCTCGTAGAAGCGCTGGCCACCGTAAATGCGGTAGGGCACCTGCTCACGCAACAGGCCTTCTTCCAGCACCCGCGACTGGGCGTTGGAACGGTACAAAATGGCAATGCTGTCGCGGCGGTTACCGTCGCGCACCCAGTCCTGAATGCGCTCGACAATAAAGCGCGCCTCGTCCTGTTCGTTGTAGGCGGAATACAGGGAAATCGGCTCGCCCTTGTCGCCCTCGGTCCACAGCTGTTTGCCGAGGCGGCCGGAGTTGTGTGCGATAACCGCATTGGCGGCGTTCAGGATGGTGCTGGTGGAGCGGTAGTTCTGCTCCAGGCGCACCGTCTGCACGTCCTTCAAATCCGCTTCGAAGTGCTGGATATTCTCAATCTTGGCACCGCGCCAACCGTAAATGGACTGGTCGTCATCACCCACCGCGGTAATGGCACACTGGTCGCCAGCGAGCAGGCGCAGCCACGCGTATTGAATGGTATTGGTATCCTGGAATTCGTCCACCAGGATAAACGGGAAGCGGCGGCGGTAATGCGCGAGGATGCCGTCGTTGTTCAGCAGCAGTTCGTGGGCGCGCAGCAGCAGCTCGCCAAAGTCCACCACGCCGGCGCGCTGGCAGGCCTCTTCATAGGCGCTGTAGATACGCACCATGGTCTGCAGCCAGGGATCGCCGGTCAGCTGAATATACTGGGGGCGAATTCCCTCATCCTTCTGCGCGCCTATCCACCACTGGGATTCCCGCGGTGACCACTTCTTCTCGTCGAGGCCCAGCTCGTTCTGCACCCGTTTGATCAGGCGCAGCTGATCGTCGGAATCGAGAATCTGGAAATTCTGCGGCAGCTTCGCTTCCTGCCAGTGCGCACGCAGCAACCGATGGGCGAGGCCGTGGAAGGTACCCACCCACATGCCAAAGGTGTTTACCCCGAGCAGCTCCTCGATACGCCCGCGCATCTCGCGCGCCGCCTTGTTGGTAAAGGTCACCGCCATAATGGAGTAGGGCGACGCCCCCTCCACCTGCATCAGCCAGGCGATACGGTGCACCAGCACGCGGGTCTTGCCCGAGCCGGCACCGGCCAGAACCAATTGATTGCCCGGAGGCGCGGCCACGGCTTCGCGCTGGGGGTCGTTGAGGGGGTCTAAAAGTTCAGATACGTCCATGGGGCGGATTGTATCAGAGGAAGTGCCATTCACCTGTTTATATGAACAGGTTTTTCGGATCAACATTGGTCGACGATAAGGTGCTGGTGTCGGGTATGCCTGTGCGAGACCTTCCGCGAGAGGGACCTCGCGGAAGAGCCCCCAGGGATGGGTTTAGGGGGGGCGCCTAGCCCGTGCTCGCACAGGCATACCCGGCGGCAGTGCCGCCACGAGAGCACGATCAAGCAACACCAACACTCGCCAGCACCGAGCCATGCCGCTAAACTGCACAACTTGAACCATAGAAGGTGTTGTCGTGAAGCCAGCGGAAGTCACGCAAAAAATCAGCGAGCAGCTGAGTTCCATGCGCAAATCAGAGCGCAAGGTTGCGGAATATATCCTCGCCAATCCGGGCGAAATCATTCATATGCGTATTGTCGATCTCGCCACTGAAGCACAGGTGAGCGAACCGACCGTGGTGCGCTTCTGCCGCGCCGTGGGCTGCTCCGGCTTCCAGGAATTCAAGCTGAACCTGGCCCAGCAGCTGGCTTCCAGCCCGAGTTTTGGCCAGATCGCGGTCACCGAAACCGACTCCATCGCCGAATACAAGCGCAAGGTGTTCGACTCTACCGTCGATACCCTGCTGAACGTGCGCGACAAGATTGACGGGCGCGCCCTGGAAGCGGCAATTTCCGCCATCGCCGCCGCCAAGCGCGTGGAATTCTTTGGCTTTGGCGCCTCCGGTGCCGTTGCCGCCGATGCCCAGCACAAGTTCTTCCGCCTGCAGATGGCCACCGCGGCCCACTCCGATCACCATATGCAGAGCATGTCCGCCATGAGCATGCAGCCCGGCGACGTGGTGGTTGCCATTTCCCAGAGCGGCCGCACCTCCTCGCTGCTACGTTCCATGGAAATGGCCAAGCAGCAGGGCGCCACGGTGATTGGCCTCGGCCCCAGCGGCTCACCCATGACCCGCCAATCCAGCATTCCGCTGGAAGTGGATGTGGAGGAAGACATCGAACTCTACACCCCACTGTCCTCGCGTATCGCCCACCTGGTGGTGATCGACGTGCTCGCCATCGGCGTGGCCCAGCGCAAGGGCCCGCAGCTGCAGGAACACCTGCTGAAGCTGAAGCAGGGCCTGTACAATTTGCGCGAAGAAAAGCACTAAAAGAGTACAAAAAGCGGCTATCTGCTGTGAACGCGCTGCTCTTGGCAGCGCTTATCCCGCCTTACTAGAAAACTACTCACCGCATATTCCCCAGCACCCATGGCATCTGCCGGGCGCGCCCGCTACTATGCCGCCGCCCGCAGGCAATATCTGCCGATAACTATGCTTTGAGCATCGGCTCGCGGGCTCCCACAGGCGTTGCCGCTGTACCCGTAGTTTCCCTATTTACCGGTTTGTTATGCCCCCGAATTTCTTCGACGCCGACGGCCGCCCGCCGCGCTGGCTCGCTCCCTGTCTCGCCGCGCTGGTCGCGCTGACCCCGTTTGCCATCGACACCTATCTGCCGGCGATTCCCGCGATGGCGGTCGCGTTGGGCGTGGAAGTCGCACAGGTGCAGCACTCGGTTTCCAGCTATCTGCTGGGCTTTGCCTTGGGACAGCTGTTTGGTGGCCCACTGTCGGACCGCTGGGGGCGTATTCTGGTGGGCACCATTGGCCTTAGCGTGTTTATCGTCAGCACCACGCTGATTCTATTTGCCAACAGCGTGGAAATGCTGGTGGCGCTGCGCTTCTTCCAGGCCGCAGGCGGCGGGTTTGCCACGGTGATTTGCGGCGCCATCGTGCGCGACCTGTACCACGGCCGCGAGGCCGCACGCATCATGTCGCTGATTGCCACCATGATGCTGATTGCACCGATGGTAGCACCGGTGATCGGTTCCACCCTGCTGACCTTTGGCAACTGGCAAGCGATCTTTATCTTCCTGCTGGTATATGGCTTGGCCATGATGGTGCTGGTACGCGGCATTCTGCCGGAAACCGTGTCGCGCTTTCGCCGTGCGCGGCGCCAGCGCCAGTCCCCGCACAGTATGTTTCAGGGCTACGCGGAGATTTTTCGCACCCCACGGGCACTGGGCTTCTTGTTCGGACAGGCATTTATCAGCGGCTGCATGTTCATCTACATCACCACCGCGCCGTTTGTGTTTATGGAGCATTTCGGAGTCAGCCCGCAAACCTTCCCAATTCTGTTCGGCAGCAGCGTATTGGGCCTGGTGATCCTCGTGCAGCTGAATATCCGTCTGCTGAAAGTCTTCGAGCCCCGTCAGATCCTGCTGGCGGGTATCGCGCTGCAACTGGTGTTCTGTGCCTTGTTGCTGGCCAGCACTCTCTACTACGGCGCGCAGCAACCGCTGTTGGCGTGGATGATTCCGTTGGTACTGGCGATGGCCACCATCGGCCTGATTACACCCAATTCGGCGGCCTGTTACCTGGAGTTCTTCCCCTCGATCAGCGGCACCGCCAATGCGTTGTTCGGCGCGTCGCTGTTTATCTTTGGTGGGGTACTTGGTGGCACCGTGAGCGCGGTGCACACCGGCACCCTGGTGCCGATTGCGGCGGGGATGTTGTGCTGCTCGGCCGCCGCGCTGTGCCTGGTGCTGTTTGTGGCGAAAGCGCGGCGGCCGATCGAGATATCAGAAAGAAAGTGACGTCCCGGGTTAAATCAAACCCTCGGCCTTGAGCGCCTTCTGCACACCCGGGCGCTGGGACATGCGTGCGGCAAACGCCGCGAGCTTCGGCCAGGCACTGGTGTCGATTTCGACAAACTTGCACCAGTTATACACGGTAAACAGGTAGGCATCGGCGATGCAGAAATCGTCGCCCAACAGGTAATCACCCGCCATATTGCCCTCGATATACTGAAAGCGCTTGGCGAGTTTTTTACTGGCCAACGCCTTTTCGTCATCGGTGCCACCCCAGAACAACGGCAGGAAGGTCTTGTGGACTTCGGTGGCCAGAAAGGTCAGCCACTCCAGTACTCTATAGTATGCGAGCGAGCCGTATTGTGGCGTCAGGTTTTTTTCTGGTTTCTGTTCAGCGAGAAACTGTACGACCGCCGGGCCTTCGGTCAGCAATTCACCGCCCTCGAGCAACAGCGCCGGAACCTGCCCCTTGGGGTTGACCTCGACAAAATTGCCACCGCCATCCATCTCCTTGGTTTTCAGGTTGACCTTGCACAGCTCCAGATCGATACCCGCCTCGCAGGCAACGATATGGGGCGACAGCGAGCAGGCGCCGGGCGAATAAAACAACTTCATCAGAGTTCCCTTTTCTGGTTTTGATCGAGTTTATCGCGCCCGGCTCCAGAACCGCGCCTCAGCCGCGACCGTGGGGCGCCGCGTAATCCAGCTCCGGACCCACGGGCACAATGCCGGTGGGATTAATGTTCCGGTGGCTGGCGTAATAGTGGGTTTTGATATGGTGGAAATCCACCGTTTCCGCGACCCCGGGCCGCTGGTACAGCTCGCGTACATACCCCCACAGGTTCGAATAATCCGCCAGACGCTGCTTGTTGCACTTGAAGTGGCCGTGGTACACCGGGTCGAACCGAACCAGTGTAGTAAACAGCCGCCAGTCCGCCTCGGTGATGCGATCCCCGGTGAGGTAGCGATTGTCCGCCAGGCGGCGCTCCAACTGCTCCAGTACCTCGAACAGGCGATGGTACGCCGCCTCGTAGGCCTTTTTGCTGGTGGCAAAGCCTGCACGATACACGCCGTTGTTGACGTTTTCGTATACCAGCGCGTTGGTGGCGTCTATATCGCCGCGTAAATCCTCGGGATAGAAATCCTGGTCATCTCCGGTCAGATCGTTGAACGCAGTATTGAACATGCGGATGATTTCCGACGACTCGTTGCTGACGATGCAGTTGCGCTGCTTGTCCCACAGCACCGGCACCGTCACCCGCCCGGAATAATCGCCGCGATTGCGGGTGTAAACCTCGTGCAGGAATTCGCTGCCAAACAGCGCGTCGCCGCTGCTGCCTTCCTCCTGATTAAAAGTCCAGCCGTGCTCGTGCATGTAGGGGCTGACCACGGAAACAGTGATGTAGTCTTCCAGTCCTTTGAGTTTGCGGAAGACCAGTGTGCGGTGCGCCCAGGGGCAGGCGAGGGAAACGTACAGGTGGTAGCGGCCCTTTTCCGCCGGGAAGCCACCCTCGCCGCTGGGGCCGGCACTACCGTCGGCAGTCACCCAGTTGCGCAGCTGCGCCGCTTCACGCTCAAACTCACCACCGCTTTTGTCGGTTTCATACCAGCGATCTTTCCACTCGCCTTTCACCAAGAGTCCCATGATTGTGCTCCGTGTAGAGGTTGTGGTTGGCGATCAGCGGTTTTTCACTTTCGCCATGGCGTGATCAAAGCTGAATTTACCCGCGCCGGCGCACGCCAGGATCAGAAAGCCGCCGGCGATAGTGATGTTTTTCATAAACATGATCTGCTGCATCTGGTCACCCGGTACGTTATGGAACAGCCAGGCGCTCAATGCGCAGAAGACAGCAAACGCCAGCGCTACCCAGCGGGTGAAGAAACCGAACAGAATCGCCAGGCCGCCGCCCAGCTCAAGCAGAATAACCAGCGGCAACAGAATGCCGGGCACGCCCGCGGCCGCCATATATTCCTGGGTACCCGCGTAGGCGCCAATCTTGCTGTAGCCGGCAACGATAAACATCACCGAAATAAGAATACGCCCAATCAGTTTGCCGAAATCACATAGTGCACCGTTTTGCATAGCAGAATCCTCGTAAATAGCCGTCGAGACGGAAAGTGTATGGAGTGACAACGCTGTTCAGTGTAATTCGACTTTTCGAAACAAAAATCGCAAATTATCGGCACGAATCTACGATTTTTTCGGACCTTGACGTGATGTTTCCCCAGAAGGGATTATTGGAAGCTTTGGTCAACCTCGCCGGCGCTCGTCGACCAGCCCGGCGAGGATCTGGTCCATCACCCGCGAGGCCTTGCCGCCCTCGGCGCCGGCGACCGGGTGGCGCGCTGCGCCATTCAGGTGTTTGACCATGTTTTCGATATGGAAGAACTGGATATTCTCCGGATGGGGGATTGCCACTTGCTCGGACCCGCTGGCACTTTCCAGCACCAGGGGGGCATCGGCAAACACAGAAAAGCGGATGCTGCCGCGACTGCCGTGAATCACCACTTCATCGCCGTATTCGGCGCAACCGAAATTCCAGAAGCCGGAACCGGTGGCGCCACTGTCGAATACCCAGCAGGCGGATACGGCGTCTTCGGCGTCGTACAGGTTTTGCTGGTTGACGGCGATGCCCTTGGCGACGCGAATATCGCCAAGCAGATAAATAAACAGGTCCAGGCCGTGGCAGGCCAGGTCGACAAAGTGACCGCCACCGGATACGGCAGGATCGGTGCGCCAGTTGTAGTCTGCGGATAGGTCCGCGTCAGATGGCAGCCGCGCATAACTCCAGTTGATATGGCGCACGTCGCCGATTTTGCCTTCATCCAGCCACGCCTTGACCTGATTAAAGCGCGGCAGGGAGCGGCGGTAATACGCGACAAACAATTGTGCGTTGCGGCCTGCGAAAGCCGCGGCGATTTCTTCGCACTCGGCGAAATTCAGCGCCATGGGTTTTTCCAGGCAGCAGTGCTTGTCGGCGGCGGCAATTTTCAGCGCGTACTCGCGGTGGCTGCCCGGCGGTGTCGCCACGTAGATGGCGTCGATTTCCGGGTCCTGAATCAGCGCGTCGGCATTGGCATAGGTCTTCGGCACCCCGTGGCGTTCGGCGTAGTCGGCAAGCTTTGCTGGATCGCGACGCATCACCGCCAGCAACTCAGAGCCCTGTACCTTGGCAAACGCGGGGCCGCTCTTCAGTTCGGTGACATTACCGCAACCAATGATGCCCCAGCGGATCGGGCGATTATTTTGTTCCATTTATTACAAACTCTGGTCTCACAATCTCTGGTGTATCTCAGTCCAGTGGCGGCAGGCTTTCACGCAGGGCGCTCAGCAGCATGTTGGCGGCGGGGCCGGCGCAGTCGCGGTCGGCAAAGAACAGGTACACCATTACATTCCTTTCCCAGGGCTCCTCGGTGCGCAGCGGCAACAGGCGGTCGGCACAGAGCGAATCGCGGATGCGCGGCTCGGGCAGCCAGGCAAATCCCAGGCCGCGTTCGATCAGGTCGATCGAGGTGTGCACATTGGTGACGGTAATACGTTCATCGGAGCCAAGCCAGCCCGCGTCCTGACGATTCTTCAGTGCGGAGTCCCGCATCACGATCTGCCGCGTGGCCTTCAAGTCCTCGCGGTTTACCGGGCGGCCCAAGTGGTGCAGGGGGTGATCCGGGTGCGCCACCGGCAGGAATTTCACCCGCGTGAGGGGCTCGCCGACAAAGCCCTGGGGGGAACGGGCAGAGAGGATAAAGTCTACTTCCTGCTGCAGCAGAAGCTCTTCGCCGCCCGACAGTACCGTCTCGCGGATTTCCAGGCGCGTGTGTGGATAGACTTCGGCAAAGCGCTCGACGGCGGTAAGCAGGGCGTCGTAGTCAAACAGTACATCCACCGCCAGGCGCAGCTGGGCTTCGGTGCCGGCGGCGAGGCTGGAGGCGACCGACTCGAGTGCCTCGGCTTCGTTCAGCAGACCGCCCGCGCGGTTCAGCAGCACGCGCCCGGCGTCGGTCAACTCCGCCTTGCGCCCGCGCACTTCCAGCAGGGCGATACCCAAGCTTTCCTGCAGTTTGTGCACCGCGTGATTAATGGAAGACTGGCTTTTGTGCACGGCTTCTGCGGCCTGCGAAAAGCCACCGTATTCCACCACCGCCTGAAACATGCGCCACTGTTCCAAAGTTACCTTGGCCATAGACTTTCCCTTGTCCAATGGGATCAAAACCGATGCGCTCGAAGTGCGCTGCGATTGATCTATCAATTTGTTCGAATATTAGCTGCGATTTTTTGCCATTTTCAGGCGATTTTATCGGCTTATACTGCCGGAAATGGAGGAGCATAACCATGCAAAACGTCACACAGAACAGCGCAAATATCATCGGCATCCGCCCCGCAGCGCGGGTAGTGGCGGGACATCCCTCCGCGGATGGCGCCGGCGTAAAAATTCATCGCGTCGCGGGCTTCCAGTCTGCGGACTTCAGTCCCTTCCTGATGATCGACGAAATCCGCTCAGAAAACCCCGACGACTACATCGCCGGTTTTCCACCGCACCCGCACCGCGGTATCGAGACCCTCACCTATATGTTGAGTGGTGAGTTCGAGCACAAGGACCACCTGGGCAATCGCGGCGCAATCTCCCAGGGGGGCGCCCAGTGGATGCGTGCCGGGCGCGGCATTATCCATTCGGAGATGCCCTCGCAAGGCGACAGCGGCATGCACGGCTTTCAGTTGTGGATCAATATGGCGGCCAGGGACAAGATGGCCGACCCGGACTGGCGCGATGTGCAACCGGAGCAGGTGCGCGAGGTCACCCTCGATGCGCAGGGCTCGATGATCCGCCTGATCGCGGGCCAGTGGCAGGTCGCCGGTGAACCGGAATGCGCGCCCCTGCTCGACACCTCGGCCAGCGCAGCGGTCGCCGACCTGCGCCTGGCGGCCGGTGCCGAGGTCAGCCTGCCGCTGCCGGCAGCACACACGGTGCTGGTGTATATCTACCGCGGTTCACTGGATACCGGACGCGGCGTGGTGGACCGTGGCAACCTGGTGCTGTTCGGCGCAGGTGAAGCCCTGCAGCTGCGCGCCGCTGAGGAAGCGGGTGTGTTGATCCTGCACGGCAATCCGCTGAATGAGCCCATCGCCCATTACGGACCCTTTGTGATGAACACACGCGAGCAAATCGAGCAGGCTGTGCGCGACTACAATAACGGCACCCTGACCGATTAAATTCAGCCGGGATATTGCGCTCGCATTACTGCGCTTTGCAGGGCACGATCCACGCGCCCTGCAAACCTGACGCAATCCGGTATGGAGATTCCGCGCTCACATGGATGTCTATTACACCTTTTGTTTTATTGCCGCGGCCTCCGTTTTCCTCGGATTTCTCAACCAGTATGTACTCCGCACCCAGACCACCATTGCGATTACCGCCGGCTCCCTCGCGCTGTCGCTGATCGTTACCGGTCTCGGCAAACTGGAAATCGTCGAGCTGCGCGACTGGGCGGCGCAATTACTGCCGCTGATGAACCTGGAAGACCTGTTGCTGAAGGGCATGCTCGGCTTTCTGCTGTTTGCCGGCTCCCTGCATATCGACCTGTATATGCTGCGCAACCAGAAAATCGAGATTACCGCACTGGCAATTTTCGGCACCCTGATCTCGACTTTTGTGGTGGGTTACCTGCTGTATTTCCTGTTCGGGCTGCTCGGCATGCCGGTGCCACTGGTGTACTGCCTGTTGTTTGGCGCGCTGATTTCCCCCACCGACCCCATCGCAGTGCTGGCGATCATCAAGAACCTGAGGGCGCCGTCACAGGTTTCGATCCAGGTAGAGGGGGAATCTCTGTTTAACGACGGCTTCGGCATGGTGGTGTTCGCGGTGCTGTATGCGCTGGCGTTCCAGGGCACCGAGCCAACGTTCCCAGCAATCAGCCACCTGTTTATGGTGGAGGCCTTCGGCGGTATCGCCCTCGGGCTCGCCATCGGTGGGCTGTTTCACTGGTTGATCTGCTCCACCAATGATCACAGCCTGGAATTACTGCTCACCCTGGTAATCCCGACCGCGGGCTTTGCCACGGCCAATATCCTCGGCGTGTCCGGTGCGCTGGCCATGGTGGTATCGGGGATCATTATCGGCAACTTCACTCGCGAACACGGTTTCTCGCGGGTGAGCCAACACGAACTGGACAACTTCTGGAGCATCACCGAAGAGTTCTTAAATGGCATCCTGTTCCTGCTGGTGGGGCTGTTCCTGATCACGATCAATTTTGAGCCCATCGACTACGTGATGATCGTCGCCGCGATCATGATTGTGTTGATTGGCCGGATAGCGGCGGTGAGCATTCCCTTCCAGTTCCTGAAACGCCACCGCAGGTACCACCCCTATACCGAACGTATTCTGATCTGGGGTGGGCTGCGCGGTGGTCTGGCGCTGGCACTGGCGATGTCGATTCCGTCTGGCGTTCAGATCGGAAGCGAGGATGGGGGGAACAGCCAGGACTTGCGCCACCTGTGGGTGGTTATGACCTACGGCGTGGTACTCTTTTCTATTGTGGTTCAGGGCTCCACCATTGCCCCACTGATACGCCGCAGTCGCGAAGCGAATTTTTCCAGCAACGCGCCACCCCCGAAAGCGGGGCAACAGGCGCAATAAGCGCAACGGACAATAGACAACCAGCTCCAAGACCACTGGATGCCGGGGGGCATCCATAACCCGCACACACAATTCAAAACAGCGTTATGGCACAAGATAATTTTTTACTTCAGGCCGTCATTTTTCTCGGCGCCGCAGTGATCTCGGTACCGTTGGCCAAACGGCTTGGCTTCGGCTCGGTACTGGGCTATCTGGTTGCTGGCGTACTGATCGGCCCCCACGCCTTCGGTCTGGTGGGCGATACCAGCGATGAACTGCACTTCGCCGAATTCGGCGTCGCCCTGATGTTGTTCCTGATTGGCCTGGAGCTGCAACCCAGGAAACTGTGGGCACTGCGCGGGGCGATTTTTGGTACCGGCGGCGCCCAGGTGCTGCTGACTGCGTTGGCGGTATCCGGGCTGGCCATCGCCCTGTTTGGCTTTGACTGGCGCAGTGCCACCGCGGTCGGTCTGATACTGGCGCTATCTTCCACCGCTATAGTGCTGCAATCCCTGTCGGAAAAAAATTTGCTGAAGACCGAGGGCGGACGCAACGCATTCAGCGTGCTGCTATTTCAGGACATCGCGGTAATTCCCATTCTCGCCCTGTTGCCCCTGCTAGCGACGGTAGAAGTTGCCCCCGATCCCAACGACCTGCAGGGCTGGAGCTACGCGTTCGCGGTGCTGGGTGCGGTGATCGGGCTGATTCTGGCGGGGCGCTACCTGCTGACACCGCTGCTGCGCATTGTCGTGGGCACCCGCACCCGCGAGCTGTTCACCGCCTGCGCGCTGTTGATCGTACTGAGTGCCGCCGCGCTGATGAGCTGGCTGGAACTGTCACCGGCGCTAGGTACCTTTATTGCCGGCGTGGTGCTGGCGGAGAGCGAATTCCGCCACGAGCTGGAGGCGGATATCGAGCCGTTTAAAGGCTTGCTACTAGGGCTCTTCTTCCTGGCGGTGGGCGCCACCCTGGATCTGGCACTGGTGATGCAGCAGCCGTTGCTGTTGTTCGGCTTGTTGCTACTGATGGTGTTGGTGAAGTTCATCATTCTGTTCGCATTGGCGCGCTTCCGCGGCATGGCGAAAGGGGAGGACTGGCTGTTTGCACTGTCACTGGCACAGGCGGGTGAGTTTGGTTTTGTACTGCTGGCCTACGCCAGCCAGAACCACGTGTTGCCGTCGGATGTCAGCAGTATTCTGATCGCGCTGATTGCACTGTCGATGGCGTTCACCCCACTGTTGCTGCTGGCCTACGAGCAATTGATCCAGCCAAAATTCTTCTCCGGCCCGCAGCTACCGGATGTTGCCGACAGTGGCCCGCACGACGACGGCTCGCCAGTAATCATCATCGGTTACGGCCGCTATGGACAGATTACCGGGCGCATGATCAATGCCTGTGGTTTCGAGACAACCCTGCTGGAACACAATGCGGAGCAGTTGGAGATGGTGCGCCGTTATGGCATCAGGGCCTACTATGGTGATGCGTCCCGCGGCGACTTGCTGCATGCCGCCGGCGCCGACAACGCCAAGCTCATCATCCTCACCCTGAGCGATCAGGCGGCATCGCTGGATATCATTGCACGCATTCAGAAGCACTTCCCGCACCTCACCATCCTTGCCCGTGCACGCAACCGCATGCACCAATATGCGTTGATGGAAGCGGGGGTGAAGTATATCTACCGCGAGACCGTCGACAGCGCCATCGAAATCGGCGCGGGCGCGCTGCAGTTGCTGGGACTGTCCAAGCACCAGGCCCTGCGCGCGGCGCGCAAATTCAAACAGCACGACCAGCGCATGCTGGAGTCGCTGTTCCCGTATTGGCGCGATGAATCCCAGCATATTGCCCAGACCAAGATCTATCGCGAACAACTGTTGCAGGCACTGCAGGAAGACCGGCGGGATCCCGACCTGCACCTGGATCACCACTGGGACGACGGCGATAGCAATCAAACGCAGCGCAAGCAGAAGAAAGGAAAAAAGG
Source organism: Microbulbifer sp. S227A (assembly GCF_049800935.1). Lineage (NCBI taxonomy): Bacteria > Pseudomonadati > Pseudomonadota > Gammaproteobacteria > Cellvibrionales > Microbulbiferaceae > Microbulbifer > Microbulbifer sp. S227A. The sequence goes on along the minus strand of NZ_JBNAFZ010000009.1, from coordinate 246,113 downwards.
CGGTGCAGCCGGGGCTTTAATACAGGAACTTATACCGGTGCAATTGATCTGAGCGGGATCATTTTCTAAAAAATTCAATAACGAGACTGCGCCGTGAAAAATATTTTTGCCCGCCTGCTGCTGTGTGGCGGGCTTGCCACGCTGACAAGCTTCACTTCTGCCCAAACGGAAAGCCCCCAAGGTCCCGAGTCCAAACCGTATGCGATCAAACCATACACAATCAAGGGCTCGCAGGTGGTGGATATCCACTCGCAAGCCAACGGCAAAGACTACGAGCTGTTCATCAAGCTGCCGCGTTCTTTCCACAACACCGAGCAGCAATACCCACTGGTGCTGGTCAACGACGCGGACTATGCATTTCCGTTGATCAGCAGTATCACCCGGCAGCTCGGCGACCACGGCAAAAAAATTGAAGACGTGGTGCTGGTAGGCGTGTCCTACTCCAAGGGCGATAACGGCGGGCTCAGCCGCACCCGCGATTACACACCGACCCCATCACCCTATGAAAAAGGTGGCCACTCTGAGGCCGCGCGCCGGGCCTCCGGTCAATCGGCAAAATACATCCGCTTTCTCGCCGACGAGGTGCTCCCCTATCTCAGCAAACACTACCGTATCCATCCGCACAAAAAGATTTTTGTGGGGCACTCCTTCGGTGGCCTGCTCGGTGCATCGATTCTGTTCGATCAGCCCGAAGCGTTCGACTACTACATCCTCGGCAGCCCATCCCTGTGGTACGACAACAAGGTGATCTTTGAGATGGAATCCCGCTATGCCAAGCGGCACAAGGCACTGGATGCGCGGGTGATGATGGTGATCGGCGAATACGAAAACGGTAAACCGCACAGCCATTTCACCATGGTCGACGACATGCTCGCGTTTGAACAGCAATTGGTATCGCGGGAATACGCCGGTCTTGAGGTCACAACCAAGGTGATACCAGAGGAATACCACGTGAGTGTGTTTCCGACACTGATTACCGATGGGTTGCTGTGGGCAATTCCAAGATCGAAACCACTATAGACACAGCATTTTCCGGGGCAGTTACTTCTTTTTCGGTGATGCAGTGCTGCCCGCCAGGATACCGCCGTCGACCACCAGCTCGGTGCCGGTGACATATTTGGACTCATCCGATGCGAGATACAGCGCGGCATAGGCCACATCCATCGGCTCGCCCATGGTGCGCAGGGGAATATCGGCTGCGATTTTCGCAATCGCCTCCGCACGCTCAGCACCCTGGCCCAGTATCGAATCCCACAGCGGGGTGAGGATGGCGCCGGGGTGAATCGAGTTACAGCGAATGCGGTACCCCTGTTGCGCACAATACAGGGCGACCGATTTGGTGTGGTTGCGAATCGCGGCCTTGCTCGATGCATAGGCCGCAGCACCGGGAATCCCCACATTCCCCGAGCGCGAGGACAAGTTAACGATGCTGCCATGCGCGGCCTGTTTCATCAGCTTGATCGCTGCCCGGCAACCCATCGCCACACCCTCCACATTGACCTGGTGGATTTTCTGCCAGCTTGGCAGATTGAAGTTCTCCGGATCAAAGGGACCCTCGGTTTCCATAAAACCGGTTATACCCGCATTGTTGACCAGAATATCCAGCCGGCCGAACTGTTGCTCAATGGCGCTGGAAATTGAATCCCATTGGGACTCGTCAGCCACATCCAGATGGATATAGTGGGCGGCGCCGCCAATTTCAGAGCACACCGCCTGGCCCCGGACATCGTCGATATCGCTGAGAATGACCGTCGCCCCCTCCTGTGCAAACAGCTCGGCAACGGCGCGCCCGATACCTTTGGCGGCGCCGGTAACCAGCGCGACTTTATTTTCCAGTCGATGCATTTCGTGCGACCCCAATAATCAGTTATTCGGTTCCGGCGTTTGCCGGGGAGGTACGGCAAACTGCGCGCGCAAATAATTCATCAGCCTCTTGAGTTGCTCCTCGTCCATTTTGTTGGCGAACCCAGGCATCATTTTTTCTTCACCATCAATGGTGCGGCTAATACCTTCCAGTATTGCCTGACGCAAGTTGTGATCGTCTTTCGCGCCAACGGTTGAGTTCCGAATCAGCGATGGATAATAACCATCCTTGCTGCCGGTTCCGTCCACCCCGTGGCAGGTCGCGCAAAATCCCAGGTACAGTCGCGCACCATCGGCCTTTTTTCTCGGATCAATATCCCGCGACAAGGGGTTACCGCGCAGGATGACTACGTCAGTGGCGGGGTTGCCGAGGCTCTGCCGTGGCATTCTGACTCTGCCTTTTACGGGGGGGATGTCCCGCAGGTAAGTCACGATGGCCGCTATGTCACTGTCGTGCATGTTGGCAAGACTATTTTCGATAGCCTCCGCCATGGAGCCGCCGGCCTGGGCCAGGCGGTTTACATGACCGGTCTTTAGATACTGTGTGAGCTGCTCTTCTGTCCACTTGCCAATACCGCCGATTGGATCCGGCGTAATGTTGTACGCCTCCCAACCATCCAGCACCGGGCCACCGGCGAGGAATCCTTTCTTGGTTTCGTCAAACGCTTTTGCCTGGAAGGCCAGCCCGCGGGGCGTATGACACTCGCCGCAGTGGGCTGGCCCCTGTACGAGGTAAGCACCGCGGTTCCAAGCATCACTTTTCTGCGGGTTCGGCTCAAAGGGTTTGTTGGGTGTAAACAACAAATTCCAAAAATAGAGTGGCCAGCGCGCGCTGAGCAATTGCGGGATTTTGTTTGGCGGAGGTCTTTCATGTACCGGCGCGACGCCGAACAGAAAATAGGCATACAGCGCCTTGATATCCTCATCGATAATCTTCGCGTAGGAAACATATGGCATCGCTGGATACAGGTTGCGCCCATCCTTACCAATGCCTTCACGCAGCGCCCGGTCAAACTCCTGAAGGGTCCAGCCGCCGATACCGGTGGCAATATCCGGCGTGATGTTGCTTGAATACAGTGTCCCCAAGAGCGGCACATGCAGTGCACGCCCACCGGCATACACAGACCCACCCTCTGCGGTGTGGCAGGCTTTGCAATCAGCGGCAACCGAAAGGTAACGCCCCTTCTCAATCAGATCGGCGCGGTTCAGCTCTTTATTCACGGAGGCGGCCGCAGCTTCATCCCAGATTTCTTGCGCAACCGCATGCCAGCCCGCCAACAGACTCCCTGCGAGGGCGATGGTGATTACATAAAGCCAGAGAAGACGCCGGTGCATTGCTGCTCAACCCTCCCTGAGCAGGGTGTCTGCCAGACGCAGGGCAAGCGCGGCAATCGTCAGCGTAACGTTGACGGTACCCACGGAAGGCATCACCGAACTGCCCGCAACAAACAGGTTGGGATGGTCGAAGGTTCGGCAGTCCTTGTCGACAACCGAGTCCGTCGCGCGGCTACCCATAATCGTGGTGCCTGTGATGTGGTTGTTGGGGGCAAAATCGTCGGCAAAGGTGACTTCGCTACCACCCATCAGCTTGGCGATTTCTGTGTAGAGTTCACGGGTATGTGCAGCGCTTTTCACCACATAGTTATCGATCGCGTAGGTAATTTCCGGACGCGGAATGCCGCTGGCGTCTTTTTCAGTGCTGCTGGGCTGAATGCGATTTTGTGGCTGGGGCATGATCTCGTGGAAACTATTGAACTCCACATAGGTGGCGGCACGCTCGCGCAGTTGCTCGGTGACACCAAGTACATCCATCGTCCCAGAATTTCGCAGTACCGCCTCGGTCGCTTTGTGTATCGCAGAGCCGTTCGACAGATGCAGTTTCTTGCCGGCGTACTCGCTGCGAAATGCTCCGTCGCGAAAACCGATGGCCGAGGTCATTTCCTGGGGCCCACGCCCGGGCCACAACCGTTCATCGGCGTAGAAGTGGACGCCGGTGCCCGGATGATCCATCAGGTTGCGCCCCACCATGTCCGAGCGATTGCCGACCCCATTCGGATGGTTGCGCGCCGCGGAAAGCAGCATAAGTTTGGGCGTTTCGATGCCATTCGCCGCAAGCACAAATTTTTTGCCGGTGACACGATGACGTTTGCCGCGCGGGTCCTTGTATTCCGCAGCGACAATTCGGTCGCCCTCGGTCACCAGCCTGTTGACCACAGCGCTGTCAATCAACTCTGCGCCATTGGCCTCGGCTTTTTCCACATGCACGATGCCGTTATACATGGCGCCAATTGGGCAAATCGGCATGCAGTTATTATTGCCACAGCAGGTTGGTCGGCCATCGTAAGGGCGGCTGTTGCGCGCCACCGGTTCCGTCACCACCCTCCAGGCGGGATTGTGCCGGTTCATGCGCGTTTTGAGCCGCGCGTCATTGTAAGAGAGGGGCAGCGGCTGCATGGGGTAGGCCGCGCTGCGCGGCGAACCCAGTTCTTCATCTTTCGGGCCCCACACACCCAGTTCCTGCTCGGCGCGGTAATACCACGGCTCCAGGTCACCGTATTCAATCGGCCAGTCCCGGCCAACCCCATACAGGCTTTTCAACTTGAAATCATTCGGCAAAAAGCGCCAACAGGAAGCCGCCCAGTGCCAGGTGGTGCCACCCACCGCACGAATATACTGTTGCTTGAATTTGTGGCTGCCCTTGAAGATCAGATAGTTGTTGGCGAATTCACCGTACTGCGGATGGGGCGCCCAGCGGGGTGACCGATAAGCGGCCATAAAGTCGGACTTATCCAGCTGGTTGCGAAACCGTTCCACCGTGCGCCAGCGCGCAACGCGCGGCCCCGCCTCGAGAATAACTACGGATTTCCCGGCTCTGGCCAGCTCGTTGGCCACCAGCGCACCGGCCACCCCCGACCCGATTACCACATACTCCGCATCCCTGCTCGCCAAACCTAGACCCTCTTGAATTTCAGCTGTGGGGCCCTGGCCCAATCGCCGGGCTTGCCCGTGCAGTAGCTGGGTACGGGGAGAGCATCGGAGGTGAGCCGATACATCAGCGCACGCTCATAGGTGACCAGCGTTTGACCAACGGTACCGAGAAACCAAGCCGCGATAATCAGTTTCGCTACCGGTGAATGGCGTTCAGCTTCACCGGGTTCGTCAGGTATAAGATCGAGCTGCTGTGCGAAGCTTGGGTACTGATCATTCAGCGCTACCAATAAACGCGCCGCCACTCTTCTATCTAATGGGGTATCGATGGGCAGGGGATAAAACAGCTTCTGTGACACGGAAAAGAATTTTTCCAGGCGGTGCAAGGCGCTCTCCGCACTATCCGGCAAGCGATGCGACTGAGAGAAAACCGGTGCCACACTGCCGCCCACAAGGCTGGCACCCAAGACCAGTTGATGCCCGATAAATCTGCGCCTGGCAAGGGAATTCGGTGCTGCGCTCGTCGCTGCCCGCGCTTGCTCATCTTTGCACTTACCAGAGCCCACACCACCCTCTCAGAGTAACTCATCATCCGTTAGTGGCAGTATAGATAAGGCTGGGAGAGCGCCGCCGGAAAGAGCGGTTACCCAGCGTAAATGGCAAAACTAGATCAACGGAACTGTGCGTCGATTATGCCCCGGGACCCACTCCGTCATGGAATAATGAACCTTAAGGTGCCTGCTCGACAAAGATCAGTGAGCGTGTATCAAAGCCGAGGGATTCAGCGCGGTTTATAAAACGCTGCTTAACCGCCTCATCCACAGTCGGCGTGCGAGACAGCAACCAGAGATAGGAACGGCTCGGTCCCGCAACCATTGCGTAGCGATAGTCCTGATCCAGGTCGAAAATGATATAGGACCCGTAGAAGGGGCCGAAGAAGGAGACCTTCAGGTGGCCGACATTGGGCGCGCCGACAAAGTATGCCTTGCCCTCTACCTGCTGCCATTTGCTTTTCTCGGCATCGAACCCCCGATTGACCACTCTGACACCGCCGTTTTCACGCATACTGTACTCGGCAGTCACTCGAGTTAAGCCCCGTTCAAAAGAGTGATCCAGGCGCGCAATTTCATACCATCGCCCGAGGTAAGGATCGAGGGTAAAATTCTCCACCGGTGTAACCCCCTCGGGGATACCGGTGCAGCTTGTGAGAAAAACACTGGCCGCAATGACGAGGCGAGTTAAAAAATTCTTCATAGGGTTTTAAGCACCAATTTTAACTGCCAAGCCACCACCTGAGCACAAGGGAGACACTACCGAGCGCAGCCACACTAGTCGCCCAAATCAGCACCATCCAACCCAACCGCTTCCGCGCGGCTGCTTCAATTTTCATCAATGGTAACCCTCCGTACCTACCTTGCCGCGAAACACCCAGTAAGCCCAGCCGGTATAGGCGAGGATGACCGGGATAATAAACACCGCACCCACCAGCAGAAACAACTGGCTATCTCGTGGCGCAGCCGCCTCCCAAAGCGAAATCGACGGCGGAACCATATTGGGGTAGATACTGATACAGAGCCCGATAAAACCTAAAAGGAACAGAGCCAATGCCATGACAAACGGCAACAGCTCGCGCCCTCTATTCAAACTCCAGAAAAGCACTGCGGTGCAAATAGCCACGAGCAGCGGCACCTGCGCAGTGAGTAATACCTGAGGCATTTCAAACCAGCGTCGCCAGTAGTCGTTGTGCAGAAATGGCGTTGCCACACTCACTGCAATGATCGCAACAACAGTGGCACTCGCCAGCCAGTAGGCAAGGCGATGGGCATGACGCTGGCATCCCCCTTCGGTTTTGCGGATCAACCAGGTCGCACCGAGTAATGCATAACCCACAACGACTGCGATACCAGTAAGCATACTGAACGGGCTCAGCCAGTCCAGCCAACCACCTGAATAAGCGTTATTTTCGACCTCGATACCCTGCAGTATTGCCCCGATGGTAATCCCCTGCGCTAATGCGGCTACGGTCGAACCAACGTTAATCACCAGATCCCATAGCGGCTGATGCCTCGGGTCCCGCCAGCGGAATTCAAACGCAGCCCCACGGAATACCAGCCCCAGTAGCATCGCAATCATCAGCGGATATGTGGCAGGCAAAATAATCGCATAGGCGAGGGGGAATACCGCAAGTAAACCACCGCCTCCCATTACCAACCAGGTCTCATTACCGTCCCAGAAAGGTGCAATCGAGTTAATAGCCTGATCCCGCTCTTGCCCCGGTTCAAGCACCGGGGACAGAATACCGACACCAAGATCGAAGCCATCCAATGCCACGTAGGCGAAAATGGCGAAGCAAATTAGCGCCGCCCAAATCAGTGGCAGATCAAGATGTTCCATCGGCACCTCCCGAGTGATGTGAGGCGGGTGCCTCCAGGCTGGAAGCGGGCGTAATGCCGGCAGCATAGGTCGGCACATTGGGCGGCTCCGTCTCGCCGCGATGTGGAGGGCTCGCCATTAATCGCAGCAGGTAATAAATCCCCATACCAAAAATCGCCGAATAGACCACGATGAAAGCAATCAGGGAAACCGCCACAGCGGGTGCATCGAGGGGCGAAGCGGACTCGGCGGTTTTCATCAGGCCATAAACTGTATATGGCTGACGCCCGACCTCCGTAGTAATCCAACCTGCGATTACCGCAACAAAGCCTGCGGGTCCCATGAAAACCGCAGTGCGATGCAATGCGCGCGACGCGAACAGACGTTTGCGATAGCGCGCTACCAGTGCCCAGATGCCGAGCGCCAACATCGCAAAACCTATCGCTACCATGATACGAAAAGACCAGAATATGGCGGCCACTGGCGGCCATTCTTCGCGCGGGAAGTCCTTCAACCCCGGTAAGGGCGCATTGGGGTCATGCTTCAGAATGAGTGAACCGAGTTTGGGGATTGCCAACGCGTAGCGTACGGTTGCAGCGTCTACATCCGGCACACCAAACAAAACAAGTGGCGCGCCATTGGGACTGGGATCAAAATCACCCTCCATAGCCAGAACCTTTACTGGCTGGTGCTCCAGTGTATTCAATCCGTGAAAGTCACCGACCACGATTTGGATTGGGGTAACAATTACCGCCATCCACATTGCCATTGAGAACATCTTTCGCGCCCCGATATTGGCGCGGTCCTTGAGTAGATGCCAAGCGCCGACACCACCAACCGCAAACGCCGTGGTGAGGTAGGCGGCGATCACCGTGTGTGTCAATCGATACGGGAAGCTCGGATTGAAAATCACATCCCACCAGGAGCTTTCGACAATAAACTGCCCAGCCTCATTCAGGGCGAAGCCCGCTGGTGTCTGCATCCAGGAGTTGACCGACAGGATCCAGAATGCCGAAATGAAAGTTCCCAGTGCTACCATGCACGTAGCAAAGAAGTGCAGTCGTTTCCCGACTTTGGTAATCCCAAACAGCATTACCCCGAGAAATCCTGCCTCGAGGAAAAATGCGGTAATCACCTCGTAACCCATTAAGGGACCAATGATCGGGCCGGCCTTGTGAGAGAATTCAGACCAATTGGTGCCAAACTGATAAGACAGCACAATGCCGGAAACAACACCCATTCCAAAACCAACCGCAAAGATCTTCAGCCAATATCGGTATAAATTGGCATAGACCCCTCGCCCAGTCTTCAACCACAACCCCTCCAGCACCATAAGGTAGCTCGCCAGGCCAATGGAAAATGCGGGGAATATGAAATGGAATGATACGGTGAACGCAAACTGCACTCGCGCCAGAAAGACGGCGTCTAAATGCTCAAACACGGCTGCTCCTTTAAGCAAGGTCTCTATTTCGCTCATTCAAAAGTAGCCGCTACAAGAGGAGTGTCTAGCCAACCAGCCATTCGTGTCATTGCAGAGAAATTGAAAATCAGAATAGACAGGCGGTATTGGCCTGGTGATGTCCAGGTATATTGTGACAACCGATTAGACAGTGCTCCGGATTTGGCGATTTTCGAAGGTCAATTGCCCCGCTGTGGATAGATTAAGTACCACCCTATACTCCTCCACTGTTCCGGCTAACCCCGGTTCGGCTACTTATTTGGCTTTCACGCGGAGGTTTTTATGACGCGCTTTAGCTTTTCACCCGCCAAGCTTATCCTCGCACCCTTTGTACTCGTTGCACTTCTAAGTGCGTCGTCCTATGCAGATGAAGGTAAAACGATCGCGGAGAACGCTGCAAATGCAGAAGCGCTTTCCACCTTAGTTGCCGCAGTTCAAGCCGCTGAATTGGTCGACACACTAAAAGGCGACGGCCCGTTTACGGTATTTGCCCCTACCAACGATGCCTTCGCCGCGCTACCCGCGGGTACCGTGGAAATGTTGCTGAAACCGGAAAACAAGGACAAACTGAAAAAAATCCTCACGTACCATGTCGTCCCCAGCAAAGCCACTGCAGAAATGGTAGTGGGACTCATCAAGCAAGGTGGTGGCCATGCGAAAGTGAAGACGGTGGAAGGTGATGAACTTACCCTGAAAATGATGGGCGACAAAGTCACCGTAACCGATGCAAAAGGCAATACCGTAAACGTTGTTCAGGCAGACATCATGAATTCAAATGGTGTGGTGCATGTGATCGATGGTGTATTGATGCCGAGCAAGTAATCGCTTCGACAAGCAATAACGGTAAACACGAAATCGGCAGCGCAGATAGCGTTGCCGATTTCTTTTATGCTAGATCAAGGTTCAGTCCGGCAAGGTCGACAGAATAGACGCAGTCTCAACAACCTGCGCATACTCCCCGTCCAGATTACTCAAGAAAATCCAGTGCACATCTTCCGCAGAAAATTGCTTGCCATTCAGGGTCTGCAGGGGAAACGCTGCGGTTGCATCCTGCGGTAAATAAACGCGGTAGCCAAGGCCTGCAGCAACACGCACGGTCGCATCCACGGAATTGTTGGTCAGCACACCACAGATAACCAACTCGGTAACCTGTTCACGCTTGAGGTAGGCATCGAGTTCTGAATCGATAAACGCGCAGTTTTCGGATTTGGTCACCACCTTCTCACCCGTCACCGGAGTCACTTCCGACTTAAAGGCAAAGAATGGTGAATCCGCATGGTAAGGGGAATCACTGCTTCTGGAGGCATGGCGCACGTGGACCACGGGTTTGCTCCACTGGCGCCATTGATGTAAAAGTTGCGCGATGCACTGTTCCGCATCCCGGTTGTTTCGTGTACCCACATCGAAGTGATCAATGGCCTGCTGTACGTCAATTATCAGTAAAGCAGGATTGATTGATGCAAAGGACGGTATGTACATAAGAGTGACCTGAAGCAGATATGATTAACGGGATGATAACCCTACCTGTGGATCGCAATGAGGATGGAAAGAAAATATCCGGATAAAGAAAAGCCCGCACAATATTGCGCGGGCTTCTCCCATTTTGGGAACATTTGCACACATACGAAAGGCAATAGCTATTCCACAGTCACCGATTTCGCCAGGTTGCGCGGTTGGTCCACATCGGTGCCTTTCAGCAGCGCCACGTGATAACTCAACAGCTGCAGCGGCACCGTATACAGAATGGGCTGCAGACTTTCCGGTGCATCCGGCACCTCTACCACGGTGAGCCCTTCCTCGCTGTGGAACCCGGCCTCGGGGCTGGCAAAAACGAATAGCTCGCCGCCGCGCGCGCGCACTTCCTGCAGATTGGATTTCAGCTTTTCCAGTAGCTCGTCGTTAGGGGCAACGACGATAACCGGCATATCCGCGTCGACCAGAGCGAGCGGGCCGTGTTTGAGTTCACCGGCGGGGTAAGCCTCGGCGTGGATATAGGAAATTTCCTTGAGCTTGAGTGCGCCCTCCAGGGCGATCGGGTATTCCACACCGCGCCCCAGAAACAACGCGTGATTTTTCTCCGCAAAGGCTTCACTGGTTGCCTTTACCAGCGCGTCCAGCCCGGTAAATTTTTCCATCAGTCTCGGCAACTGGTGCAAAGCACTGATCAGCTGCGCTTCGCGGTCGCCATCCATGCCATTGGCTTTGGCCAATGCGATGCAGAAAATTTGCAGCGCGACCAACTGCGTGGTGAAGGCCTTGGTGGAGGCGACACCGATTTCCGGGCCCGCTTCAGTCATCAGGTGCAACTCGGACTCACGCACCAGTGAGCTGTTCGGCACGTTGCAGATAGTCATGGAGGCGAGATAGCCCAGCTCTTTGGCCTGGCGCAGGGCGGCCAGGGTATCGGCAGTCTCACCCGACTGGGAGATGGTGACAAATAAAGTGCCGGGGCGCACCGCAGTCTTGCGGTAGCGGATTTCGCTGGCCACTTCTACGGAGCAGGGCACACCGGCCCAGTCCTCAATCCAGTAACGCGCAACCAGTCCCGCGTGATAGCTGGTACCGCAGGCAACAATCTGCACCTGTTTTACTTTCGGCAGAATTTCGTTGGCGGCAGTACCCAGTGCCTGAGACAGTACCGAATGCTCGCCGATGCGCCCGGCCATGGTCGCTTCCACCACCTTGGGCTGCTCGAAGATTTCCTTCTGCATATAGTGGCGATAGCGGCCCTTGTCCGCAGCGTCGTGACCGCCTTGCAACTTGTTCACCGGGCGGCTGACTTCTTCACCAGCTTTATCCCAGATCGCAATGGCGTCACGGGTAACCTCGGCCAGGTCGCCCTCTTCGAGGAAAATAAAGCGGTCGGTCACCTGTTGCAGGGCCATGGGGTCGGAGGCAATAAAGTTTTCCTCGATACCGACGCCAATCACCAGTGGGCTACCCAGTCGCGCACAAACCAGGTGCTCGGGCTCCTTGGCCGAGACAACCCCAAGGGCGTAGGCGCCGTGCAGTCTTTTGGTGGCATCAGAAACCGCTTCAAGCAGGTTGCGGCCCTCGCTAGCGAGAGAGTGAATCAGGTGTACCACGACCTCGGTGTCCGTTTCCGACTGGAACTCGTAGCCTTTGGCGAGAAGTTCTTCGCGCAGTTCCTGGTAGTTTTCGATGATGCCGTTGTGCACCAGGGCGAAGTCACCGGATACGTGCGGGTGCGAGTTTTTGTCGGAGGGTACGCCGTGGGTGGCCCAGCGGGTGTGCGCAATACCGAGCTGACCGGAAGTGGGGTTCTCATCCAGCGTAGATTCCAGGTCGGCAACCTTGCCCTGGGTTTTGCGCAGCTGTAATTTGCCGTCGCCGTTCACCAGACACACGCCGGCGGAGTCATAGCCACGGTATTCCAACCGGCGCAGGCCCTCGAGAAGGATACCGGTTACGTTGCGTTGCCCCAGGGCACCTACGATTCCACACATCTTGTTAACCTCTATTATTTATTGCTGTGCGAGCGCTACTTGGCGTCCGCGCAAATCACCCGCAGCCCTCGGCTTTCCAGCTGCGCACAGACCTTGTCTGCAATGCCACTGTCGGTGACCAGGGTGCCGAACATTTCCCAACTCAACTCCAGGTTGGGAATACGGCGCCCGACCTTGCTGGACTCCGCCATCACAATCACCTCGCGCGCGACATCCGCCATCACCCGCGACAGGCCTATCTGTTCGTTGAATGTGCAGGTGCCCCGCTCGAGATCAATGCCATCGGCGCCGATAAAGGCCTGGTCAAAGTCGTAACCGCGCAATACCTGCTCGGCCACCTGCCCCTGGAACGCCTCGAAGTGCGGATCCCAAGTGCCGCCGGTCATCAGCAGGGTGGGCTCGTTTTCCAGCTCACGCAGCTGATTGGCCACGTGCAGGGAGTTGGTCATCACCACCAAACCGCGCTTGTGGTTGAGCTCCGGAATCAAGCCGGTGGTGGTGCGGCCGTAGTCGATCACAATGCGATTGTGATCGCGGATCAATTCTGCGGCGGCGCGGCCGATGGCCCGTTTGGTGTGCGACAGCGTGCCTTCCGTCATCAGTTCACGCGGCAGGGGAATGGCACCACCGTGGCGACGCAACAACAGGCCGCTGTCCTCCATGGCTGCCAAATCCTTTCGGATCGTAACTTCCGATGTTTCGAACTGACGCGCTAAATCTTCGACACTGGCTTCGCCAGCCTCGTTGATCAGGCTCAGAATCTGGTGGCGCCTCTGCTGGGTATTACGTTTCGACATGTTCTCACATCTTTCGTTTCGAAAGAAAAGGATAGCAAAACGAAAGTTAAAATCACAAGGTGATTCTCCCGCCTATTCGCCGGACTCCAGCTGCTCCCGCATTACCTGCAGAAAGCGCGCGAGTTCACCGCCGGTCACCGCACGGTGGTCGGCGGTAATGGACAGCGGCAGCAGCTTGCGCACCCGCGCCTTACCTTTGTGGGGCAACACCGCCTTGTGCGCGCGGCCCGCTCCGACAATGCAGACCAGCGGCGGCACCACCACCGGAGTGGCAAAACGGCCGGCGAGGCTGCCGAAGTTCGATAGATGGATAGTGGCGCCCTGCAGATCTTTCTGTGGAATCCCGCCATCTTCCGCTTGCTGTTTGAAGCGGCTGATCGCTTCCTGCAGATCCTGATGCGAGAGTGCCGCGACATCCTTGAGCACCGGCACATACAGGCCTTTGGATGCATCCACCGCGAGCCCCACGTTGACCGGGGTCTGCGGTTGCAAGGCGTCGTTTACGAAGTGGGCATTGAGGTTCGGCTCTGCCGAAGCCGCTTCGGCCATGGCCCGCAGCAGGCGCATGGTCGCATTGGAGCCTTTGGGCCAGCGCGAGATGTCCACCTCATCGCACAGGGTCATGGGGCAGACCTGGTCGCGGCTCTGTGCCATTACCATGGCCATGGCGCGGCGCGCAGGTTCTGCGACGGCGGCCGCGACTTTTGTCGCAACGGCAGCGGCATCGGATTGCGGCAGTGCGTGTTCCCGTGTCGGCGCCACTGCCCCAGCGGCGGCAGCGCGCACTTCGATTTCAGTGAAACGGGAACCGGCGGGATGAAGCCTGGAAAGATCCACACCCAGTTGCCGCGCCAGCGCGCGCACCGCCGGCGTGGCACTGCGTGGGCGGTTAGAGGGACGCCGATGTTCGCGCGCCAGGGCCTGCCCCCCGGCTTCGATTTTGCCGACAACCGTGCCAGTATCGGGCGTTTTCTCCACCGTTTGCGCTATTTTGTCCTGTTTAAAGCCGATCAGCGGTTGGCCTGTGTTCAGGGTTTGGCCCTCGGCGACAAAGCACTTTTCCACCACGCCGGCGTATGGCGATGGCACCTCCACCAGGGCCTTGGCGGTCTCCACTGTGACCAAAGGCTGATCTGCACCAACCCTGTCGCCCTCCCTAACCAGCCACTCGCGGATAGTGGCATCTGGCAGGCCCTCGCCCAGATCGGGCAGCATGAAGATCTTCATGGCTGCGTCGCTCCGCCATTCAACGCGCTCTCACTTCTGGAGGAACTCGGGCCGGAGCGCGAATACTCCAGTGCATTGTGGGCCCCGGCGAGTATGCGCTCGACGCCGGGCAAATACGCGCCTTCCAGCTGGTAGTAGGGCATTACCGTGTCGTAGCCGGTAACGCGCTGCACCGGGGCATCCAGCACATCGAAGGCGTACTCCTGGATCTGCGCGGCAATCTCGGCACCAAGACCACCAAAACGCGCGGCTTCGTGTACCACCACGCAGCGCCGGGTTTTCTCCAGGGAATCGATAATCGTGTGGATATCCAGCGGCTTGAGCGTAGCGGGGTCGATCACTTCCGCCTCAATGCCACCGGCAGACAGTTGCTCCGCCGCCTCGAGGGTTTCCTTAACGCTGGCACCCCAGGCAACCAGCGTCAGGTCATGACCTTCCCGCAGTACAAACGCACGATCCAGCGGCAGAGCTTCGCCGTCGTCCGGTACCGGTTGTTTGGCGGCGCGGTAAATGCGCTTCGGTTCCAGGAACAAAACGGGGTCTGGGTCGCGAATGGACGCCAGCAGCAGACCGTAGGCACGCGCCGGCGAGGAGGGCACCACCACGCGCAGACCGGGAATATGCGCAAAGATTGCCTCGGTGCTTTCACTGTGGTGTTCCGGTGCGTGAATGCCACCGCCATACGGTGCGCGGTATACGATGGGACAACTGAGCCGACCGCGAGTGCGGTTGCGCATACGCGCGGCGTGACTGAGGATGTGGTCGAGGCCTGGGTAGATAAACCCCATAAACTGGAATTCGGCCACCGGGCGCAGCCCCTGCGTGGCCATGCCCACGGCGACGCCGGCGATCATGGTTTCGGCGAGTGGTGTATCCAGTACGCGCGCCGCGCCGAAACGCTCCTGCAATCCGTCGGTTGCGCGGAATACGCCGCCGTTCGCACCGATATCCTGCCCAAACACCACAACTTCCGGATTGATTGCCAGTTCGAATGCCAGCGCCTGGGTGACTGCTTCCACCAGGGTGATCGTTTTTTCCTGCTCTCCCATTTAAGCGTCGGCCCCCTGTTGCTGTTCATCGCGCAACTGGTCGTACTGCTCGTAGAGGCCCTCCGGTAACTGCGCATACAGGTGATCAAACATGGCGGTAACCGGCTCGGGTACCCGCGCGTGCCAGTTGCCGAGTGCCGCCTCCATGGTTGCGGCCAACTCACGATCGAGGTCCTGCTGTTTGGCATCACTCCACAAACCCTGTTCACGTAGGTGGCGATCCAGACGCTGGATCGGCTCCCACTGCCAGGCTTGCTCCAGCGCCTCGGCACTGCGATAGCGGCTGGCGTCATCCGCGGTGGTGTGATCGCACAGGCGATAGGAAATCGCCTCGATCAGCGCGGGGCCCTCACCACTGCGCGCCCGTTGCAGCGCGTCCCGCACCGCCCAGGCCACCGCGACAATATCGTTGCCATCGACCTGCAGCGCGGGAATCCCCGCAGCAACGGCTTTTTGCGCGATTGTCTGCGTGGCCGTCTGGCCGTGGCGCGGCACCGAGATGGCCCACTGATTGTTGTTCACCACAAACACCACCGGCAGCTTCCATACCCCGGCGAGATTCATTGCTTCGTAAAAGTCGCCTTTAGAAGTCGCACCCTCGCCACTGCTGGCGACGGCTGCCTGCAACGGCGCGCCTTCCTGTTGATGCCGCTGCTTCAGGGCAAAGGCGACACCCACTGCGTGCAGCATTTGGGTAGCAATGGGAATACAGATGGGCAGGTCGTTGGGGGAATGCTGGAAGTTCTGCCCGCGTTCATCCCCCCCCCAGATGGCGAGAATTTCTTCGATAGTGACGCCGCGCTCCAGTAGCGCGCCGGTTTCGCGGTAGTAGGGACAATAGACATCATCGGCATCCAGGGCATTGCCGGTAGCGATGCCGATGGCTTCCTGACCAAGGGTGGAAGGGTAGGTGCCGAGGCGGCCGGTGCGCTGCAGTTTTACCGCACGATCATCCACCAGCCGGGCCAGCTGCATTTGCCGATAACAGTGGGTGAGCCAGTCCGGTGTGGCAAATTCAGGTAGCGGCTGTGTTGCCTTGCCTTGGTTATCCAGATACTGGAGATGGGCAATATCGAAGGAAGCTTGCAGTTGCAGGCGGGGTTTGTGCATCGGCGCGGTCCCTGGGTTCCGATGCTTGTAGTGTAGTTGGAGGTTACGGGGTTCGATTTTTCACAGCCCCAGTGATCCGCCTTCAATTCGACTTGTGCACTTCACAACCGAACCAGCTAACGAAGCGAAAAGCTCTCACGCTAAGACCAAGTATCCGGTAGTCATTTTTGAAAGCGTCGGCGACAGGGACGTCGCCGTCGCAGCGCCCAGGGATGGGTTCATAGCGGTTTCAAAAATGACTACCGGATGCTTGGACGCCACTTAGGCAAATAAAGCTTCTAATGAAAGATCAGGACTTCTTGGTGGGCCGCTGCCAGCCACCAATATTTCGCTGCTTGCCACGGGCCACAGCCAGTTCGTCAGCACTCACTTCACGGGTAATTGTTGATCCGGCGCCGATGGTCGCACCAGAGCCGATGGTTACCGGCGCCACCAGCGCCGAATTGGAACCGATAAAGGCGCCATCGCCAATAATGGTTTTGGATTTGTTTACGCCGTCGTAATTACAAGTGATGGTGCCGGCGCCGATATTCACGCCCTCTCCGACTTCCGCATCGCCGACATAAGACAGGTGATTCACCTTGCTGCCAAGGCCGATCTTGGCTTTTTTGGTTTCAACGAAATTGCCGACTTTTGCTCCGTTAGCCAACTCGGTCCCTGGGCGCAGACGCGCGAAGGGACCAATGGTACAGGCTTCACCGACATTGGCATCTTCAATTATCGAATTGGCCTCCAGCACTGTGCCCGCCGCCAACTGGCAGTTTTTCAGCAAACAATTGGCTCCGATCTTTACGCCATCACCGAGAGTGACCTCTCCTTCGAACACGCAGTTGATGTCGATGCAAACGTCTGCGCCGCAAGAAAGAGTACCGCGTACATCGAGACGCGCAGGATCAAGCAGGGTGACGCCGGCGGCCATCAGGCCTTCGGCATTTTCTGCCTGCAGCGCACGCTCCAGTTCCGCCTGCTGGGCACGGCTGTTTACGCCGGCGACCTCGTTGGGGTCATCGGCGATCACACCGGTGACGGCGATGTTCTCGCTCACGGAGCGCGCGATCACGTCGGTTAGGTAGTACTCACTCTGGGCATTATTGTTGGAGAGTTCCGGTAGCCACTGGGCCAGCAGGTCAGCGGGGGCCGCGAGAATGCCGGTGTTGATTTCGGTAATTTTGAGGGTGTCGGCGTCGGCATCTTTCTGCTCGACAATCGCCTGCACCGCACCGGACCCGTCGCGCACGATACGCCCATAACCACTTGGGTCATCCATCACCACCGATAGCAGCGCAGGCCCGGAAGCAGAAGCCTCGAGCAGGCTTTGCAGCGTCGCGGTTTTTACCAGCGGCACATCGCCGTAGAGCACCAGTACCGTCGCACCCTTGCGAAAGTTCGGAATCGCTTGGGCAACGGCGTGGCCGGTTCCCAGCTGTTCGGTCTGCTCGACAAACTGCACACCACTATCGGCGCAACGCTCACGCACCAGATCCGCACCGTGACCAATAACCACGGTAATACCAACGTCACCGAGCCCCTTGGCCGCATTGATCACCCGCTCCAGCATCGGCACGCCACCAATGGGGTGCAGAACCTTGGGAAGGTTGGAGCGCATGCGGGTGCCTTTGCCCGCGGCGAGGATGACAACGTCGATAGCCATGAGGATCCTTGGAGAATTAGCAACAGAAGAAAGTGTGATCGAGCACCCTTCTTTATAGATAGATACCAATCAATTTTGCTGGGTGCGGATTGTTACGGCTCAGGTCCATGACCGCAAGTGGTCCGTTGTACCTGGTCGGCAGCGGTGCCCTGGAGCGTGGCAATCAGATTGCGCAGACAAAAATTCGGTCAAGCGTAAATATACCGAGTTTTATCCCATTCGGTGTCGATGCGTTGTTTTTTACCGACGTTGCGGTAATTTTTCCGTCAGCAAATTCCTGAAGCGCGATCCTGTTTAGGTATAGCGCGAAACAAGACCACTCCAGTAACCCGGGAGCCCCGAATGATAAAAACCAAAGTCCGCCAGCTGGCACGCCTGATCGGCGGCGCCAGTCTCGCCCTGACCCTACCGCTGGCCGCCGCCGCAGAAGAGGCAAAGAAGGAAGCCGAAAAGTGGGACGTGAACAAACCGCCCTACGAGTTCAAAACCATTCCGCTGGATACCCGCGAAACCACGTGGAGCAACCTGGATATCAGCCCAGACGGCAAAACCATCTTGTTCGATATGCTGGGTGATATCTATGAGATGCCGATCGATGGCGGCAAGGCCACCTCGATCACCAATGAGATTGCCTGGAATACCCAGCCGCGCTTCAGCCCGGACGGCAAATCGATCGTCTTCGTGAGTGACCGCGACGGTGCGGACAACGTGTGGATCATGGATCGCACTGGCGACAATCTGCGTCAGCTCACCACCGAGCGCGAGAATCTGGTGCACGCGCCGAGCTTCAGCCCGGACGGGCAATACCTGGTGGCGCGTAAAGGTTTTATGAGCGGCCGCAGTATCCCCGCCGGTGAGATCTGGATGTACCACTATGGCGGTGGTGAAGGGCGCCAGATCAAGGCGCGTCTTGGCGGAGATAACGCGCAGAAGAACATTTCCGATGCGGTGTTCTCTCCGGACGGTCGTTACATCTATTACACCATCGACACCACGCCGGGCACCGTGTGGGAGTACAACAAGAACTCCACCAAACAGATCTTTGCCATCAACCGCTATGACCTGAATGACGGCAAGGACGAGACCTTTGTATCCGGCCCCGGCGGCTCTATCTCCCCCATGCCTTCCCCGGACGGTAAAAAACTGGCCTTCGTGCGCCGTCAGGACTTCAATACCGCGTTGTTCGTGAAAGACCTGAGCACCGGTCTGGAGACACCGATCTACTCCGAACTGGAGCGCGATCTACAGGAAACCTTCGGCTCTCACGGCAACTACGTACAGTACGACTGGATGCCCGACGGAAAGTCCCTGGTGGTGTGGAGCAAGGGCAAGTTCCTGCGCATCGCCGCCGACGGCAGCAGCCTGCAGAGCGGCGCACGCGAAATCGTGGCGCACATCCAAACCGACAAGCAGGTCGCCGATGCGGTGCGCTTCCCGGTCGATGTGGCGCCGGATGCGTTCGATGTGAAGATGATTCGCTGGGCGCAGAAGTCTCCGGATGGCAAGCAGATCGCCTTCCAGGCACTGGGTAAAATTTACGTTCAGGAGGTGAAAAGTGGTGAACGTCGCCGATTGACCCGCCAGGATGAGCACTTTGAGTTCTATCCGAGCTGGTCCCGCGACGGCAAGCAAATCACCTACGTGTCCTGGGACGACGAAAAGCTGGGCCAGGTACGTGTGGTATCCGCGCGCAGCGGCCGTGGCAAGAACATCACCCAGGAACCGGGCCTGTATGTGGAGCCGAGCTTCTCCCCGGATGGTGAACAGGTAACCTTCCGCCGCTTTACCGGTGGCTACCTGCTGAGCCCCGAATACTCCCTCGAGCCGGGAATTTACCTCGCCGACGCCGATGGCGATTGGCAGCGCCGTATCGCCAAGTCCGGTTACGAGCCGCACTTTGGTGCCGACGGTGAGCGCATTTACTTCTCCGAGTACATTTACGGCAACGGTGGCAAGCGTGTCTTCAAGAGTGTCGACACCAACGGAAAGGACGAGCGTGAACATCTGCACGGCGCAGAAATCACCTCCTTCCGCCTGTCACCGGACGGTCGCTGGGTGGCGTTTACCCAGGACTTCAAGGCATTTGCCGCCCCGTTTATGCACACTGGCAAATCTGAATCCATTGGCCCCAAGGCCAGTGCGGTCAAGGTCACCCAGGTATCCAAGCGCGCCGGTGAGAACCTCCACTGGTCCGCCGACAGCAACACCCTGGGCTGGGCCCACGGCCCGAAACTGTACGAGCGCGAACTCAAAGACGCCTTTGGCTTTGTCGCCGGTGCGCCAGAGCAGCTACCTGAGCCCGTTAGCGATGGGACCGACCTGAGCTTCGAGAAGCCGTTTGCCAACAGCGGCAAACTGGTGGCACTCACCGGTGGCACCGTGGTCACCATGCGCGATTCCGAGCAGACTCAGGAAGTGATTGAAAACGGTGTGGTGCTGTTCCGCGGCAATCGTATTGTCGCAGTGGGCGCAACCAGTGAGGTGGAAATCCCGGTGGGCACCCAGCGTATCGATGTGACCGGCAAAACCGTACTGCCGGGGCTGATTGATGCCCACGCCCACGGCGCCCAGGGACGTGAGGAAATCATCCCGCAGCAGAACTGGAACCTGTATTCCAGCCTGGCGTTTGGCGTGACCACCATTCACGACCCCTCCAACGACAGCAGTGAGATCTTCTCCGCTGCGGAAATGCAGAAGGCCGGCATCATCAACGGCCCGCGCATTTACTCCACCGGCACCATCCTTTACGGCGCCAAGGGCCCCGGCTACAAAGCCAAGATCAACAGCCTGGAAGATGCGGAATTCCATGTTGAGCGTCTCAAGGACATGGGCGCAATTTCCGTGAAGAGCTACAACCAGCCGCGGCGCGAGCAGCGCCAGCAGGTGCTGGAAGCGGGCCGTAAACACGGCATCATGGTGGTGCCGGAAGGTGGCGGCAAGTACCAGCACAATATGAATATGATTGTGGACGGCCATACCGGTGTTGAGCACTCACTGCCGATCGCCAATATCTATTCCGATGTGCAGCAGCTGTGGAGCCAGACACAGGTGGGTTACACGCCGACCTTCGTGGTGGCCTACGGCGGCCTGACCGGCGAATACTACTGGTACGATCACACCGAGGTTTGGAAAAACGAGCGCCTGACGCGCTTCACTCCGGACTTTATCGTCAACCCGCGCTCTATCCGTCGCGAGCGCGCGCCGGATCACCATTACAACCACTTCAATGTGGCCAGCCACGCCAAGCAGCTACGCGATCAGGGCGTTACCGTGCATATCGGTGCCCACGGTCAGCGCGAGGGTCTCGGTGCCCACTGGGAAATGTGGATGATGGAGCAGGGCGGTTTTACCCCGTGGGAAGCGCTTCGTTCCGGCACCATGGACGGCGCCCGCTATCTGGGTATGGATAAGGACCTGGGCAGCCTGGAGCCGGGCAAGCTGGCGGACATCATCGTGGTGGACGGCAACCCACTGGAAAACCTGCGCCTGTCCGAGAACATCAAATACACCGTGATCAACGGCAAGGTATTCGATGCAGCCACCATGAACGAAGTGGACGGCGGCCAGCGTCTGGCGTTCTTCCATGAGCGTCTGCCGGTCAGCGCCATGCCGACCCCGACCGCGGAAGCGATCCAGGAGAAGCAGGAGCGACATCACTGGGTGCACTGATTTCCCATTACCCATAACAAAAAAGCCCGCGAAATCTCGCGGGCTTTTTCGTTTTTGGGAAACCAGTTTTTCAGTGGCCGAGCTCGAGTAATTTCTGCGCTCTGGCACGCAAGTCTTGCGAATGGCTCCAAGCCACAACACGCTCCAGATATTCCCGGGCCAGTCCAGCTTCACCCAAGTGCGACAGGTAAAAGCCGATTGCCGCATTCAGGTTCAGGTGATTGGGCTGCTGGTGATGAGCGCTCAGCATAATTTGCAACGCCGATTCGCTTTCTCCCTTTAATTGATACACCACCCACAAGGTACGGTAGCCCGGCAAGTAGTCGGGCCCGGCTTGTATCGCGAGCTTGCCGTACTTTTCTGCCTGCGCGTAATCGCCCTCATCCCACTTGCGGATTTGACTGGGTGCATGCAAACGCAGCAAATAGTAACGCGCAAGGTTTGCCGCGGTGAGGTGGCTGACAAGGCCGTAGTCACCAATATCCTGCAGCATTTTCTCGCCGAATTTAAAGTTGCCTTTCTCAGCCTCGATCACCGCCATAGCAGTCAGATTCTCGGGCCAGCCGAGTCCCTGCTCTTCGCTTTGTTGCAGGTAATCCATCGCCAGTAAGGACTTTTGCAAATCGAGCGCTTGATTGGCCAGCAGGAACAAGCGCTCGTTTTCATCTAACGCGCGACGGGGGATGGAGTAGGAATATTCCGGTATATCCAGGCTGTAGCGATGAATGTCATCGCGCATATAGGCGAGCATTTCGCGCTGTATTGCGGCAATCGGCTTACCGAAATACTCGGTAAAGCTGGCAACCGGGTCGTCGCCGGCAGCAGCGGCGCGCAGGTAATTTTCGGTAGCGGTGCGATAGTCCGGGTGGCCGGCATTGTGGCCCAGCTGCAGGTAATGGGTCAGCAACCAGGCACTGGCATAGTAATTATTCCAGTAACGGCTGCTGTCGCGGCCATTTGCTGCCGCGAGTGATGGTGGCGATAGTAGCTGCTCAATCGTTAGTGGTGTGTCTTTGGCCCAGGCGCTTAACCGCCATTCCGGCAACCCGCCCACCAGCACCGTGTTTTTGCGCAATTCCGCGCTCGCCAGCAGTTCGGCGAAGCCTTCCGCGTACCAGCGCGGGTAGGTCATGGCACTGTGTTCGCGCATCAGGTGGTGCACGTACTCATGGAATATGAGTCCAGAACCGGTAATCCCATGATCACCGTCGCGGGAAAAGATTACCGGGCCTTGCCAGGTCTCCCGGTAAAACCCGGCAATTTTTTGATCGCCAGAGAACTTCTGAAATTCGGTTGAGTTGCGGAAATGGAACACCCGAAGTTTTGCGTTTTCGGGAACTTCTTCAAGGCCGGTAAAGGAGAGCGCAGTGCGGCGGAAGCGCTCCAGGTCGCGCATCAACTTGTTGACGCGCTGCTCGGAAACGTCGGAATACACGGTGAAGTTTTCCGACTGGTATTCATGCCACTCCGCAGCAGTTATGCGAGGACTAAGCAGCACCAAGGTAAGCAGGGCGCTAATACGCAAGTATTTCGTCACAGACATCTATTACCTCTGCATACCCCATTTCACAGGACGCTAGCCCAGCGCGGACATTACTGTCATCCAGCCATTGAGCCTAAGAACCGACGACAGTTTGCTCACAATCCTGGCGCACCGTGTCCTCGATCCAGGTGCGCAGGCGCAGAACTTCTTGTTCGCCGAGTTCAATCGCCTCGCCAGCACGCGCGTATTCGTTGCCGCCGATCTCGCCCACCTTGGGCCTGATCAGCACATCCGGTGGCGCACCCATCATGCGGGTGCGCTTGTGGCGGCGCTCGAGGATCTCCATGGCCCGTCGCATAGTATCGAACATGCCCGGGGGGCTCGCTTTGCCTTCGCGACTTCCGCGAAAGTGATTCAACTGTTCGCGCCCCTGTTCCACGAGCCGCGACAACCCTTCGGTAAAGCTACTCTCCTGTTCGCCGCCACC
This sequence comes from Microbulbifer sp. S227A, assembly GCF_049800935.1. Taxonomy (NCBI): domain Bacteria; kingdom Pseudomonadati; phylum Pseudomonadota; class Gammaproteobacteria; order Cellvibrionales; family Microbulbiferaceae; genus Microbulbifer; species Microbulbifer sp. S227A. Next base: position 222,550 of record NZ_JBNAFZ010000009.1, on the reverse strand, counting down.
GGATTCACGTTGCTCAATTTCTTCACTTTCCGCCTCCAGTAGGAGCTCATCGGCGTCAGGCGACGCGGCGCTAATCACACTGCGGACTTCGCCGTGCTCGCGGTCCATTAACGGCGCCGCATCTTCGGTAACGTCGACGGCAATCACGGTGGTGGCGCCCATGGCGCGACACACATCCACCGGCACCGGGTTGGACACGGCGCCATCCACCAGCCAGCGACCTGAGAGATCCTTGGCGGATAGCAGGCCCGGAATCGAGCAGGATGCACTTACCGCCTCCTGCAGGTTGCCCTGTTGCAGCCAGATTTCCTGTCCGCTGTGCAGATCGGTGGCGATGGCGGTAAATGGAACCGGCAGCTCCTCAATCTGCTTGTATTCCACCTCTTCGAAAAAGGTGCGAAATGGCTTGATACCACCGATGACCCCACCACTCAGCGTCCAGTTGATATCCAGTAGCGAGAGTACCTTCCAGTTGTCCAGCAGACGCGCCCACTCTTCGAGACGATCCAGGTGCCCGGCGGAATAGGCCGCACCGACAAATGCACCCATGGAGGTGCCGGCAATCACATCCGGGCGTATGCCCATTTCTTGCAGTGCACGCAGCACGCCGATATGTGCGAATCCTTTTGCTGCGCCGCTGCCAAGAGCAAGGCCAATACGCGGAGCACCGTTTTTCGTTCCATTTACCATGTGGATTCCAATTCCGGCAGTTAACTGGATAAATAATGACGCGGCTTGAGCGGGATTGAAATGACAGGCACAAAAAAAGCAGCCGAAGCTGCTTTTTCAGACCTGCTGTAGGAAGCAGATGCGCGTTACTTGCCGGCGGCCTTGCGGATCGCCTGCAGGGTGCGCAGACGAGCTTCGGCTTCGGCGAGTTGCGCGGAAACGCGGGCGTAGTCGATATCCGCCGGGGCGCTGCGCAGGGCGTGTTCCGCCTCTTCGCGTGCCTTTTTGGCTGCATCTTCGTCGATATCGCGCTCGGCGATGTCGGCCAGGATGGTTACCATGTTAGGCTGGATTTCGGCATAGCCACCGCTCAGGAACAGCACCTCTTCATCACCATTGTCTTTGATGATGCGTACCGGGCCGGGCTTGAGGTGGGTGAGCAGCTGCGCGTGACCGTAGGAGATACCGAGCTCCCCTTCGACGCCGCTGACAATCACCATCTTCACCAGACCCGAGAAGAGGGATTCCTCTGCGCTAACAATGTCGCAATGTACAGTCATAGCCATAAGGCTACCTCATTCTCAGCTGTTTGCCTTGAAAGGCCCGGCGTAAACCGGGCCTCACGCGCGTGCCTTACTTCTTGTTGGCTTTCTCGACGGCTTCGTCGATGGTGCCGACCATGTAGAAGGCCTGCTCTGGCATATCATCGTATTCGCCGTTCAGGATGCCCTGGAAACCACGGATGGTTTCTTTCAGGGAAACGTATTTGCCCGGCGCACCGGTAAATACTTCCGCTACGTGGAACGGCTGGGACAGGAAGCGTTCGATCTTACGCGCACGCGCTACGATCTGCTTGTCTTCCTCGGACAGTTCGTCCATACCCAGGATCGCGATGATGTCCTTCAGCTCTTTGTAGCGCTGCAGTACAGACTGTACGCCACGGGCTACAGAGTAGTGCTCCTCACCAATCACCTGCGGATCCAGCTGACGGGAAGTGGAGTCGAGCGGGTCAACAGCCGGGTAGATACCCTTGGCGGCGATGTCACGGCTCAGTACTACGGTGGAGTCCAAGTGGGCGAAGGTGGTCGCCGGAGACGGGTCGGTCAAGTCATCCGCCGGTACGTATACCGCCTGGATGGAGGTGATGGAGCCAGTCTTGGTGGAGGTAATACGCTCCTGCAGCACGCCCATCTCTTCCGCCAGAGTCGGCTGGTAACCTACCGCAGACGGCATACGGCCGAGCAGTGCGGATACTTCGGTACCGGCCAGGGTGTAACGGTAGATGTTGTCTACGAACAACAGTACGTCACGACCTTCGTCACGGAATTTCTCGGCCATAGTCAGGCCGGTCAGGGCTACACGCAGACGGTTACCGGGCGGCTCATTCATCTGGCCGTAAACCATCGCTACCTTGGACTTGGCAAACTCTTCGACGTTAACAACGCCAGCTTCCTGCATCTCGTGGTAGAAGTCGTTACCTTCACGAGTACGCTCACCTACACCCGCGAACACGGACAGACCGCTGTGCTCGGTGGCGATGTTGTTGATGAGCTCCATCATGTTTACGGTTTTACCTACACCGGCACCACCGAACAGACCAACTTTACCACCCTTGGCGAACGGACATACCAGGTCGATTACCTTGATGCCGGTTTCCAGCAGTTCGGTGGAGCTGGACTGCTCTTCGTAGGTTGGTGCGGCGCGGTGGATAGAGGAACGCTCTTTCTCACCGATAGGGCCACATTCGTCAATTGGGTTACCCAGTACATCCATGATACGACCCAGGGTCTCGGTACCTACCGGTACAGAAACCGGCGCGCCAGTGTTCTTTACTGGCAGACCGCGGGAGATACCCTCGGAAGAACCCATGGCGATAGCACGTACAATGCCGTCGCCCAGCTGCTGCTGCACTTCCATGGTGAGGTCTTTACCCTCAACCACAAGTGCATCGTATACATTCGGTACGGCGTCGCGCGGGAATTCCACGTCGATGACCGCGCCGATAACTTGCACAATTTGCCCGTTACTCATTTCCCGATCCTCAAAGTTCAAATCTTTCGGCGGTCGAATTAGACCGCTGCGGCGCCGCCAACAATCTCAGACAGCTCTTGGGTAATCGCTGCCTGGCGCGCCTTGTTGTAAACCAGCTGCAGTGCGTCGATCAGCTCACCGGCGTTATCGGTGGCGCTCTTCATCGCAATCATACGTGCAGCCTGTTCACAGGCCTTGTTTTCAACTACTGCCTGATACACCTGAGACTCGATGTAGCGAGACAACAGTCCGTCGAGAATCTCGACAGGCTCTGGCTCGTACAGGTAATCCCATTCGTGCTGCAGTTGTTCATCTTCGTCTTTCTTCAACGGAAGCAGCTGGTTGATCTGCGGCTTCTGGGTCATGGTGTTCACGAATTCGTTGGACACCAGGAAGAGACGGTCGATCTCGCCACTGGCGAAACGATCGAGCATCACTTTCACAGAACCGATCAGTTGCTTGGCCTGAGGCTGGTCGCCCAGGTCGCGCACTGCTGCTACGACGTTGCCGCCGATGCTGTTGAAAAAGCCGGCCGCCTTGTTGCCGATCGCGCAGATGTCTACGCCTACACCCTGTTTGTCCCAGGTGTGCATATCACGGATCGCTGCCTTGAACACGTTGATGTTCAGACCACCACAGAGACCGCGGTCGGTGGATACCAGAATGTAACCCACACGCTTTACTTCGCGCTCTTGTAGGTAGATGTGCTGGTATTCCGCGTTGGCGTTGGCAATGTGGCCAATCACCGCGCGAATGCGGCTTGCGTAAGGGCGCCCCAGTGCCATGCGATCTTGAGCTTTACGCATCTTGCTCGCCGCAACCATTTCCATGGCCGAGGTGATTTTCTGCGTGCTCTTGATGCTGGCAATTTTTGTGCGTACTTCTTTTCCGCCTGCCATAGTGCTTTACCTTGTTCGCTCGCGTTGTTTCGCCCTGTACTCAGAGAGTGCAGGGCGAAAGCGGATTACCAGCTACCGGTAGCGACGAATTTCTCGATAGCGGCCTTGAAGGCAGCGTCGATTTCGCCGTTGTAGTCACCGGTGCTGTTCACTTTTGCCATCAGCTCTGCGTGTTCGCTGTTCATGTAAGCGAGCAGGGCGGATTCAAAGTCCAGCACCTTGTTGACTTCTACGTCGTTCAGGAAGCCTTTGTCGGCAGCGTAAACAGATACCGCCATGTCCGCGATGGACATCGGGGAGTACTGCTTCTGCTTCATCAATTCGGTAACGCGCTCACCGTGGTCCAGCTGGGCCTTGGTGGCTTCGTCCAGGTCAGAAGCGAACTGGGAGAAGGCCGCGAGTTCGCGGTACTGCGCCAGTGCGGTACGGATACCACCGGAAAGCTTCTTGATCACCTTGGTCTGTGCGGAACCACCAACACGGGATACGGAGATACCCGGGTTGATCGCCGGACGTACACCGGAGTTGAACAGGTCGGTTTCCAGGAAGATCTGACCGTCGGTAATGGAGATTACGTTGGTCGGTACGAACGCGGAAACGTCACCCGCCTGGGTTTCAATGATTGGCAGTGCGGTCAGGGAGCCGGTTTTGCCTTTCACTTCACCGTTGGTGAACTTCTCTACGTACTCAGCGTTTACGCGAGCAGCGCGCTCCAGCAGACGGGAGTGCAAGTAGAAAACGTCACCCGGGTATGCTTCACGGCCCGGAGGACGCTTCAGCAGCAGGGAGATCTGACGGTAGGCCCAAGCCTGCTTGGTCAGGTCATCGTAAATGATCAGGGCGTCTTCACCGCGGTCGCGGAAGTACTCACCCATGGTGCAGCCAACGTATGGAGCCAGGAACTGCATCGCAGCTGGGTCGGCGGCGCCGGCAGCAACAACGATGGTGTGGTCCATTGCGCCGTGCTCTTCGAGCTTGCGCACAACGTTTGCAATAGAAGACTGCTTCTGGCCTACGGCAACGTAGATACACTTAATGCCGGTGCCTTTCTGGTTGATGATCGCATCGATCGCAACCGCAGTTTTACCGATCTGACGGTCGCCAATGATCAGCTCACGCTGGCCACGACCGATCGGGATCATGGTATCTACCGCTTTCAGACCGGTCTGTACCGGCTGATCAACGGACTGACGGGCAATTACGCCAGGTGCTACTTTCTCAACAGCGTCGGTCAGCTTGTTGTTCAGCGGACCTTTACCGTCGATCGGGTTACCAAGGGCGTCAACCACACGACCCAGCAGCTCCGGACCAACCGGGGCTTCCAGGATGCGGCCAGTACAACGACACTTCTGGCCTTCCGCCAGAGATTTGTAGTCGCCCAGTACGATGGCACCAACGGAGTCGCGCTCCAGGTTCAGTGCCATACCGGTAACACCGCCTTCGAACTCGATCATCTCACCGTACATCACGTCGGCCAGGCCGTGGATGCGGATGATACCGTCGGATACGGAAACAATTGTGCCCTCATTCTGGGCTTCAGTGCTCACATCGAGATTGTCGATGCGGCTCTTGATAATTTCACTGATCTCAGAGGGATTCAGTTGCTGCATGCTCTGTTCCTCGATTCCCCGGCAGGGCTGCCCACCGGGAAGGTAATTTAGGAGTTCATCGCCTCGGCGAGTTTGGCCAGTCGGCCGCGCACGGTGCCATCGATCACCGTGTCACCAGCGCGAATAATCGCGCCGCCCAGCAGACTTTCGTCGACCGCGCTGTGCAGGTGCACCTCGCGGGCAAACTTCTTGCTGAGTGCCTGGGTGAGGCGCTGGGACTGTTCGTCGCTGAGCGGGCGGGCAGAGATAACTTCCACTTCGAGAGTGGCTTCTGCCTGGGCCTTCAGGTCTTCGAACAGTTCGGAAATTTCCGGCAGCAGCGGCAGGCGGTGGTTTTCCGCCAGCAGCTTGATGAAGTTCTGCATGGCGGCATCGTAATCGCCACATACAGACAGGAATTTTTCCGCGCGCACTTCACTGGTCAACTGCGGGTTATCCAGCAGCTCGCCAACTTTTTCGTTCTGGCTGACCGCCGCTGCGGTTACCAACGCCGCGCTCCAACCGCTAAGGTCGGAGGCTTCTTGGGCGTGGGCAAATGCCGCTTTAGCGTATGGCCGGGCCAGAGTGCTGAGTTCCGCCATGGGTTCCTCGCTTACAGCTCGGCTGCCAGTTTCTCAATCATGTCATCGTGTGCCTTGGCATCGATGTTGATTGAGAGGATTTTTTCTGCGCCGGCAACAGACAGGTCAGCAACACGGGTACGAAGTTGTTCCTTCGCACGGTTTACTTCCTGTTCGATTTCCGCCTGTGCGGCAGCTTTCAGGCGATCGCCTTCGCTGCGTGCTGCCTCTTTGGCTTCATCAACGATTTGGTTGGCGCGCTTGTTGGCACCATCGATGATTTCGGCCGCTTGGGCTTTGGCTTCTTTCAGTTGCTCGGCCGCTTTGCGCTGGGCCAGCTCAAGATCTTTTTCTGCGCGTTCGGCTTCTTGCAGACCGGTGGCAATTTTTTGCTCACGTTCTTGCATTACACCCAGCAGGGCCGGCCAGACGTATTTCCAGCAGAACCATACAAAGGCGAAAAAGGTGATCGACTGGCCGATCAGAGTCAGGTTGATATTCACACCGACACCTCTTGCTCTTTCAAAAGTGGATTAAAGGGCAATTGGAACGATGGATTAACCAGCCAGACCAGGAGCAACCGCGAAAATCAGGTACATAGCGATACCAACACCGATCATCGGTACGGCGTCGAGCAGACCAGCCATCAGGAACATTTTGCCTTGCAGAGCAGGAGCCTGCTCCGGCTGACGAGCAGAACCTTCCAGCAGTTTGCCACCCAGGGTGCCGAAACCGATAGCAGTACCCAGTGCGCCCAGACCGATCAGCAGTGCAGCAGCTACGTATACCAGACCTAATGCTTCCATTGTTTTCTCCAAAAGTAAGTTAAGAGTTGTTGAAGTTGAAAGTGAGTGAAAAAAGTCAGTAAACCGACAAATCCTTTACAGCTGGCACGACCTTACTGGTCGTGCGCGTGCTCTTCTTCCCGGTCGTGCGCCATGGCCATGTACACGGTAGTCAGTACCATGAATACGAAGGCCTGCAGGGTGATGACCAGGATGTGGAAAATCGCCCAGCCCATCTGCAGGAAGCTGGCGCCGATAAAGCCCAGAACGCCAACACCGAATACGATGGCGATCAGGATGAAAATCATCTCACCCGCGTAGAGGTTACCGAACAGACGCAGGCCGAGAGAGACAGGCTTGGCGATCAGGGAAACCGCTTCCAGCAGGAAGTTGAACGGGATCAGGAAGATATCTACGTACCACTTACCGGAGTGGAAGGGGTGCAGAGTCAGTTCCTTCACAAAGCCCATCAGGCCTTTTTCTTTCACACTGAAGAAAATCATCAGGGCGAACACCGCCAGCGCCATACCCAGAGTGGCGTTCAGGTCGGTGGTAGGAACAACCTTGAAGTAGACGTGATGCGGATCGGCACCGGTGAGAGCAGAGGTACCGTGGGCGAACGCCAGCGGCAGCCAGTCAACCGGGATCAAATCCATCAGGTTCATCAGGAACACCCACACGAAGATGGTCAAAGCCATCGGTGCAACCATGCTGTTGCGGTGCGGGAAGGTGTCTTTAACGGTTTTGTCGATGAAGTCGACAATTACTTCGACGAAGCTCTGGAAGCCAGAGGGGACGCCCGGAGTCGCTTTTTTCGCCGCGCGGGCGAACAGGAAGCAGAAAATCAGACCCAGACCAATGGACCAACCCAGGGTGTCCAGGTGCACAGCCCAGAAGCCCATATCGGCGGCTTCCTGACTACTGTGTGCAATCGTCCAGGTGGATTCGGAAAGTACGGTTCCGTCGGTACGGGTGTAACCCGCTGGAAGTTTACCGTATGCAAGATTTTGCAGGTGGTGCTGGATATAACCCGTCGCGGTTTGTTCGGCAGCCATAGTTCCTCAACACGTTTTAAGATGAAAAATCTGTTTCGTGGAACCCCGAACCTGCGCGGCCTTGGTTTTCGGCCCTGAGCAAAAGCGCAGTCACTCTTCGAGGCTCCCCGCCCCCCGCTAACCTTTGGTATGCAGGCGGGCTACGAGAATCCATTGCAAAATCACGCACAAGCCGTAGCTGATAAACAGCACTGCGGGGTTCAGCGTTTTGACGCTGGTAAACACCAGCGCAAACCCCACCAGGGTCATTACGAACTTGCCGGTTTCGGCGCGGTAGAAGCTTCCCACCGCGCGCTGGCTGGCGCGCGCTCCGCGGATCTTGCCGCGGTTCGGCCCTAACAGCTCAAAGGCACGCAAACCAAAATACAGATTGGGCACCACACACAGGGCGCCGCCAAGCAGGGCGGAAAGGGCGATGACACGTCCCAGCGTGAATTCGAGCGCCACTACAGCCAGCAAAACAACCGCAAGCTGGATCAGCGAAATCTGTACAACTGGGGGATTACGCATAGGCGGGAACAGGCCGGCCAAACTTTCTTTTCCGCCCAAAATTTGGGCGTGCGAATTATGGAGGAACGAGGCTGTCGATTCAACTAGCAAATCTCGTCAGATGGCATGGCTTTCGCGGTCGTTTACCACCCATTTCGGTGACAGTAAGCACTTACAAACTGAGGGGTTATTTGCCGACAGATGCGCCAGCGGGCGGGGATCGATGCGCCAAAACATTGCACTATTTTGGCGCACTTTTTACAAAAACGTTGCAATAGTAACGTTTCCAGCACGTCTCGGCGGGGCGCTGGTCAGTCTTCGCGGTAACCCAGGTGCGCCAAAATGCCGTCCAGCTCATCCAGGCTGGTGTACTTGAGCACCAGCTTGCCGGCGCCTTTTTCGCCGTGATCAATCGTCACCGGAACACCAATTTTTTCTGCCAGCTGTTCACTCAGGCGGCGAATATTGGGGTCCACCGGGGCTTTCTTCGGTTTCGGCTGGCCTGCCTGGGCCTGGACGTTGCGCACCAGCGCCTCGGTCTGGCGCACGGTCAAACCGCGATCGACCACCTGCCGGGCGGTGGCTTTCTGATCTTCACCGGCAAGACCGAGCAGCGCCTTGGCGTGACCGGTCTCGATATCGCCGCGTTCGAGGAAGGTGCGTACCTCGTCGGTGAGACTCAACAGGCGCAGCAGATTGGTCACGGCGGTGCGGGATTTACCCACGGCTTCGGCCACCTGCTGCTGGGTGAGTTCGAATTCATCCTGCAGACGCTTGAGCGCTACCGCTTCTTCGACCGGGTTCAGGTCTTCCCGCTGGATATTTTCAATCAGCGCCATGGCAATGGCGGCTTCGTCGGCCACTTCGCGGATCAGCGCAGGGACTTTATCCAGCTCGGCGAGCTGGGCGGCGCGCCAGCGGCGCTCACCGGCGATAATCTCGTATTTGCGCTCACCGACAGGGCGTACCACGATGGGCTGCATAATGCCCTGGGCGCGGATGGAGTCGGCCAATTCTTGCAGGGACTCCTGCGGGAAATCGCGGCGCGGCTGGTAGCGGCCACGCTGTAGGAATTCGATCGGCAACTCTTTGAGCTCACCATCCACACGTTCGGCGACATCACCGTTGCGCTCGCCAGTGGCCACGGCAATGGCTTCGCTGGCATTGTTACTGATCAGGTGGGAAAGCCCTTTCCCGAGGCCCTTGCGTTTCGCGGCCATAGGTTTGTTACCTCAGTCTTAAACCGCTTCCGCTACCGGGCGTGGTCCACTGTTCTGGTTGCTATTTTGGTTTGCCGCGGTGTCGCGGCGGGTAATCTCACCGGCGAGGGCAAGGTAGGCGATGGCGCCTTTGGAGCTGCGGTCGTAGTCCAGTGCGGGCTTGCCAAAACTCGGGGCTTCCGCAAGACGCACATTGCGCGGTATGCAGGTGCGGTACAGACGCTCACCGAAGTATTCACTCAACTGCTCGGAAACATCACTGGTCAGGCTGTTACGCGGGTCGAACATGGTGCGCAGGATGCCTTCGATCTTCAGGCTCGGGTTGGCGGCCTGCTGGACCTGGGTAATGGTATCGATCAGCGAGGACAGTCCTTCCAGCGCGTAGTATTCGCACTGCATCGGGATCAATACACCGCCGGCGGCACATAGAGCGTTTACGGTGAGCATGTTCAGCGACGGCGGACAATCGATGATGATGTAGTCGTAATCATCAGCGACCTGCACGAGCGCCTGGCGCAGGCGGGATTCGCGGCCATCCATCTCCAGCAATTCCACTTCCGCCGCGGACAGGTCTATGTTCGCCGGCATCAGGTCGTAACCACTGGCGGTTGTCACGATCGCCTTGCGCGGCGGCAGCAGGCTGGCCAGCACGTCGTAGCTCGACAGCTGCAACTCGCTCTTGTCGATGCCGCTGCCCATAGTGGCGTTGCCCTGGGGGTCCAGGTCAATCAGCAATACGCGTCGCTTGTTGGCAACAAGTGACGCGGACAGGTTGACGCAGGTTGTGGTCTTGCCGACTCCGCCCTTCTGGTTAGCTACCGCAAAAATTTTGCTCAAGGTTCTGGTCCTGTTGGTCCCGTTGACGCAGTTCCTCTGGCGTCCCGGGCTCGCCGCTAGGCCGGTTTGACCGGGAGGCGCGGCAGCAAAAGCGCACCCGCGAACATCAGCCCGGTGCACTGGTATTAATCTCAGTTGTTTTTGTTCCACCCCGGCATTGGAGTGGATTGCCAGAGCTGGCGGTTCAGTCCTCGCGAACAAGGACGATCAGGTGGCGCTCGGCGTCGCACCCCGGTACTCGCAATGGGTGCATCTGTTCGACCTTAATGCCTTTTGGCAATGCGCTCAACTCATCTTCGGGGATCTTGCCCTTCATCGCATAAAAGCGGCCGCCCGCGGCGAGCAAGTGCTCACTTCCCTGCACCATATCCTGCAGGGAGGCAAACGCCCTGGAAACCACGCCAGAGTAGAGGTTTTCCGGCTGGTAGGCCTCCACCCGCTGGTTCACCACGTTGATGTTGGCGAGCTTGAGCTGGCTGGCCACCTGAAACTGAAAGCGCGACTTTTTGCCATTGCTGTCGAGCAGGCTGATGGGGCGCTCGGGGTGGATGATCGCCAGCGGGATACCGGGCAGGCCACCACCTGAGCCGACATCGATCAGCGGGGTCTGGTCTGCGGGACTGGTACCACACAGATTCACCACACTCAGACTGTCGATGATATGCCGCTCAAGCATCTCCGCCGGGTCGCGCACGGCGGACAGGTTGTAAGCGGCATTCCAGCGCGCAAACAGGTCGAGGTAGGCCAGCAATTTGTCCTGCTGTTCACCGGTCAACGCCAGCTGTAACTGATCTGCCGCCTGCTGCAGGCGGGGCCGAAACTGCTCCATCACCTCAAACCGCCTTCTTGCGGGTCAACAGTCCGCGTTTCTTCAGCTGGATCAACAACAGCGAAACCGCTGCCGGCGTCACGCCCGGTACGCGGCTGGCCCGCGCCAGGGTGTCGGGGCGCGCATCTGTTAGCTTCTGCACCACCTCGTTGGAGAGGCCGGATACCGCGCCATAGTCGAAATCCACGGGTAGCGGGGTGTCCTCGTACGCCTGCAGGCGTTCAATTTCGTCGCGCTGGCGATCGATGTAACCGGCGTACTTGGCGGAGATCTCCACCTGCTCGGCGACGCGCTCGTCGGCGACAGCTTCCCCTTTGAGACTGGCGATATCCGTGTATTCCAGCTCCGGGCGCTTCAGCAGGTCCTGCAGGCTGTATTCGCGGGCCAGCGGCTGCGGCAGCTTTTGCTCCACACTGGTGGCCGCATCGGTACCCGGCTGAACCCAGGTTTCCTTGAGGCGCTGCTGCTCGAGGGCAATGGCTTCACGCTTTTCGCAGAAGGCCTGCCAGCGGGTGTCATCCACCAGCCCCAGCTCACGCCCCTTTTCGGTCAAACGCAGGTCCGCATTGTCTTCGCGGAGCAACAGGCGGTATTCCGCGCGGCTGGTGAACATGCGGTAGGGTTCTTTGGTGCCGCTGGTGATCAGATCGTCCACCAACACACCGAGATAGGCTTCATCGCGGCGCGGTGACCAGGCGTCCTTGTCCTGCGCCTGCAGCGCGGCATTGGCGCCAGCCAGCAAGCCCTGAGCGGCAGCTTCTTCGTAACCGGTGGTGCCGTTGATCTGGCCGGCGAAGAACAGACCGGCAATAAACTTGGTTTCCAGTGACGGCAGCAGGTCGCGCGGATCAAAGAAATCGTATTCGATGGCATAGCCCGGGCGGGTGATATGCGCACTCTCAAAGCCCTTGATGGAGCGCACCAGATTCATCTGCACATCAAACGGCAGGCTGGTGGAGATGCCATTGGGGTAGAGCTCGTTGGTGGTGAGCCCTTCGGGCTCGATAAAGATCTGGTGGCTGTCCTTGTCGGCGAAGCGGTGCACCTTGTCCTCGATGGACGGGCAGTAACGCGGGCCTATACCTTCGATCACCCCGGAATACATGGGTGAGCGGTCCAGACCACCACGGATGATGTCGTGGGTCTGCTCGTTGGTGTGGGTGATCCAGCAGCACACCTGTTGCGGATGCTGGGCGCGGTTGCCCAAATAGGACATGACCGGCAGCGGCTCGTCGCCCCACTGTTCTTCCAGGCCCGAGAAGTCCACGGAGCGCGCGTCGATACGCGGCGGGGTGCCGGTTTTCAGGCGCTCAACGCGGAAAGGCAGCGCACGCAGGCGCTCGGCAAGGGCAATGGAGGGCGGGTCGCCAGCACGGCCACCGGCGTGGTTGTCCAGGCCGATATGAATGCGTCCACCGAGAAAGGTACCGGCGGTTATGACCACGGTTTTGCCGTGAAAGCGCAGGCCGGCATTGGTTACCACGCCGGTCACCCGGTCGTTGTCGACGATCAGGTCATCGGCCGCCTGCTGGAAGATGTCCAGGTTGGGCTGATTCTCGAGGATATTGCGAATCGCCGCCTTGTACAGCGCGCGGTCTGCCTGGGCGCGGGTGGCCCGTACTGCAGGGCCTTTGCGGGCATTCAAAACACGGAACTGGATGCCACCGAGATCTGTGGCGGTGGCCATGGCGCCGCCGAGGGCGTCCACTTCTTTCACCAGATGGCTTTTACCGATGCCGCCAATAGCCGGGTTACACGACATTTGCCCGAGCGTTTCGATGTTGTGGGTCAACAGCAGGGTGCGACTCCCCATGCGCGCAGATGCCAGGCACGCCTCGGTGCCGGCATGTCCGCCGCCAATCACGATCACATCATATTGCGTGGGGTAATCCATAGGTTCAGCTCTGGTGTCAGCTTTGCCGCTGACAGGTCACGGTAAAAATCGGCCGCACATTATAGGCGCCTTGAGCTGTGCAAAAAAGCGGCATTTTGAAATTTCATTTTGCGCTTTCTTATATCTATTTAAATAAAGTTATACATATCTTATGTGTATGTATGTGTTTATGTTTAATGTAGTTATATAGGGTAGTGTTTTTTACGTATAAGTATGAAAAATCGTTTAAAAACAGTTGGTTACGGGCATGATAACTACCCTGTAAACCCTTGCTTTTAGCGGGGTAAAACCGCGGTATGGCATTGTGGACGAGTGGGATAAGTCAGGGGGTTTGAGCCGATTCGTTGATTTGTCCCCATTTGCGTACCGGCTTCCCCTCACTTTTCCACTGTTTTTATCCACACTTCGCGGTGAGGCGTCTCTCTTTTCGTTGTTGTGTGCATAAGTCTGTGGTTTAACGGGATAAAAGCTTGTGTGAGCGATCTGGATAGGTGGTCTATCTGGATAACTCTGTGAGTTTGTGTGCGCAACTCTTGTGGTTTGCTCGGGGAGAGCCTGTAGAAAAGTTTGCGTCAACGCTTGCAGATGCCTCGAGCGCGTTCTTCGCCTTTTGTCTGGATCGTTTCCATCGATGTGTCGTGGGTTTTTATTTGCCGATACAAAAGCTGCCGAAAATTTTGCCCAGCAGTTCGTCGGCGGTCATGGCGCCGGTGATTTCACCCAGTGATTGTTGCGCCTGGCGCAGATCTTCCGCCAGCAATTCGCCGGCACCGCTGGCATTGAGTTGCGCCTGCCCGGCGGTGATAAACGCGCGCGCCTGAGCCAGGGCGTCGAGGTGACGGCGGCGCGCACTGAAACTTCCTTCGTTCCCGGACTGATATCCCATGCACTGCTTTAGGTGATCGCGCAGTGCATCAATCCCCGCACCAGTTTTGGCGCTGATCGCGACCACCGGTACCCCGTCGCTGTGGGCTTGTAGTCCGGCGGTGTAGTCGGTGAGATCGAGTTTGTTGACCACAAGGGTCAGTTTGTCTGGGTCCGGCAGTTGCGCGGTGAATTCCGGCCAGGCCTGCTCCGGGTCCAGGCTGGTGACTTCTGCAGCATCCACCACCAGCAGTACGCGATCGGCGCTGTGAATCTCATCCCAGGCGCGCTGCATGCCAATCTGTTCGACCTGGTCCGGGGATTCTCGCAAGCCGGCGGTGTCGGCGATATGCAGGGGCATGCCATCGATGTGGATATGCTCCCGCAACACATCGCGGGTGGTGCCGGCGATGTCGGTGACGATGGCCGTGTCTTTGCCAGCCAGTGCATTCAACAGGCTGGACTTGCCCGCGTTGGGTTTACCGGCGATGGCCATCTGCATTCCCTCGCGCATGATCGCACCCTGGCGCGCTTCCGCTTCCACGCTGTCCAGTTGGGCCAACAGCGCCTCAATATCGGCGGCAACTTTGCCATCGGCGAGAAAATCGATTTCTTCTTCAGGAAAATCAATCGCAGCTTCGACATAGATGCGCAAATGCGTCAGTTTTTCCGCTAAATCTTCGATTTTTTCGGAGAATACTCCCTGCAGCGAGCGCAGCGCGTTTTGCGCGGCCTGGGCCGTTCCGGCGTCAATCAGGTCGGCAATGGCTTCTGCCTGGGCCAGATCGAGCTTGTCGTTGAGAAATGCGCGCTCAGAAAACTCGCCGGGACGTGCCTGGCGGGCGCCCATATCGATAAGTGCGGCAAGCAGCGTATCGAGAATTACCGGGCCTCCATGGCCCTGCAGTTCCACCACATCCTCACCGGTGAAGGAGTTGGGTCCGGGGAAGTAGAGCGCCAGTCCCTGGTCGAGGAGTTGCTTCTGATGGGTGAAATCACAGTAGTGGGCAAAGCGGGGTTTGAAGGCTTTGTTACACAGCTGCTCGCCGATCTTGCGTGCGTCTGGCCCGGACAGGCGGATCACGCCGATACCGCCACGGCCCGGTGGGGTGGCGACGGCGGCAATGGTGTCTTTGCTGAGGCTTTGCAGGGACATAGTTTGAGTTTATCCGACTTTCAACAACGGGCTTAACGAACAGGCTGCGCCATGGGGTTCACCAACAAGAAGGGCCGCTAGTAGCGGCCCTTCTGGATGTCACGATCACGCAAACTACTTGTCTGCGGATTCGACCTGTTTGTTGATAAACCAGGTCTGTGCAATCGAGATCAGGTTGTTCGCGATCCAGTACAGAACCAGTCCGGCCGGGAACCACAAGAAGAAGAAGGTCATCATGATCGGCATCAGCTGCATGATCTTCGCCTGGGTGGGATCGGTGGGCTGCGGCTGCAGCTTCTGCATAAGCCACATACTGGCACCCATAATCACCGGCAGGATGAAGTAGGGGTCTTTAACCGACAGGTCGTGAATCCAGCCGATCCAGGGTGCGTGGCGCAGTTCCACGGTTTCCATCAGCATCCAGTAGAGGCCGATAAACACCGGCATCTGCAGTAGGATCGGCAAGCAGCCACCCACGGGATTGATCTTCTCCCGGCGGTACAGCTTCATGGTTTCTTCGGCGAGCTTCTGGCGGTTGTCCTTGTACTGCTCCTGCAGCTTTTTCATCTGCGGGGCGAATTTGCGCATGCGTGCCATGGACTTGAGGCCAGCGGCAGACAGCGGATAGAGCAGCGCCTTGATAAATACGGTCAGCAGGATAATTGCCCAGCCCCAGTTGGCGACCAGGTGCTCATGAATCCAGTGCAGTACGCGGAACATGGGCTTGGCCAGCCACCACAACCAGCCGTAATCCACGGTCAGGTCCAGGTAGGGGGAAATCTCTTCCAGACGGTATACATCTTTTGGACCGACATAGAAGTCGGCGGCCACCGTACCCTGCTGGCCCGGTTCGATGCGCAGCTGTGGGCTGGTGAAGCCCATGCTGAACAGACCGTTGCCGATGGGCGCCAGGGTAAAGGTGTTGAGGTCTTGCTGGTTTGGAATCCAGGCACTGAGGAAATAGTGCTGCACCATGGCAACCCAGCCACCCTGAATGGTTTCGGTGGTCGGGCGCTTGGCGATGTCTTCGAAATCCTGCTTGAAGTAGTTCTCTTCGCTGGTGTGCAGGGCGGCGCCAAGGAATGGTGCCATGCCGATACCCATGTCGACCGGCGGCTCCTGGGCGTCGCGGATAATCTCGCCACACATGCCAGCAAGCAGCGGTTTGTCGCGGCCGTTGTCCACCAGGTAGGCAACGTTGATCAGGTAATCGCCGCGGGTAAAGGTAAAGCGTTTGGTGAAGCCAATGCCGTTCTGGGATTGCTTAAGCTCTACCGTGAGGGTGTCTTTACCTTCCTGCAGCGCGTACTCGCTGGCATCGCTGGTGAACGCCGGGCGTGCGGCGGAGCAGCTGCCTTTACCGCCGACCAGGCCGCTGCGCGCAATATAGGTATGGCTGCGGGTCTGGTTGAGCAGAATCAGCGGGCGATCTGGGGTATTCAGTTCTTCATGGAACTGGCGCAGTGCGACTTTCACAATGTCGCCACCCTGTGGGTCGATCAGCAGGCTCAGAGTGTCGGTCTCGACGCTGATCAATTTAGGCTGCGTGGTAGTGCCAACTTCCGGGATACTGCCTTCAGGAAGATCGCTGCCGGCGGTGGACTGGGCCTGACTGCTGGGAAGGGTTTCCGTATCGGTGTTCTGGTGGTTCACCACGGTTGTCTGGTCGATCGCCGGGGCGTGTTGCTCCTGGAAAGCGTTCCACTGGTAAATCAGTGCCAGAAGGACAGCGGCGATGCCGCCGACCAGCGTGTAGCGTTGCCAATCCATTATGTCGTTAGCCTTGTTGCGTTGGCGGCGTTCTATTGTTCGCCGGTGTTTCGGTTGCTTGTTGCGCCGGTGGTACGTAATCGAATCCACCCGGATGCCAGGGGTGGCATTTTATAAGGCGGCGCAGGGTTAAATAACCCCCTTTGCAGAATCCGTGAGTTTTAAATGCTTCTTCGGCATAACAGGAGCAAGTGGGGTAGAAGCGGCACTGGTTGCCAACCCACGGACTGGCGATGAGGCGGTACAACTTGATCAGTCGGATAGCCAACCAGGTCATGGGGTTTTCTCGCCGCCGCTATCGCTTTCTTGCGGTGCAGTCTGGCCGCCCTTGTTGGCAGCCGGTTTGCGTCGCGGGGGCCGTTTACCGCCCCTCGAGCCGCGCTTTGGTCCCGGTTGCTCGGGCTGCGGGTTGCGCGCGCGTTGGTCGAGCTTGCGCCACAGTTTATTGAATATCTTGGCGAGAGCCGCATTATCCAGTTCGCCGGCACCTGCGCGGGCGAGTACCACGGCGTCGAGCGGGAACAGATCATTCTGGCGCAGACGAAATGTTTCACGGGCAATACGTTTAATACGATTGCGATCGGTGGCGTTGCGGACGTGCTTTTTAGCAATAACGAGACCGAGCCTTGGGTGAGACAGCTCGTTCGGGCGGGCGAGGATCAGGAATTGCGGTTGCGCTGCGCGAACCGGAGCGGAATCAAATACGGCGCGATAGTGCGCCGCATTGAGCAGCCGCAGCGGCTTGGCGAATGCGAAGTCGCTGCGTGAACACTGCATGATGATTCAGTGGCAAGTATAAGGTTGCTCGCTAGGCGGCAATCTTAGGCGCACAGAACCTTGCGGCCCTTGGCGCGACGACGGGCCAGGATTTTACGGCCGTTTTTGGTTGCCATACGAGCACGGAAACCGTGGGTACGTGCGCGCTTCAAGTTGCTGGGCTGAAATGTACGTTTCATTTTGTTACTACCTGGATTGTTGTCCTGGAGTCGTGTCCGGGAAGTTTGGGTAATTCTTTACCGCGCTTGGCTATAGCCCGTTAGCGGTGTGCCAAGTCTTGCGAACCGGGCAAAGGTTATCGCGGGCTATGCGCTGCGAAGGCGGCGGATTGTATAGAAAGAAGCCAGTTAAAGCAACGATTCCTGAGTGACGCAATGGAATCTTGGCGAGTGAATCTGCGTTCGCGCGGCTTGTGCCCAATACATGAGGTCGAGTGTTGTTTCCTTTTATATAAGTAGTGTGCACGGCGCTGGGAGCAAAGCGTTTTGTCCTTGTTCATTGGGTGAATTGCGCGCCAACCAGGTAAGTCCCTGTATTGTCTGCACTATTTTCGAGAGTTCACTGTTTGACCCCAAGATACTCACAAGTTGTTGTGGATAACTTAAGGTGGTAGTTGTTGGAGGTTCGCTCAATTTGTAGTCAAGTGGTTGATATTACTAGTCTTTCTTACCAAAAACTTGTCCCCAAATGTGGTGGAGTTGTGGATAACCCGACGCCCAACCGATATACTGTCGGCCTTCATTTGAGGTGATGCCCGCGTTTCTTGGGGGCGGTCCACAGCGATAGTGTGGCCGGTATTGGCGGGCGCAGTTGTACCTCAATTTGTCTTTCTTAGGGGGTTCCTTGTCTGATTCCATCTGGAAGCAGTGTGCTGCCTGTTTGCAGGATGAATTGCCACCACAGCAGTTCAATACCTGGATTCGGCCGCTGCGCGTCGCGGATGCCGGTGCTGAGAGCGCTGAAGGCGAGCTGCGTCTGGTGGCGCCCAACCGTTTTATTCTCAATTGGGTAAGCGACAAATTTCTCGACCGTATTCGCGAGTTGGCGCAGCAGTTTGCCGGTCGCGTGATCGGCGTCGAAGTGGTGGCGCTTGATCGTCGCACGTCCCGCTTCCGTCGCAGCCTCACTGGTGATAGCGCTTATTCCGGTTATCAGCAGAATAGCGGGCATGGGCGTGTTGATCAGGGCTACGGCGGCGCGTCCAACGTTGTAGCGAACAACGTAGCGCAGTCAGGTGTACAGCCTGGGCACGCGGCGGTTGCCAGCGCTCCGGCGGCGAGTTCCGCGGAGGCAGCACCAGCAAGTTTCTCTACGCCAGAAGTGGCGCGTTCCCCGTTGCCCGTTTCTCCCGCACCGGCGCCGTTGCCGATTAATCGTTCACTGCCGGGCATGGATTCCCATGAGAACCTGGCAGCGGAAGCTGCTGGCGCGGACGCATTGAGTGCGGCAGAGAAGTTGCCGGCGGATCTACATAACGGTGAAGTCGTGCCAAGCGGTTTACCCGCAGGGGCCGGTGGTCAGCGTAAGGTGGAAGTCGAAGGGGCGATCAAGCACGGAAGTGCGCTGAATCGCGGTTTCACTTTTGCCTCCTTTGTTGAGGGTAAGTCGAACCAGTTGGGTTTGGCTGCGGCACAGCAGATTGCCGATAACCCCGGTGGTGCCTATAACCCACTGTTTATCTACGGTGGTGTTGGTCTGGGTAAGACGCACCTGATGCATGCCGTAGGCAACGCATTGGTTGAGCGCAACCCCAATGCCAAGGTTGTGTATTTGCACTCCGAGCGCTTTGTAGCGGATATGGTGAAGGCGTTACAGCTGAACGCGATCAGTGATTTCAAACGCTATTACCGTTCCGTGGATGCGTTGTTGATCGACGATATCCAGTTTTTCGCCGGCAAAGAGCGCTCGCAGGAAGAGTTTTTCCATACCTTCAACGCACTGCTTGAGGGTGGTCAGCAGATCATTCTGACCTGTGATCGCTATCCGAAAGAGATCGACGGCCTGGAAGAGCGGCTCAAGTCGCGATTCGGCTGGGGGCTTACCGTAGCGGTTGAGCCGCCAGAGCTGGAAACCCGTGTGGCGATTTTGATGAAGAAGGCCGAGCAGGTGGGTGTGGAGTTACCGCCGGATTCAGCGTTCTTTATTGCGCAGCGTATTCGTTCCAATGTACGTGAGCTTGAGGGTGCATTGCGCCGGGTGATTGCCAACGCTCAGTTCACCGGTCGTGCTATCGACGATATTCTGGTACGCGAGGCGCTTAAAGATCTGCTGGCGCTGCAGGATCGCCTGGTAAGCATCGATAATATCCAGCGCGTGGTGGCGGAGTATTACAAGATCAAGGTGGCGGACTTGCTTTCCAAGCGCCGCAGTCGCTCCGTAGCGCGCCCCCGTCAGGTGGCTATGGCACTGGCCAAGGAATTGACCAACCACAGTCTCCCTGAGATTGGCGATGCCTTTGGCGGCCGCGATCACACCACCGTGTTGCACGCCTGTCGCAAGATCAAGGAGCTGCAGGAATCCGATGGTGATATTCGCGAAGACGTACGTCTGCTAACGCGCTCTTTAACCACCTAACTGTTTGATATTTAATAATTTTTACTACTGCTCGTGATAGCGGTAGGATAAAAACGACCTAACGTAGATCAAGGCAATAATTATGAAATTCAGCGTGAGCCGTGATGCCCTGGTAAAACCACTGCAACTTGTTGCGGGTGTGGTAGAAAAGCGTCAGACACTGCCGGTACTGGCGAATGTACTGATGCAACTGCAAGGGCAGGAGCTGTCGCTAACCGGTACCGACCTGGAAGTAGAGATTGTTGGTCGCCTGCAACTCGAGCAGCCGGCCGAGATGGAGGGTGAGGTAACCGTTCCGGCACGCAAGCTGCTCGATATCTGTCGTTCGCTGCCCGACGGCGCGGAGCTAAAGTTTGAGCGCGATGGTGAGCGCCTGGTGCTGCGCAGTGGCCGCAGTCGTTATCAGTTGTCTACGCTGCCCGCCAGTGACTTCCCGAATCAGGAAGAAACCACCGCACAGAGTCGTTTCTCAATCTCGCAGCGTGAGATTCGCCGCCTGATTGATGCCACCGGCTTTGCCATGGCGCAGCAGGATGTTCGCTACTACCTGAATGGTTTGTTGTTGGAGTGTCGCCCGCAGCAGTTGCGCGCGGTGGCTACCGATGGCCATCGTCTGGCCCTGTGTGATCGCGATGCGCCGGGCCTTAATGTTGATGCGCCGATTCAGGCAATTGTTCCGCGTAAAGGGGTGCTTGAGCTTGCCCGCCTGCTGGAGGATTCCGACGCGAGTGCCGAGGTAGTGCTGGGGAATAACCATATTCGTGTGGTTTGCGGACAGTTTACCTTCACGTCGAAGCTTGTTGATGGCAAGTTCCCCGATTACGAGCGCGTTTTGCCGCGTGGTACCGGTAATCAAGTGTTTGCCGACCGTCTGGCATTGCGCCAAGCATTCCAGCGCGCAGCGATTCTCTCCAACGAAAAGTATCGCGGTGTACGCCTGCAGTTATCCGAGGGTTTGTTGCAGATTGTGGCGAATAACCCGGAGCAGGAAGAGGCTGAGGAGCAGCTGATGGTCGACTACCACGGCGATCCGCTGGAGATTGGTTTCAACGTCGGCTATTTGCTGGACGTTACCGGCGCCATCCACAGCGATCAGATTCGTATTGGCCTCGGCGACGCGAATAGCAGTGCGTTGCTGCAGCAGCCGGAAGAGGGCGATGCGGTGTATGTGATTATGCCGATGCGTCTGTAAGCAACGGTATGTCAGTAGTTCGCTTGTCGAGAGTGTTGTAATTGAGCTGGTTACGCACTTTGTCGCTGGAGACCGCCACCCCCTGGGGCCGGCGGTCTTTTCGTATCTGTAGTTCGCTATTTTGGGTGTGAGTGTGGCGCTATCTCGTGTAGTTCTCACAAATTTTCGCAATATCCAGCACGCTGACGTGGTGTTGGATGGTGTCGTGCACCTGTTTTGCGGTGCGAATGGCAGCGGCAAGACTTCGTTGTTGGAAGCAGTGCATACGCTGGCTAGCGGTCGCTCTTTTCGTTCGCGACAGAGTCAATCACTCATCCGCTATGGTGCGGAATCGCTCGCGGTGTTCGGTCGCTTGCGCAGTGGCGTCGCGCTGGGTGTTGAGAAGCTGCGGGATGGTAAGGGACGCATACGTATCAACCAATTGCCCGCCAGCTCCAGCTCGGAGCTTGCAGCATGCCTGCCGCTGCAGGTAATTAATAGCGACAGTTTTTCTGCGCTGGACGGTGGTCCCGGGGTGCGCCGGCAGTTGCTGGACTGGACAGTGTTCCACGTGGAACATTCGTTTTCCGGGCAGTGGAAGGTGTACCAAAGCGCGCTAAAGCAGCGCAATGCACTGCTCCGTCGTGGTAAAATTGACTCGAATTTGCTGGCCCCTTGGGAGCAACAGCTCTTGTCCGCGGGGGAGGTGGTTCATCAGGGTCGCTATGAGGTCTTTCAGAGGCTGAAGGTCCTTTTTAAGGAGCGCCTTGATGAATTGCCCCGGGACGTTTTTGGCGATCTGGATGTTCAGTATCGCAGCGGCTGGAAGCGCGAATTGAGTCTGGCAGAGGCCCTTGAGTCATCTCGATCTGGTGATTGCGAACAGGGTTTTAGCCGCATTGGACCCCATCGCGCCGACCTTCGGTTCAGCATCAACGGGCAGCCGGCGGAAGCCGTGTTGTCCCGTGGCCAACAAAAGATGGCGGTGTGCGCACTGCGTACTGCCATGGCTGCGACGGTGGGTGGCTCAGAAAAACCATTGTTTTTGGTGGATGATTTACCTGCGGAGCTAGATGATGCCAATCAGGCTCTGTTTGCCCGCTGGGTGCGTGATACGGCCAGCCAAGTACTTGTCACTGGTATTGACCCAGAGACGACACAGCGGGCTTGGAAGACGCTCGACGGCGCTTGGGGTAGCCCACAGATGTTCCACGTGGAACATGGTCGTGTCGAAGACTTTGATTTAAGCGGTTAGCTGTTAAGAGTTCGAACTTCGGCGTTTGCCTTTGCTGGCGGACGCCCGGAAAACAAAAACGCATTTATTTCTAGAAGAGATTAGGCCGCACACTTACCGTGCCGGCGGAATGGAGCAACAGAATGTCGGAAGAGAATAACTACGATTCCAGTAGCATCAAGGTACTGAAGGGCCTGGATGCGGTGCGCAAGCGCCCGGGAATGTATATCGGCGATACCGACGACGGCACCGGCCTCCACCATATGGTATTCGAGGTGGTCGATAACTCCATTGATGAGGCCCTTGCCGGGCACTGTGACGAAATCCGAGTGACCATTCACCCGGACGAGTCGGTCAGTGTTTCCGATAATGGCCGTGGTATTCCTACCGAAATACACCCGGAAGAGGGTGTTTCTGCCGCTGAAGTAATCATGACGGTACTGCACGCCGGTGGTAAGTTCGACGATAACACCTACAAGGTATCTGGTGGGCTGCACGGTGTTGGTGTTTCGGTGGTAAATGCACTGTCTGAAGAGCTGAAACTGACCATTCGCCGTGGTGGCAAAATCCACGAGCAGGTCTATCGCCACGGCGTACCCGATGCGCCCCTGACCGTTGTTGGCGACAGTGAAACCAGCGGCACCACCGTACACTTCAAGCCCTCTGCGGACACCTTCACTAATATCGAATTCCATTTCGAGCAGCTCGCCAAGCGCCTGCGCGAGCTCTCCTTCCTGAACTCCGGGGTACGTATCGTCCTGCGTGACGAGCGCAGCGGCAAAGAAGAAGTATATGAGTACGAGGGCGGCCTACACGCCTTTGTGGAGTTCCTGAACCAGAATAAGACGCCGATCAACAAGGTCCTGCACTTCCAGAACCAGCGTGAAGACGGTATCGCGGTAGAAGTTGCCCTGCAGTGGAACGACTCCTTCCAGGAAAATATCTACTGCTACACCAACAATATTCCCCAGAAAGACGGCGGTACCCACCTGGCTGGCTTCCGTGCAGCGCTTACCCGCGGACTTAACAGTTACATTGAGAAAGAAGGCGTCGGTAAAAAAGATAAAGTCAGCACCACCGGCGATGACGCGCGGGAAGGTTTGACTGCCATTATCTCGGTAAAAGTACCTGATCCTAAATTCTCCTCCCAGACTAAAGACAAGCTGGTGTCTTCCGAAGTGAAGCCGGCGGTCGAGCAGGAAATGGGGCAGTCTTTTAACGATTACCTGCTGGAGAACCCGCAGGAAGCCAAGGCAGTTGTCGGTAAAATGATCGACGCGGCCCGCGCCCGGGAAGCGGCGCGCAAAGCACGCGAGATGACCCGCCGCAAGGGTGCCCTGGATATCGCTGGCTTGCCCGGCAAGCTGGCCGACTGTCAGCAGAAAGATCCCGCGCTGTCCGAACTCTACTTGGTGGAGGGTGACTCCGCGGGTGGTTCTGCGAAGCAGGGCCGCGACCGCCGTACCCAGGCGATCCTGCCGCTGAAAGGTAAGATCCTCAACGTCGAAAAAGCACGCTTCGACAAGATGCTGTCCAGTGCCGAGGTCGGCACTCTGATTACCGCACTGGGTTGCGGTATTGGTAAAAGTGAATTCAATCCGGACAAACTGCGCTACCACTCCATCATTATCATGACGGATGCGGACGTGGACGGTGCCCACATTCGTACGCTACTGCTCACCTTCTTCTTCCGTCAAATGCCGGAGCTGATTGAGCGCGGACACATCTTTATTGCCCAGCCACCACTGTACAAGATTGGTAAGGGCAAACAGGAACAGTACCTGAAGGATGAGGCTGCCCTGACCCAGTTCCTGACCAACGCGGCTCTGGAAAGCGCCACTTTATTTGTAAACCCGCAAGCTCCAGGCCTGTCCGGTACCGCACTCGAATCCCTGGTCAAAGAGTACCGCGGCGTAATGGCGACCATCGACCGCCTGTCGCGCCTGTATCCGGAAGAAGTGCTGCAGAGCATGGTTTACCTGCCGGCAGTAAAGCCAGAACAGCTTCAGTCGAGCGAGGCTATGGCCGAGTGGGCTAACCAGCTGCAGACCCGTCTGGAGCAGGAAGGCGAGGGTGGCGGCCGCCGCCACAGCGTTAGCGTAACGGAAGACCAGGAGCGCAATCTGTTCCTGCCAACCATCGATATCGTTGCCCATGGCGTAAGCAGCAGCTATACCGTTAACCACGAGTTTTTCGAATCGGCGGAATACCGCGCCATCTGCCAGCTCGGCGAAAAGCTGCAGGGCTTGCTGGAGGAGGGGGCTTACATCCAGCGCGGCGAGAAACAGCAGCCGGTATACAGCTTCCCGGAAGCGCTGGCCTGGTTAATGAATGAGAGCCGTCGCGGTTACAGCATCCAGCGCTATAAAGGTCTGGGCGAAATGAACCCGGAACAGTTGTGGGAAACCACCATGAACCCGGAAACCCGCCGTATGCTTCAGGTGACCGTGGAAGACGCCATCGCTGCCGACCAGATTTTCACCACACTGATGGGCGATCAGGTAGAGCCGCGTCGCGAGTTTATCGAGAGTAACGCACTGGCGGTGGAGAACCTGGACGTTTAAGGTCACCCCTACTGCTAATCTCACAATCAAAAGCCCGTTCGGTAACAACCGCGCGGGCTTTTTGGTAAGTAAGTGTTTACTTTATGTTAGCCGGCAGCGCATCACGATCTCATCCTGGCCGGCGCTTGCATTGAAAGTCCGCTCCAATTCGGCAAAGCCGTGCTGCTGTAAGAAGTAGCGCCCGCGCAGATTTTCCTCCAGCACCACCGATGTGAGCTCAACCTGGCCGAACTTGGCCTGTTCCATTAACTCGCTGCCAACACCGTGCCCCTGCTCGCCTGGCGACACAAAAATCGTCTGCACCTGATGATCATCACCCACGGTTACCAGTCCCTCGGCGATGGCACTGCCAGGGCGTGAATAAACCCAGTGCACGTCAGCTACCGGCTCACCACGGTTCCACGGGCCGCACTGTGTCCTGAGCTTGCGCCGCATGGCGCGGCCCTGTTCTGACCAATAACTAACAGGGAGGCTCGGGTGTGCCGTAGATGCCAGAAAAAGCCATAGCTGTAGCAGTCGTTCTATATCCGATTCCTGCAAGGGTCTCAGCATAACAACTCCCAGATTATGTCGATGCAGTAGCAGATGGTAGCTTCCCGCGCCAGTGGCTCCTAACCGAACATCCAGTCGATCGGCGACCGAAAATTGGCACGAAAGTTCAACAAAAACAGAGTTCTACACGGTGACAAAGATCGCTTTGTAAAATATAATAATTCTCATTAACTATCGTAATGAGAGATGTACACAAGGAGCGTCACTTGGCCCGCTTTACCCTCGCCCCGATCTCTGTTGCCCTGCTCGCAAGCCTGAGCACCGGCGCTTTCGCTGAAGAAAAAACTGAAACTCTGGAAACGATTTCCGTTCTCGGCGACACCACTCAGATCGAAAAACTCCCAGGTTCAGCGCATCTGGTAAGCGCTGAAGATCTGGAAAAGTTCGAGTTTGTTGATATCAACCGCATGATGCGTGCGGTACCGGGCGTCTACCTGCGTGAAGAAGACGGCTATGGCCTGCGTCCAAACATTGGTATTCGCGGCGCCGATGGTGGCCGTTCCGGCAAGATCTCATTGATGGAAGACGGTGTGTTGGTTGCACCGGCTCCATATTCCGCGCCCGAGGCCTACTATTTCCCGACCGCGGGTCGCCTGAGCAGCATCGAAGTACTCAAGGGCCCATCCACACTGAAGTACGGACCGTTCACTGTTGGCGGTGCGGTGAATATGATCAGTACACAAATCCCCAGTGAATCTACCGGCAAGGTACAACTGGAAGCAGGTCAGTTTGGTGAGAACCGACTGCACACCTATTACGGCGACAGCACCGACACCACTGGCTGGTTGATCGAAACCCACCAGCAACGCGCAGACGGTTTCCGTGACATCGATCGCGCTGACAGCGCCGATATCAACAAGGAAGACTACCTGCTGAAAGGCCGCCTGAACTCCGCCGAAGGAGCCAAGTACGCTCAGCAGCTGGACGTGAAGTTGCAGTACTCGGAAGAAGAGTCTGGCATGAGCTACCTCGGTCTCACCGACGCCGACTTCGCCGCCGATCCGAATCGCCGCTACGGCATCAGTGCCCTAGACGAGATCGAAAACCGCCACAGCACCGTACAGCTGAACCACTCCATTGCTCTCAGTGAAAGCTTCAGCCTGAACACCCAGGCCTACTACAACAAATTCAAGCGCGACTGGTTCAAGGTGAGCCTCGGCGGCCTGATCGATGCAGCCAATGCTGGCGATGCCGATGCACAGGCCGTGCTTGACGGGACCTTGGACTACGAGGGTGTTGGTATCAAACACAACGACCGCACCTACGTATCCCGCGGTCTGCAAGTAAGTGCTAACTGGCAGTTCCAGACCGGCACCATCGCACATGATCTGGAATTTGGCGTACGCGATCACTACGACGATATCGACCGTTTCCAGCCGGTCGATAACTACAACCAGGTTAATGGCGAACTCGTATTTGTCGACATCACCGACCCTAGCTCGAGCAACAACCGCATCGGTAAAGCAGATGCCACGTCCCTGTTCGTGTATGACCAGATTCAGGTAAATGATGCCCTCGCATTGACCGCCACACTGCGCTACGAAGATATCGAAACCTCACAGCAGCGTTACAACGATGTCGACCGCAGCGAAAAAGGCAGCTACCGCGAAAATTCCCTGAGCGAATGGTTGCCGGGCCTGGGTCTGACCTATCAGCTGACCGAATCCGTTACCTTGCTGGCTGGAGCCCACCGCGGCTTCGCGCCTCCCGGTTCCGGCGCCTCTAACGGCGAGGCCGGAGACCTGTCCACTAACTACGAGTGGGGCGCGCGCTTCGACAACGGTAGCCTGCGCACCGAAGTCATCGCCTTCTACAGCGATTACGAAAGCACCGTACAAAACTGTTCCGTGGCCGTTCCTTGTGCCAACGGCAACGACAGTGGCACCTACGCACTGGGTGAATCGGAAATTAAAGGTGTTGAGGCTCTTGTCGCAACCGAATGGTCGCTGGCGAACGGTTGGCTGATTCCGCTGAGCGCCAGCTACACCTGGACCGATGCTGAAATCACTCGCGACAATGTGGCGGAAGACATCCTTGCGGGCGACAACTTTGCCTACCTGCCGGAGAACGTTTTTGCGGTCACCACCGGTATCGATAGCGGTGCCGACTGGCGTGTAAACCTGACTGCCGCCTATCAGGATGACATGTGTGTCGATAACGCCTGTAATCGCGGCGACGTCGACCAGTTTGCGCGCACCGAGTCCCTGTGGGTGGTTGATGCGGCTGCGCACTACGACTTCAGCGAAGATCTGGCCGGTTACCTGAAGATCGACAACCTGCTGGACGAACAGGCAATCATCAACCGCGCTCCAGACGGCGCACGTGCCAATCGTCCGCGTACCGCTTCTGTTGGTGTGACTTACAGCTTCTAATTCCTGAAGTTGAATGACACATAAAAAACCCGGCAATTGCCGGGTTTTCTTATGTCTCAACAATAATTATTGCAGCGTGCCGCTCAGGTGGACGAAGTGCGCCTTGAGATAGCGTGTCTCTGCAATCGCCGGATGTACCGGGTGATCCGCACCCTGGCCACCACTGCCGATGATGCTGATATTTTTGTCCAGGTGGCGACCAGCGCCACGCAGGATTTCCAGTAAAGTATCCGACGCCAGGTGCATGGAGCAGGAGGCGCTCACCAACAAACCGTTCTTCTCAAGCAGGCGCAGCGCCAACTCGTTGATATGTCGATAGGCCGCCTCGCCAGACTTCTGATCCTTGCGGCGTTTAATAAACGCTGGGGGATCCAGCACCACCGCATCGTAACGTTCGCCACTGGCGATCAACGATTTCATCGCATCGATCGCCTTGCCCTGAATGGTAATCAGATCCTCTTTGCGCTTGTTGAGCGCGGCATTTTCCTCACACCAGTCCAGAGCCTGCCCGGAAGCATCCACGCAGGTTACCTCTGTAGCGCCGTGAGCAAGCGCTTGCACACCCCAACCCCCGGCATAGGAAAACAGATCCAGCACGCGACGGCCTTTCACCCAGCGGTTTAAATGGGCGCGGTTGTCGCGATGATCGTAAAACCAACCCGTCTTCTGTCCCTGGTACACCGGCGCCAACAGCGGTACCCCATTTTCCTCAAATGGCACCATCTGCGGCACTTCACCGTAAGCGACCTCGCACAGCTCCGGCAATTCTTCCACCTTGCGACCCTGGTGATCGTTGCGCAGCAAAATGCCTTGTGGCTTACACAGTGCCTGCAGTGCATTCACAATGTCTTCGCAAAACCGCTCCATGCCCCAGCTACTGATTTGCACCACCAGATAATCACCAAAGCGATCCACTACAAGGCCGGGCAACCCATCGGAGTCTCCATACACCATACGGTAACTGGGATGATCGAAGTACCGCTCGCGCAAAGCCAGAGCCTGCTCCAATCGCCGCTGCAAAGTCTTGCGCGTGAATGCACCCTTGCGCGACACCAGACGCGCACAGATCAGTTGATTTGGATTAACCAGCGCAAAACCCTGACTCTTGCCATTACTATCCAGAACTTCACACTGAGTGCCGGGCTCGATTCCCTTTAGTGGACTGCGCTTGGTGTCCACCTCGTTGCTGTAAATCCACAGATGCCCCATTTTCAGGCGGCGCTCGGCGCGAGGGTTGAGAATTAATTGATCCACGGGAAAACTCCGGTGATGAGTGCCGTCGGCAGATGCGCCGACAGTGATCGATTAGGATAGAACGAAGTCGGCAAATTCAGCGAGGTTTTCCATCACGCGCGTTTCAGCGAGACGCGCGTCCGGGTTCTGCATCAGGTCAGCCAGGGTTTGTTGACCGCAGCCGGTCTGAACCAGCACCGGTTTACAGCCTTTGGCCACGGCACAGTAGAGATCTTTGGCGCGGTCGCCGACAAAAAAACAGTCGTGCAAACTCACATCAAATTCCGCTTCGATAGCATCGAGTAAACCGGTCTTCGGTTTGCGGCAGCGGCAGTTGTCCTCGTCACTGTGCGGGCAGTAGAAGATGCCGGCGACTTCGCCGCCGGCATCTTCTACCTGTTCGCGCAACATCGCGTGAATGGCTTCGAGATCGTCCAGATCAAACAGGCCGCTGGCGAGGCCACTTTGGTTGGTGGCTATGACCAGCTGATGACCGGCCTGGCTGAGACGCGCCATTGCTTCGATACTACCAGGTATCGGCGCCCACTCCGCCGCACAGGTAACATGGTTACCATTGGGCTGATTGATGACGCCGTCGCGATCGAGAACAATAATGCTCATAGCGTGCGCTTTACTTCGCCGGTGCCAGCAGTGAAATATCTGCGGCTTCCAGGAAGAGCCCGCGCAACTGCGCCAGCAGGGCCAGGCGGTTGTTGCGCAGCTTTTCATCCTCGGCCATAACCATCACGCCGTCGAAGAAGGCATCGACCGTGTCGCGCAAGCCGGACAGGCCCGCAAGACCCTCTTCAAAACGCGCCTCGGCATACAGCGGGCTTACCGCATCCGCCGCGTCGCGCACCGCCAGATACAGTGCTTTTTCTGCATCTTCTTCCAGCAGCGCCTGATCGACCTCGTTCGGCGCGGGGCCGTCGAGTTTGGCGAGAATATTGGATACACGCTTGTTGGCTGCCGCCAGTGCTTCCGCTTCTGGCAGCTGGCTGAAGCTGTGCACCGCCTTCACCCTGTTGTCGATATCCAGTGGACGTGACAGTTTGCGCGCGGATACCGCCAGGAATACTTCGGCCTTGATGCCGGCGTCTTCATAGCGGGCGCGGAAGCGCTCGATCATGTAGGCGAGGGTTTGCTCAACCACATTGTCGTACTCGGCCAGCGCGGTGCGCGGATAACCATCGCGGGCCAGGGTAAGTAGTTCGCGCAGATCCAGATCGATATTTTTTTCTACCAGTAGGCGCAGTACACCGAGGCTGGCGCGGCGCAGCGCGAATGGGTCGCGTGAGCCGCTGGGTGGCTGGCCTATGCCGAAGATACCGACTAGGGTATCGATGCGATCGGCCAGGGCTACGATGGTGCCGGTCTCGGTTTGCGGCAATTCATCGCCGGCAAACTTTGGCATGTATTGCTCATACATGGCCTTGGCCACGTCGAGTTGTTCGCCATCGTTTTCCGCATAGTAATAGCCGGCGATGCCCTGCATATCCGCGAACTCAAATACCATTTCGGTAACGAGGTCCGACTTACACAGTTTTGCCGCGCGCTCCGCGAGCGCCGCGTCGCCGTTCAGCTTCTCGGCGATGGCCGCAGCCAGTTTCGCCAGGCGCTCGGTCTTGTCGTAAACGGTTCCCAGCTTTTGTTGGAACACGATGGACTTGAGCTTTTCACGGCGCGCTTCGAGGCTGGTCTTTTTATCGGTCTCAAAAAAGAAGGCCGCGTCGGCCAGGCGTGGACGGATAACACGTTCGTTACCCTCGATCACCTGCTTGGCGTCGGTGCTTTCGATATTGGAAACAGTAATAAAGAACGGCATCAATTTGCCGTCTTCATCCACCACATGGAAATACTTCTGGTGTTCCTTCATCGAAGAAATGAGAGCTTCTGCCGGAACCTCGAGGAAACGCTTCTCGAAGCGTCCGGTCAGCGCCACCGGCCACTCGACGAGTGCCGTCACCTCGTCCAGCAGATCGTCATCGATTACCGCCACACCGTTTACATTGTTGGCTTCCGCCTGCACCTGCTCGCGGATCATTTCCTTGCGCGTGGCGAAGTCCACAATCACAAAGCCAGGATCGCGCAATTGCTGCACGTAATCGTTGGCAGAGGCCACGGTGAGTTCGCGGTTACAGTGGAAGCGGTGACCGCGGGTGGTGTTACCGGCCTTTAGTCCGAGCACCTCGGCATCCACAACCTGGTTGCCGAACAGCATGATCAGCCAGTGTACCGGGCGTACGAATTCTTCCTTGCGTGCACCCCAGCGCATGCGCTTTGGAATAGGCAGTTGCGCCAGGGATTTGCTGACGATGTCACCCAGCAGGTCCTGGGTCGCTGCGCCTTTCTGTTCGCTGATAAATGCCAGGCGTTCGCCCTTGTCGGTTTGCACGCGCGCAAGTTCGTCAACACTGACGCCGGCACCGCGCGCGAAACCCTGCGCGGCCTTGGTCGGGTTGCCGTCTTTATCAAACGCCGAGGCCACGGCGGGGCCGTGCTTTTCAATTTGTTTATCTTGTTGTTGCTCGGCCAGGTCGCTCACCGACACCGCCAGGCGGCGCGGGCTGGCAAACGCGTTTACCTCGCCGTACGCGAGCTCGGCGTCTTTGAGCCCTTGTTCGATACCGTCGGCAAAGGCCTGCATCAATTTGTGCAGCGCTTTTGGGGGCAGCTCTTCGGTACCCAGCTCAACCAGAAAATCCTGAGCCATTACTTCTTCTCCTTCTGCGCGTCGAGTTGGGCAAGTACGTCGTTGCGGGCCTGTTCGGTTGCCAGTGGGAAACCGAGCGCATGGCGCGCGTCAAAATAGGCCTGGGCGACAGCCCGCGCCAGGGTGCGCACACGCAGAATAAAGCGCTGGCGTTCGGTGACGGAAATCGCGTGGCGTGCGTCCAGCAGGTTGAATGCGTGGGAAGCTTTCATTACCTGTTCATAGGCGGGCAGCGGCAGGCCCAGTTCGATCAGGCGCTGGCTTTCGCGCTCGCAGTGATCGAAGGTGGCGAAGAGGAATTCCACATCCGCGTGCTCAAAGTTGTAGTGGGACATTTCCACTTCGTTTTGGTGGAAAACATCACCGTAGGTCACCGCATTGCCTTCCGCGTCGCGGGTCCATACCAGGTCGTAGATGGATTCCACGCCCTGCAGGTACATGGCGATACGCTCGATACCGTAAGTGATCTCACCGGTAACCGGATAGCATTCGATGCCGCCCACTTGCTGGAAGTAGGTGAACTGGGTCACTTCCATACCGTTTAGCCACACTTCCCAGCCAAGACCCCAGGCACCCAGGGTCGGGGATTCCCAGTTGTCTTCAACAAAACGGATGTCGTGTACCGCCGGATCGATACCCAGTGCGCGCAGGCTGTCCAGATACAGCTCCTGGATATTCGACGGCGAGGGCTTCATTACCACCTGATACTGATAGTAGTGCTGCAGGCGGTTGGGGTTCTCTCCGTAACGGCCATCGGTAGGACGACGGCAAGGCTGCACATAGGCCGCATTCCAGGTTTCCGGGCCGATGGCGCGCAGGAAGGTTGCGGGGTGGAAGGTGCCAGCGCCCACTTCCATATCCAGAGGCTGTAGAATGACGCACCCTTGGCGCGCCCAGTATTCCTGCAGGGTAAAAATCAGTCCCTGAAAGGTGCTCAGATCCTGCGCAGGGGCAGAACCGCTGGTTTGTTGCTCGGACACCACAATCTCCGGTTTCAGCTGGGTGGAATAGACAAGGGGCGCAATTATAGCGGTAGCCGGTTGCACGCTAAACAGCGCGCGGGGGATTTGATGGCCACAATCTGGCCTATATAAGACGATCACCGAAAAAAACATGAACAAGAGTGGGCTGAGGCCCCGGCAAGAAGGATGTAACGGTTGGATATCAAAGGGCAATTGGCCGCAGGTGCCTTGAAGTTGATCGGACAACTGCCACTCAAGTGGTCGCGGCGCCTCGGCGGTTTCACGGGCCACTGCGCTGTCGCGACCCGGGCAAACAGTCTGCGGGTGAGTCGCATCAACCTGGCACACTGCTATCCGGAAATGCAGGAAAAGGCGCGGGAACTACTCGCCCGTCAGAGTGTGGTGAATACCGCCATGACGGGATTTGAAGTCGCCAGCCTGTGGCGTCAGTCGTGGAGTCTGGCGGAAGACAGTATCGAACGCATCCGCAACCAACAGTTGCTCACCGAGGGTGTCAGCGAAGGGCGCGGCGTATTGGTACTCGCACCCCATATCGGCAACTGGGAAATCTTCGGCCAGTATCTGGCCACTGTTGGCCCCACTACCAGCCTGTATGCGCCACCCAAGATTGAGGCATTGGATCCCCTGATCCGCGCCGGCCGTGAAAAAACCGGCGCAAACCTGGTGCCGACCAATGTCCGCGGTGTGCGCGCATTGCTCAAGGCGTTAAAAGCCGGCGGCATCGTTGGAGTACTACCGGATCAGGAGCCAGATTTGTCTGGCGGTGAGTTCGCGCCGTTTTTCGGCCACCCCACCCTGACCATGACGCTCGCCTATAACCTGATCCAGCGCACCGGTTGCAAGGTGGTGTTCGGGTTTGCCAAGCGACTTGAACAGGGCTTTGAGCTGGTGTTGTTGCCGGCCGAAGACGCCATTTACAGCGAAGAATCCAAGGTATCCCTCGCTGCACTGAACCGCGGCGTGGAAGCCTGCATTGCCGAAGCGCCGGAACAATATCAGTGGGAGTACAAGCGTTTCCGCCGCGCTCCGGAAGGCCGCACCGGCCTGTATAAGAAAAGCTGATACTTCTGTTATCGCTACCAAGGGTGCTGTTCCAGGAATAACCCCGGGGCAGCAATACCTATTCGTGCCCAGTTCTCGGGCTCGCCGCGCTCCATTGCGCACAATCCTCGCCTCAACTTCTTTAATTTCGCTGCCTGGTTGCCCTGAGACGGCACTTAAGTCTTGTCTACAAGTCCTCTGCCCATGCGGTTATAGGACCATCTGGTCACTACCTGAGGCTAAAGTATTCTGGCAGAAATAACTGCCCATATTACCCGGGTAAATTGATCGCTATTAATACCCGGGTAATAATGGCATCACACATGCGTTTTTTCTGGAATTGAAATGACCACTGAATATCTCGCCATTCATAACGGTTCCCTTGTCGCACGCGGCGACCTTGAGAGCGTGGTGCGCAAGAGCAAGTCGCAGACCGTTGGTATGGAGCCGGTGGTGATGGCGCTGGATACCTGTAAGCGGATTGAGCTCGACTGGCAGGGCGATGTGGACAGTGTTGTGGCGAGGCTTTCTGCGCCAAGCGGACGCGGGCGCCCCAAATTGGGGGTTACCTCAAGGGAGGTAACTTTGCTGCCGGCACACTGGGAGTGGCTAGCGACGCAGCGCGGTGGCGCATCGGTAACGTTGCGACGTCTGGTGGACGCAGCTATCAAAAACGCGACGGCGGAAGAGCAGCTCAGCATGCAGCAAAACCAACTGTACAAACTGCTTTCACTGTTTGCCGACGCAGAGGGCTTTGAAGAAGCCGCACGCGCTATGTATCGCAATAGCCGCAGCGGATTTATCGCGGCGATGAAATCCTGGCCCGCAGATGTGAAAGACGTACTTCTGGAAAAATTTGACGCCTTTAATGCGCCGGTGAACCGGCCTACGAGCGATCAAGTAAACGATGACTAACTTAATTTGTACCCTCGCACGTTTCCCGAAAAATTTCGATTAAGCTCATAGGTAGGTATTTCAATAACCCATACCTCGATGAGCCAAATCGAACCCGAACCCGAATCGGAAGAAGCCCCAATACCCGAAGAAAAGTCACCCTGGCGGTTCTTACCGACCGGGTTGTCGCTGTTGCGTATAGCGCTGATTCCGATCATTTACTGGCTGTCATTGGCGGACAAGCACCTCTGGGCACTGGTGATCTATTGTTTCGGCGCGTGGACCGACCAGCTCGACGGCTGGCTGGCAAATCGGTTTAATTGGCACTCCTATTTTGGCGCCTTACTGGACCCTGTCGCCGATCGTATTTATATCCTCGCGCTAATCCCACTATTGTGGCACTACGGATCCATAAGTGGCATCTACACCACGTTGGTTATTACACGATTTTCAATACAGCTAACGGCCTACCCGGTATTACTTTTGTGGCTTAAAAGGCGTCCGCAGCTTCGCCCGGAATGGTTGTCACGTGCAGCTATGGCGCTTGCATTTTTAATACTTGGAATAGGCTTCGCCGAGCAGCTGGCAATTGAACTCATCCCGGAAAGCACCACAGAAGAGAAGGTTTTTGATCACACCATGGAGGCGCTGACGCTGATTGGCTGTATTTTGGAGGTGTGGGTGCTAGCGCGTTTCTTGCCGCGCTATTGGGATGTTATGCGCGGCAAAGAAGACACCTTTGAGTAGTGTCTCCCTTAACTCCGGTTAGCATAAAAGGAATTAGTGGCGCCAGAAAGCCGGGGTGAGCAGCACCAACAGGGTAAAGATTTCCAGACGCCCCATTAGCATCGCGAGAATCAAAAAACATTTGGCTACGCCGTTGACTTCGCCGTAGTGCGAAGCAGCGTCGCCCAGTGCCGGGCCGATATTACTCAAGCAGGACGCCACGGTGGAAAACGAGGTAACGAAGTTCTCGCCGGTCGCCATCACCACAATCGTAAGAATAAAAAACGACAGAATATAAATTGCAAAAAACCCCCATACCGCATCGGTGACTCGGGTAGGTACGATTTTTTTATTTACCTTGATCGGCACAACGGCATTGGGGTGTACCAGGCGACTGAGCTCGCGCAGGCCGGATTTAACAATCAGCATTACCCGCACGGCTTTAATGCCACCCGATGTGGAACCCGCGCAGGCACCCATGATTCCGAGCAATAACAAAATATAGGGCAAGAAAGCCGGCCACAGTGCAAAACTTTCTGAGGCAAAACCCGCGGTAGTACCGATTGAGACCACCTGGAAAATTCCGTGCAGGAAGCTGTCCTTCATATTGAAGGTGCCCGAAGTGAATAGGTAGCCGATGATAATGATGCTGGAAAAAAAGGTTACCAGTATGTAGAAGCGAAACTCAGAATCTTTCCAGTAATGCTTGAGGGTGCGGTTACCCAGCGCATAAAAGTGCAGGCCAAAGTTAATCGCCGCGGTCAGCATAAAGATAATCGCGATCGCCATAATCGCGTTGTTGTTGGCATAGAAGCCCATGCTCGCATCGTGCGTCGAAAACCCGCCATTCGCCACGGTGGAGAACGCGTGTCCCACGGCGTCGAACGCGGTCATCCCCGCCCACCAGTAACCAATACCGCACAGCACCGTGAGCGCGACATAGATAACGATTAGCGCGCGTGCGGTTTCCGCGATACGCGGTGTCAGCTTGGTGTCTTTGACCGGGCCCGGCATTTCCGCCTTGTACAGCTGCATACCCCCGATGCCGAGCATTGGCAGAATGGCCAGCGCGATCACAATTACCCCGATGCCGCCAAACCACTGCAGTTGCTGGCGGTAATACAAAATGGCGGGCGGCAGGGTATCCAGGCCAACGATGGTGGTGGCGCCGGTTGTGGTGAGCCCGGAAATCGATTCAAAAATAGAATCCACCACACTGAGATCCGGCGCGGGGCTGATAATCAGCGGCAGGGCACCGAAGCTACCCAGAATCAGCCAGAACAGTGAGGTGACGACGAAGCCGTCGCGGGTGCGCAGGTCTTGTTTCAAGTCGTGCACCGGCAGCCACATCAGCAAGCCGGTGATCAGGGTGATGCCAAACGCGATGGAAAACGCCACATGGGTATCGTCGTCGTACCACAGCGACACGCCGATCGGCGGCAACAGGGTAAGGCTGAACACCGTCAGAAGTATGCCGAAGACCCGCGCTATGACTGCTAAACGCATCTAATCGTGTCCCGACGTCAAAAGAAGCTAAAGCCGACCTGGAACAGCTGTTCCACGTGGCGGGTGTGGCGGCGGTCGACAAGGAACACGATGACGTGGTCGTCGGTTTCCACCACGATGTTGTCGTGAGCAATCAGCACCTGGCTTTCACCGTCGCGCTCGCGCACGATAGCGCCGATGCTGGCGCCTTCCGGCAGGTCGATATCCTCAATTTTTCTGCCCACTACCTTCGAGGTGCGGTTGTCGCCGTGGGCAATCACTTCGATCGCTTCCGCTGCACCGCGGCGCAGGGAGTGCACATTTACCATGTCGCCGCGACGCACATGGGTGAGCAGGCTGCCGATGGTATTTTGCTGCGGCGAAATGGCGATATCGATTTCACCACCTTGTACCAGGTCTACATAAGCGCGGTTGTTGATCAGTGCCATGACCTTGCGCGCGCCGAGTCGCTTCGCCAGCAACGATGACATGATGTTGGCTTCATCGTCGTTGGTGAGTGCCAAAAATACATCGGTGTCTTCGATGTTCTCTTCCAGCAGCAGGTCCTGGTCTGACGCACTGCCGTGCAGCACGATGCTGTTGCTCAATTCTTCCGACAGGAAGATACAGCGCTCGTGGCTCTGCTCGATGATTTTGACCGAATAGCGGTTTTCCAGCTTGGTGGCCAGACGCAGCCCGATATTGCCACCGCCGGCGATAGTGATGCGCTTGTAGCCCTGCTCCAGGCGGCGCAGTTCACTCATGACGGCGCGGATATCCTGTTTCGCGGCGATAAAGAAGACTTCATCGCCGGCTTCGATCACCGTTGAGCCCTGCGGGATGATGGGGCTGTTGCGACGATAGATGGCGGCAACGCGGGTGTCGACCTGGGGCATATGCTCGCGCAGGTAGCGCAGCTGATGGCCAACCAGTGGCCCGCCCTGTACGGCGCGCACCGCAACGAGCTGTACGCGGCCATCGGCAAAATCGAGCACTTGTAGGGCACCGGGGTGGGCGATCAGCCGCGCGATGTATTCGGACACGATCTGTTCCGGACTGATCAATACGTCGATGGGAATCGACTCGGGCGAAAACAGCTCGGGATATTGCAGATAGGCGGATGCGCGCACACGCGCGATTTTGGTGGGCACGCGGAACAGCGAGTGCGCGATCTGGCACGCGGCCATGTTGGTTTCGTCGTTATTGGTGACGGCGACGAGGATGTCGGCGTCTTCGATGCCGGCTTCCTGCAGGATATCCGGGTGAGAGGCATGGCCTTCGACGACGCCGATATCGATCTTGTCGCGGAGCTCGCGCAGGGTCTTCTCGTTGCTGTCTACCAGAACAATGTCGTTGCGTTCCGAGGCGAGACTTTCCGCCAGTGATCCACCGACCTGGCCGGCGCCGAGAATAATGATTTTCATATTATGCGATTGGGCCTGTGTTTTCTGGCCTGTTCCGCGGTACTTGTTCTTAAGCGAGCGCGGTAGCGCCGCAGAACCGGGTGTGGGTTTTCAGGACCAGGCTAGGCGCCCCCCTGTGAACCCATCCATGGGCGTTTCGGCGCAAACCTCCTGTTTGCGACGATCCTGAAAACCCACACCCGGCACCGCGACTTCAATTTTTACTTATCTGCTTCGACACGGGCGAACGCTAGATTCGCCCGCCTAAACAGCGCAGAGCCATTGCGCTCTGCGCTTACTTGTCTTCGGCTTTTTCCAGCTTTGCGTAGTAAAACCCATCGCCTGCATGGAGGCCTGGCAGCAACTGCATACCGACTTCCTGCGGCAATCCCCAGGGCTCCCCGTGCAACAACTGCGGCGTATTGTCCCTCGCATCCGGTGTCTCCGCAACGAAGCGTGCCACTTGAGCGCTGTTTTCCTCCGGGAGTATGGAACATGTGGCGTAAAGGAGTGTGCCGCCAGGTTTCAAAAGGCGCCACATTGCACGCAGGATTTTGCCCTGTAGCGCGGCGAGTTCCTCAATATCTTCCGGGCGCCGGAGTAGCTTGATGTCTGGGTTGCGACGGATCACGCCGGTGGCGGAGCAGGGTGCATCGAGCAGGATGCGATCGAAGGGTTCACCGTCCCACCAGTGCTCCGGTTCGGCGGCGTCCGCGCAGATGATTTGCGCGCCCACACCGAGGCGCTCGAGGTTTTCGATCACCCGGTCGAGGCGATCTTCCTCAATATCCAGCGCGCTGAGGTCGAGGTCCGGCTGTAGCTCCAGCAGGTGGCAGGTTTTACCGCCCGGCGCGGCGCAGGCGTCGAGCACACGCTCACCGGGTTGTGGATCCAGCACCGGCGCGGCGAGCTGTGCGGATTGGTCCTGCACACTGACGAGCCCATCTTCGAAGCCGGGCAGGCGGCTGACCGCTACCGGGCTTTCCAGTATCAGGCCCGCTGCGGAGAAGGCGCAGGGTCCCGCGCCGATGCCGGCATCTTGCAGCTGTTGCAGATAGTCATCGCGGCTGATTTGCGATTGATTCACCCGCAAGGTCATCGGCGGGTTTTCGTTGTTCGCGGTGAAGATGGTGCGCGCATCGGTGCCCCAAGCGCCCTTTACCGCTTGCTGTAGCCACTCCGGATGCGCGGAGCTGAACTGTGGGTTGCCGGAGAGTTTGCGAGTGAGCGCTTCCTTATTACGCAGTGCATTGCGCAGCACACCATTTACCACACCGGTGGCGTGGCCGAGCTTGATCGCACGAGCCGCTTCCACGGTGGCGGCAATCGCCGCGTGGTCGGGAATGCGCGTGTATTCCAGCTGGTACAGACCCACCAGCATCAGCGCTTCCAGCTCTTCGTCCTTTACCGGCTTGCGCAGCAGTTTGTTGAGCATCAGCTCCAGACGCGGCGCGAAGCGCGCGGTGCCGTAGCAGAGTTCGCGCAGTAGCGAGCGGTCTTTCTCG
Source organism: Microbulbifer sp. S227A (assembly GCF_049800935.1). Taxonomy (NCBI): domain Bacteria; kingdom Pseudomonadati; phylum Pseudomonadota; class Gammaproteobacteria; order Cellvibrionales; family Microbulbiferaceae; genus Microbulbifer; species Microbulbifer sp. S227A. The sequence continues at coordinate 182,655 of NZ_JBNAFZ010000009.1, read as the reverse complement.
TCCACCTGTTTTTCCGCCCACGGCAGCAGGCGCTGCAGGGAGCCGCGGTCCTGATACAGGCGCGCGATTACCCGCGCCGCCAGGGCTCTTGGATCATTCATCGGCTGCTCCCAAAGTGATGCCTGCGGCAAACAGGTCGCGGTAACCTTTTAATATCTCCGCCACCGGCAGTGCCTTCTTTCCCGGCAATTGTAGTTGCGTCAGGCGCAACGCCTCGCGGCCACAGGCAACGAGAACACCCTCGTCATCGGCGCTGAGAATCGTCCCCGGGGTGTCGTTATGGCAGCCCTGTTCCAGCTTCGCCGCGTATACGCGCAGTCGCTGCGGCTTGCCTTTGTTGTCCCGGTACTCGGTCCAGCACACCGGGAAGGGATTGAACGCGCGCACCAGGCGCTCCAATTCCGCTGCCGGCTGGCTCCAGTCCAGTCGTGCTTCTTCCTTACTAATCTTGCCCGCGTAATTCGCCAGTGCATCGTCCTGCACCTGCGGTTTCGCGGTGCCGCTCTCCAGCATGGCCAGCGCTTCCAGTAGCGCCGGCCCACCGAGCCCGGCCAGCTTGTCGTGCAGGCTGCCGCCGGTCTCGCCCGCGGCAAGCGGCGTGCGCGCCTCCACCAGCACCGGCCCGGTATCCAGCCCCGCCTCCATTTGCATAATCGCCACGCCACTCTCCGCATCGCCGGCTTCCACTGCCCGCTGAATCGGCGCCGCACCGCGCCAACGCGGCAACAGGGAGGCGTGCACGTTCACACAGCCAAGCCGCGGCGTGTCCAGTACCACCTGCGGCAGAATCAAACCGTAAGCCACCACCACCATCAGGTCCGCATTCAGCGCCGCCAGTTCCTGTTGCGCCTGTTCATCACGCAACGACAGGGGCTGATATACCGGGATCTCGTGTTCCAGCGCCAGCTGCTTCACTGGGCTCGCCAGCAGCTTCTTGCCGCGCCCCGCGGGGCGATCCGGCTGGCTGTAGACAGCGATGACGTTGTGTTGGCTGTCGAGCAGGGTTTGCAGGTGGACGGCAGCAAAATCGGGGGTGCCGGCAAAGATAATATTGAGGCTCATGGCAGTATTTCGGGTAAGAAAGGGCGGACTTATAGATAAGTCCAAAAATAAAATGCGAAGTCGGGGTGCCGGGTGTGGGTTTTCAGGATCGTCGCAAACAGGATGTTTGCGCCGAAACGCCCAGGGATGGGTTAACAGGGGGGGCGCCTAGCCTGGTCCTGAAAACCCACACCCGGTGACCCGACGCCACCGGGCGACCTTAAGTGCTTAAGCGCGCTGGCGGTGCGCCTTCTCCAGCTTGGAACGAATGCGATTGCGCTTGAGCGGCGAGATGTAATCGACAAACAGCTTGCCATCGAGGTGGTCGATCTCATGCTGGATACATACTGCCAGCAGCCCCTCGGCTTCCAGCGCATACGCTTCACCGTTGCGATCCAGCGCCTTCAGGCGGATCTTGCGCGGGCGCTCTACCTTCTCGTAGAAGCCCGGGACCGACAGACAGCCCTCGTCGTACTTGTGGATTTCCGCATCCAGCACCTCAACCTCAGGGTTGATCAGCACCAGCGGCTCACTCTGATCTTCCGACACATCAATCACCACAATGCGCTCGTGTACATTGATCTGTGTCGCCGCCAGACCAACGCCTGGCGCCTCATACATGGTTTCAAACATGTCTTCGATCAGCGTGCGATGATCGTCCGTTACCTCAGCAACAGGCTCTGCAACCTTGCGCAGGCGGGGATCGGGGAATTCAAGGATTTCCAGTTTGGCCATAACACCTGTGACAAACTTCTAGTCTTAGTGGAACTTGCGCTGATAACATAATGATCGCGCTTGAAATTTGCTGAACTGGGGGAGAGTTTTTGCACCCTGGCGAAACCGCCAGCTGGCGCCTTTAGCCCCCACTTTGCCGCATGTGGTCAGAAGCACTAGCAGAACACCTGTCTGGTAGTGCGGCCACCGCCGGGCCCAGCGCTGACAGATTATAGCGATATAAAACCTCAGCGATAGCCGTATAAAGCATCAGCAGACTGGATGGCCAATAGCGTTAGCGACAAAAAAGCATAGGAATGCTTCCATGAAAAAAATAATACTGGCCGCCGCCGCAACCCTGCTGGCGACCTTTGGCTTGCACGCACAAGATACGCTGCTGAAGCCCGACCATCCGGACACCTATACCGTCCAGAAGGGCGACACCCTGTGGGATATCTCTGGGCGCTTCCTCTCTATGCCCTGGTATTGGCCAGAGATTTGGCAGGTGAACCCGCAGGTAGAGAACCCGCACCTGATCTACCCCGGCGACCGCCTCAATCTGGTATACGTTGACGGCCAGCCGCGCCTCGAACTCGAGCGCGCGCCCACTGCTTACCGATTGAGCCCGGCCAGTGACAACCGCTTGGGTCCCTCCGTGCGCCGCGAACCCATTGATACCGCGATCCCAGCCATTCCGCTGGACGCCATCAATGCCTTCTTGTCGCGCACCCGCATCGTCGGCCCCAACGCCTTCCGCGGTGTTCCCTACGTAATCTCTGGGCAGGACCAGCGCATCCTGATGGGTGCCGGTGAAAAAGTTTACGCCCGCGGCGATTTCCGCGAGCCGCTGCCGTCTTACGGGGTCTACCGCCCGGGTCCGGTTTACGCCGATCCCTACACCGGCGAAGAGCTGGGTCAGCAAGCGCTGGATGTCGCCTCCGTAGACCTCCGTCAGCTGGATGTGGATAACGCCAACAGTGAATTCGCCGTGGCCACCCTGGATGTGACCCGCAGCAGTCGCGACATGCGCCTGGAAGACCGCTTGCTGCCGGTGGAAGAGCGCGCGATTGCTGCGCTGTTTCAGCCCAGCGCTCCGGCAGTGCCCGTGGATGGCGTCATCCTCGGCGTGGAAGAGGGTGTAACCCAGGTCGCCAAGTACGACGTGGTTGCCATCAACCGCGGCCTGCGCGAAGGCCTGGAGCCCGGTAATGTGCTGGCGATCTACAAGCGCGGCGCCACCGTGCGCGATCGCATCGCCCGCCAGAACGTGAAACTGCCGGACGAGCGCGCCGGTGTGCTGATGGTATTCCGCAGCTTCGAAAAAATGAGCCTCGGCCTGGTGCTGGAAGCCGAAAAGCCGCTGGCAGTGATGGATCTGGTGCGCAACCCCTAGGAATCACTGAAAAACTACTGCGCGGTCGCCTGACGGCGGCCGCTCGCTACGTTTTCCCCGGCTCCTTCAATCCTAAAGCTTTACTGAACAATATTTACGGCAAATCGCATGGATGCGTTGACCGCGACTCTCTCTCTGCTTCGGCTGGAGGGCATTGGCCCCAGTTTGTATTGGCAAATGGTGGAGCAATTTGGCTCCGCCGAAGCCGCTCTCCAGCAGTCTGCCACCCATTTCCCCCGCAAATTACCCGAGCGCGCCCGCGCCCAGCTGGCCGAATACCAGCGCCTGGGCTGCGACAGTGAACTGGCGCAATGGGCACTCGCTGAACGCCAGCGCTGTGTGGAAAACTGCATCTATCTGCTGCATTGCGATGACAAAAGCTATCCGTCGTTGCTGCGCCAAATCGACCGTCCGCCGCCCGTTTTGTATATCACCGGTGATCCCCTGGCGCTGTCTCTGCCGCAGATCGCCGTGGTGGGGGCGCGCCGTGCCAGTCGCGCCGGTCTCGACAATGCCGAGGCATTTTCCGCGGACCTCGCGGCCGCTGGCTTCGCTATTACCTCTGGCCTGGCACTCGGGGTCGACGCCATGGCACACAAGGGGGCACTGCGCGGCGCAGGCAAAACTGTTGCCGTGCTCGGCACCGGTGTGGATCGTATTTACCCGCAGCGGAATGCCGCGCTGGCAGAGCAGATCCTGGAATCGGGCGGCGCGCTGGTAAGTGAAATGCCGCTGGCCAGCGCGCCAGAGCCCGGCAATTTTCCACGGCGCAACCGGATTATTTCCGGTTTGAGCCTGGGCATCTTGCTGGTGGAGGCCGCGGTGCGTTCCGGGTCGCTGATCACCGCGCGCCTGGCGCTGGAGCAGAATCGTGAGGTATTCGCGATCCCCGGCTCCGTGCACAACCCCATGGCCCGCGGCTGTCACCACATGATAAAAAACGGCGCCCATCTGGTGGAAACCAGCGCGGATATCGTGGCTGAACTGGGTGGGTTGTTGTCGGGACTGGCGCAGCAGCCATCGCTGTTTGAACAGACCGCGGATAGCGGCATACGCCTGCCACCGGAGCAGCGCAGCCTTATTGTCGCCCTCGGCGGTGACCCGCGCAGTATCGAGCAGCTGGCTCGCGACACCGGTGGTGATACCGGGGAGTTGATGGCGAGCCTGTTGCACATGGAGCTGGAGGGGCTGGTGGAGCAGCTCCCCGGAGGCTATCAGCTGACCGGCAGTGGTGCCAAAGCCCTGGCCGGGCTGGTGGAATAAGCGAAAAATCGGTACGGTAACTCCTGACTACCTCGATCCGGAATTCGGCGCGGTCAAACAGTGCAGTGACTTTATGCGCCCGGTACAAAACCTAGAGCCTCAATTGTGGCGCCGCTCGGGATCAAGGTTTACACCGGTGATCAGTGCCCGGGGGAATACAAAATCAGGTATTGATCACCGAACATGGCTCCTGGAGCTGCAGTAACAAATTCGGCCACAGCGTTACCTACTCAGACTAAAGCGAGAGCGAGTCCGGCGTGGCGATCTGGTATGACGGTGAGGTGGCGCTGGAACCTTACTGTCTCTTCAGGCTACCTTGTCTAGGCTGGTAGTATTCGATAAATTGCCGCGCTGCCACCTGACGACCTTCCAGTACTGTTGCGCATTGAGTGGCGCATCGAAAAGTACCGAGGACGTCTACCCGGCGCGCTCGCCGCGTCTTCCGCTTGCTGACCTGAAGAGTCCTAGCCTTGTCCGAGAAAATTACCTCCGTTACCGCCGTCGACGACACCTCCACAACGCACACGCCCAATTTGCCTGGTGCAGGCATCAGTCTGGTAAGCGCCGCGCGTATCATTGCCGCCGGCGGTGTGATTGCCCACCCGACCGAATCCGTGTGGGGCCTTGCCTGTGACCCGAACAATGCCGAAGCGGTGCAGCGTCTGGTGCGCCTGAAAAACCGGCCGCTGGAAAAAGGTTTGATCCTGGTGTCGGGCGACGTGAACCACTTCTCCGGTCTGTTGCACAATCTCTCCGGCGATCAGCGCGCGCGTATCGATGCAACTTGGCCGGGACCGGTTACCTGGCTCGTGCCGCATTTTGACCAGATACCGCCGTGGGTCAGCGGCGTGCACCACAGTGTCGCCCTGCGCCATACCAACCACCCGTTTACCGCGGCACTGTCGCGGGCATTTGGTGGTCCCATTGTGTCGACTTCCGCCAACCCGGCAGGCTGTCAGCCGGCGCGTCAAAAATTCCAAGTGTTGCGTTATTTTGGCGACGCGCTGGATTTTATTGGCGGCGGCAGCACCGGTGGGCGCGCATCCCCCAGTGAAATTCGCGACGCTTCCAGCGGTCGCATTGTGCGCGCGGGATAATCCCGACAGAAATTCTTATTACTAGCGAAATTAAATCGTGAGCATTACATGAGTACCATCGACATTCAGGCCGTCAAAAAATATCTGCTGGACCTGCAAGACCGCATTTGTGCGGAACTTGTGGCGGTGGACGGGCAGCAGTTTTTTGAGGATGCCTGGGAGCGTGAGGGTGGCGGCGGGGGCCGCACCCGGGTGCTGGAAAATGGCAATGTGATCGAAAAAGGCGGGGTTAACTTTTCCCATGTGTACGGTGACAAGTTGCCGCCGTCCGCTACCGCAGCACGCCCCGAGCTCGCGGGCCGTTCCTTCGAAGCGATGGGTGTCAGCCTGGTTATTCACCCGCGCAACCCCTATGCGCCCACCAGCCACGCCAATGTACGCTTGTTTGTGGCGCAAAAAGAAGGCGCGGACCCTGTGTGGTGGTTTGGTGGGGGCTTTGACCTGACCCCATACTACGGTTTTGAAGAAGACGTTGTGCACTGGCACCAGACCGCGAAAGAGGCCTGTGCACCCTTCGGTGAGGATATTTATCCGCGCTTTAAAAAGTGGTGCGACGAATATTTTTATCTGAAGCACCGCAAGGAGGCTCGCGGTGTGGGCGGCCTGTTCTTTGACGATTTTAATGAAGGCGGATTCGATAATGCATTTGCCTTTATGCAGGCAGTGGGTAATGCCTATCTGGATGCATATCTGCCGATCCTGAAGAAACGCAAGGATACTCCGTACGGTGAACGTGAGCGCGACTTCCAGCTGTATCGCCGCGGCCGCTACGTGGAATTCAATCTGGTGTTCGACCGCGGCACCCTGTTCGGCCTGCAAAGTGGCGGGCGTACAGAGTCAATCCTGATGTCACTGCCGTCCGAGGTGCGCTGGCGTTATGACTGGCACCCGGAAGAGGGCAGTGCCGAGGCGAAACTGTATACTGACTTCCTGCCGCACCGGGATTGGATATAAATGCCTTGCCGAAATCATAGGTTGTGGGGCTGCTGTAAAAAGAGGTAACGATATGCACAAGGCTCGTCTCGAAGACATTAATAAATTGTTTCTCGAATACCGCCGACTGTTTGAGGCGCGAGACGCAGAGCAAATCGCGGATTTTTATCGGTTCCCGCTGCACTACCACTTTTCCAATGGCAAAAAGTCACAACTGGATCGGGGCTACTTTATTGGTCGGGTCGAGAAACTGCTGAAGCTCTACCAGAAACTTGGGGTAACGCAGATTGTTGGCGCGGTGACCGATGTGATCGAGCTGAACGAAAATGCCAGCCTCGCCACCCTCAATTGGATACTGCTTGACGCTCGTGGCGAAAAACCGCAGCAGGTATACAGTGCCATCACACGCTATCTGGTGAGCGAATACCAGGGAGAATTGAAAATCGACAGTCTGGTTGGCGTCGATGAAACCGTGCAAGTGCGCAAGGCACTGCGCGCACTGTAACGACGTACATTGTTGCGACCAACATTTTAATAATCAGTACCGCAAGCCAAGCAAGTGCAACGCAATATAACAAACGAGATTCAGGTTATTTATGGATAAATACGCGGTCATCGGAAATCCTATCAAGCAGTCCATGTCGCCGGTGATTCACAGCGCCTTTGCCACGGAAACCAATCAGGATCTCGAGTACGGCAAACTGTTTGCCGAAGTCGATAACTTCAAACCGGTGGTGGACGAATTTTTTGCCGCCGGCGCCCGCGGGCTGAACGTCACCGCTCCCTTCAAACTGGACGCATTTGAGTACGCCGACTGCCTGACCGAACGCGCGCGCAGTGCGGGTGCGGTAAATACCCTGGCACTGCAGGAAGATGGCCGTTTGCTGGGCGACAATACCGACGGCCCCGGTCTGGTGTCGGATATTCGTGACAACCTCGGTTGGCAGATTCGCGGCAAAAAACTGCTGGTGCTGGGCGCCGGTGGTGCTACCCGCGGAACGCTGTTGCCCCTGCTTAACGAGCAGCCCGCGCGGTTGCACATTGCCAATCGCACCGCCTCCAAGGCGCACCAGTTGGCGGAGGATTTTCAGCGTTTCGGCAGCGTGACTGCCGGAGGTCTGGAAGATATCCCCGCGGGTTTTGACCTGATCATCAATGCCAGTGCGGCCGGGCTAAGCGGCGAACGCCCACACATTGACGCATCGGTGGTGGGCCCGGACTGCTGTGTCTACGACATGGTGTACGGTGCCGAACCAACGCCGTTTATGCGCTGGGCGGAACCGCTGGGCGCCCGCACCGCAGATGGCCTGGGTATGTTGGTGGGGCAGGCGGCGGAGGCATTCCACCTGTGGCGGGGTGTGCGCCCGTCCGAGGCGCCGGTGCAGGCGATGTTGCGTGAAGCCCTGCGCAAAAAACGCAATGCGGAAGCGGGAGAGGCGGACTGAGGCCGGACCTTTCCGCAGCCACATATCACTCCATCCAGGCGGCCACTTATAGCTGTTGTGACCGCCTCGCCACACTATATTTTGGGGTTCCGGTGGTGCAAGCGCGACCACGGGAGCCCGAAAAGCCATCTTTTCCGGCTAGATAGCGCCGATACCGCGATGAAACCCGTGGGAAAACGCCGTATAGCGTACTTTTGCGGCCAATTTTTGCTATCCTCTCGCCCCTAAAATTTTCGGGTCGGGTGGGCGCACTCTCGAAAGCGTGACCAGCAAGACCCTGTTTTTCCCCGGTGCCGCCAGTGAACAACAGCGCTGTGGTGCCCGCGAACACTGGAGTTATCCCCGTGAATCAGCTGCCGTTTGAAAAAGTCACCATTGTGATGGGCTCGCAGTCCGACTGGCCGACCATGGAAATGGCGACCAAGCCACTCACCGAGCTGGGTGTGCCTTTTGCCACGGCCGTGGTTTCTGCGCACCGTACGCCGCAGCGTATGGTCGAGTTCGCCTCCACCGCGCACGAGCGCGGTACCCAGGTGATCATCGCCGGTGCCGGCGGCTCTGCGCACCTGCCGGGAATGATCGCGGCCATGACCCCGCTGCCGGTGATCGGCGTGCCGGTGGCGAGCAAATTTATGACCGGTATGGATAGCCTGCTGTCTATCGTGCAGATGCCCAAGGGCGTGGCCGTGGCCACCCAGGCGGTGGGCGCGTCCGGCGCCTACAACGCTGGCCTGATGGCTGCACAGATGCTGTCGCTGACCGACTCCGAGCTGCAGCAGCGCCTGATCGCGTGGCGTGAAAAGCAGAGCGCCGGTGTGCCGTTTGAAGTTGAATAAGCCGGTTCGCCGATTTATTCGATTTGTTGACCAGCTAGATATTTGAATAGTGCGACCAGCACTGAAGGTTTACGAGGTATCGCGGAAATGACATCCAGCCAAGAGCAATCTGCACAGCGTCGTGTCGGTATTGTCGGCTGCGGCCAATTGGCGCAGATGATGGCCCAGGAAGCCCGCCCGCTGGGAATCGAGTTCAGTTTCCTTGCCGAGGGTGGCGAAAACACGACCTGCGTGGAAGGGCTCGGCACCATTGTGCACGCCAGTGAAGGCGCTGATATCGAAGAACTGTACAAGGCGATGGGCAGCCCCGAGGTGATTACCGCCGAGCGCGAAAGTGTGGATGTGGGTCTATTGCGCGCGCTGGAAAAATTCTGCCCGGTGTACCCGCGTCCGGATGCCTTCGAAAAGACCCAGCACCGCGTGCGCGAAAAAACCGCGATCAATGATGCCGGCCTGCCAGTGGCGCCTTTCCGCCCGGCCAACAATTACGATGAAATCTGTGCGGCGGTCAAAGAACTGGGTTACCCGTCCTTTATCAAAAGCTGTGAACACGGTTACGACGGTAAAAATCAGTGGCGTGTGAACAGCGACGCAGACCTCGCCGCAATCGCCGACCAGGTACCGGCGCAGGAATACGTGGTGGAAAAGGGCATCAACTTTTCCCGCGAGGTTTCCCTGATCGGTGCGCGTACCGCCGATGGCAAAGTGGTCACCTATCCGCTGGCCGAGAACGATCACTACAACGGCACCCTGCTGGTATCCACCGCACCGGCGCCGCATGTGGATGAGAAGCTGCAAACCACTGCGGAAGAATACCTGTCCACGTTGATGAACGCCTGGGACTATGTCGGTGTACTGGCGATGGAGTGTTTCGTCAGTGACGATGGCCTGCTGATCAACGAGCTGGCGCCGCGTGTCCACAACAGCGGCCACTGGACCCTGGCGGGCGCTAAAACCAGCCAGTTCGCCAACCATGTGCGCGCAATTCTCGGCATGCCGCTGGGCGAAACCGGCTGCGACCGCGTGGCAGTCATGATCAATATGTTGGGTGTGGATAAAAAGCCAGCGCTGCAGAACGAAGGCGTCTGGTCTTATGGCAAGGAGCTGCGCCCGGGCCGCAAGATGGGCCACGTGATTCTGTTGGACGATACCCAGGATGCCCTGGCTGCGCGTATCGACAGCATGCTGGAAGAGCTTTACGGCCCTAGCAAACGCCCCGCATAAATTTCTGTCTCACAGGGCGGGCAACGTTCGGTTATATCTGGATAATGCCCGCTGTCCTTACCCCCAATCCTCCCTCCCGATAAAGCAATATTTAATTCGTGCCAGAGTTAAATTTATAAATATGAATATTGCTTTTTGCCTCCTTTAGAATCCTCCGTGGTTTACTTTTCAAGGAGGATAAAGTGCCGCAAGCAACGGAAATCATTGATAATCATAATTCGGTAATCAAGTCGACGGCATCCACATTGGCCTCAATGGGCCTCAATGGGCCTCGACAAACTCGGGAATTCGACGGCGAGCAAGCTGATAGCGCCAGCGGTATGGGCTGTTGATTATGCCGTTAATGAAAAAAGGCCAGACGAGCTGGATATCAGCTTGTATGTTCTGGGCTTACTCGCTTGGCCAGCTGCAGTTGCTGCGACTGTTACCGGTCTGATGAAATCCGCAGTAGACGACAATACCGCAATGAAGTTGCGTCAGATACGGGCAGCCGAGGGAGCGCCATATAGCGACTTTATTTTCGCGTGCTCCTCATATTTCTTACATGCACCGAACATCACCGCGCAGAAGATAGCCGCCTTAGGTGGGACCGCATGGCGCCACTCAAATGGGCTTTGGGTTTTTATTGTGGATGCAGAAGAAAATTTTGTGATGGACTACATCCCGAAACAATGGGAGGTCATTTACCAGCCAAAATATCCTCTAGAGGAGAATGCCTACGGTAAATTACGCTGGGATATAAAGAGGAAGTGGTGACTATGAGGCGTATACTTTTAACAGCTTCAATTTCCTTTGGGTTATTAGCTTGTGGCAAGCCGACTGTAAATGATTTCGAGGTGGTTTGCGGAATTTTCGAAAGCATAAGTCGTCAGCAAGATAGTTTGACAGAAGAGACAATGCTGAGAGTTTCTGTGAAAAAAATCCGGGAGCAGCTCGTGGAAGGAAGCCCGGCGAGAAATTCCTGGGAGGCAATAACTGGTGCCCCAACGAGCGAGCGTTACAACTTGTTCAAAGAAGGGGCGGATGCGACCTTAAAGCGCAATTGGGAGTGTCCAGCGATGAAGGCGGTGATAGAGGCATCTGCCCACCCTAGCTTGACGGAAAATCGATCATCCTAGAAACCCCTTGGCACTCACCAATACTTCCATCCGTCGACCGTAGTTTTATAGAAGATAGCGACTTGGCTAATTGCGTTTTGAATGCATAACTTGTGCTGGTGGTTTTTGCAGAAATTTTTAGTCCATGTGCGGCCAGGTCATCTAATAAATATAAATTCCAGATTTGAGCATTGTTCTGTAATTGTTGTTGCATCAAGCAAACTTTTAAGTCTGATTGTGAGCGATAGCATTCCGGTTGTACGTTAAATCCGGTATCTCTTGAACTATTGGGCTTGATTTTACTGACCAGTGTGGGGATATCCGCGTCTTTTTTGTTTGGATTAAAGCACCTGAAAACTAATGACGCTGTGTCATTATCAGGAGACGAATAATTGATTTTGCTATTGAGTATGTTGGTTTTAAGCTCGATTGACCAATTCTTCGGGCTGCTAATCTCATACTCAAAGTTTCCGATTGAAGTTACCGTTAATCCGGCGTGCTCATTTTCGGAGTATGTGGGTAACACGGAATGCTCGGAATAGAATTTAGTATTTTTCGCTATCAAAGCTCGAAGGTTCGACTCAAACAAAAAATATCCGAATGCCGAAGTCAAAAAAATAATAAACATTAAAACGGATATGGCGAAGGACTTAAATTTACGGAAAAAAAGAGTGCCAAGGCCAGCGGCGAAAAACTGATCATGGCTACCAAGTAGCCTTTCTCCACTAAAGCGCCCCCAAGAAGCATGGCGAGATAGCTTGCGCAGGGGTAAATGAAAAAAGCACAAAATCCAGCGATGGACCCAATGCCCATTCTCAGGTGCTGTATTTCCGAATTTTCGCCAAAAAGACGCGATTGCCGTACTGTCATTGGAATAAGGTCTGAATCAGTGTGAGCGGCGAGAGACCGCACAATGATTGGTGCTTAATTTTTGTGCGATTATTTTATCGTTGACGTTATAGGTCGAACAGTATCCTGTGGGTACAGGTAATATTTGTGGCTCAGTATGCCATGTGTATTGTAATTACTCGTGTACTATTGACCTGAAGTTTTTTTCGCTGGGTCGTACATGAAAGAATTTATTAAAAACCTTTCCATCTGTTTTGCCGCCGGCGGTGTAGCGGGCCTGTGCTATGCGCTGGGCTTGTGGGCGCTGGGGCACTACGGGATTACCCGGGCGCTGTCTGTGGATATCGCGCCGCATCTGTCCAATGCCTATATTTACCAGCGTGTTGTCTGGGGTGGCATCTGTGGATTGATTTTCCTGCTGCCGTGGCGCAAAAGCTGGATTAGTCGTGGATTTCTGCTATCCCTGATACCTGCGGGCATTTTGCTGTTGGTAATGCTGCCCATGCGCGGACTGGGTGTGGGTGCACTGGCGTTGGGTACGCTGACGCCACTGGTGATCATCCTGGCCTGTGCCGCGGGCGGCATCGCCGGCTCCGGATGGCTGCGCGCGCAGGGAAAATAACCTCGTACAATTGACTGGCAACAGGGCACAGCATATGAAACGCACATTATCCATCGGCATACTGTTTACGACTCTCTCTCTGGGAGCCGTCGCTTCAGAGCAGGAGACCCGAGACCTGATTGGACTGGGTGCGCTTACCTTTGCCGATAATTGCCAAAAGTGCCATAAGCTTGACGGCTATGGCGAGGAGGCGTTGTACCCATCTCTGCGCAATCCCGCATTGTTGGCAAATAAACCGCTGTTGATTGAGACCGTGTTACACGGGCGCTCGGCACCGCGCCGCAATGGCGGTGAAGAGGATTTGATGCCGCCACTGGAGTTTCTGACGGACCGCGAAGTTTCGGCGATCATCGCGTTTATCACCAATACCTGGGGCGATGAGGTAATAGTGGTGAGTGAAGAGGAAGTTAAGGCGGCGCGCTGAATCGGCTGTGAGCCTTAGTACGGAGCGAAAAATTTTCCAGCAATAAAAAAGGTCGGCCTATGGCCGACCTTTTTTGTGCCAGCCTGCTTAGGCAGGCTTTCTCGCCAGTGGCTGACACATGCAGTGCACGCCGCCGCCACCGGCGGTGATCATGGAGATATCTGGATCGATCACCTGCAGGCCGTGAGCGCGGCACTTTTCTTTCAGTTCGGTGTTGTCGGCGGGTAGCATTACGCGGTCGTTGCCGAGCGCTACCACGTTGACGCCAAGCTCCATCACCTGCGGGTAGGAGATGTCGATAATTTCGAAGTTGCGGTCTTTAAACCACTGCACCAGTTCTGGCTCTACCGCGTCCACACACACCGCGACCAGTTTTTCCGCAAGCGCGGCTACGAGTACATCCAGGTGCAGGAAGTAGGGGTCGAACTGGTAGCCTTTTACTTCCCAGCCTTCTTTTTCGATCCAGCTCTTCATCTGGTTGAAGCCTTGGGGTGAGGTGCGCTCACCGCTGTAGCCACACAGGATGACACCCGGTTCCAGCACCATAAAGTCGCCGCCTTCGAGGCTGCCGGCGGTGATGATGTCGTAAATGGGGATGTCGAGTTTCTGGTAGGTCTTCACTACGTCGACCCATTCGCCGCGGCGCCAGGGGGAATACATCTGGGTAACAATCGGGCCCCACGGGGTCATGACGCTGCTGTCGCGGGCGTACAGCTGGTAGGGGAGGTTGCCGTCTGCGGGCAACAGGTGGGTGTTAACACCGGCTTGTTTGTAGGCGTCGAGCATTTCTTGGTGCTGGCGCTTGGCGACGGTGGCATCGAATTCGCGGCCGAGGCGCACGGAGCGGCGGGAGGCGGCGTTGCCCATCTGCCAGGTGTAGTGGTCGATGGGACCTACCAGCAGGTCGGTCAGCACGCCGTATTCGGAGTCGATGCCCCAGCGTTTGAGGGCCTCGGTGTTGCCGTTGTCTTTGCGGTGTTTGTAGGTGAATTCAGTCATTGTTGGTTTCCCTATTTGTGCGGCGCTGTGTTGGGGCGCGGGGGCGCCCGGGCCGGGGGTGGCTATTCGCGAGACACGCCGTGCACCCATCCCTGGGGGCTCTTCTAAAACATCCCTGTTTTAGAAGGTCTCGCGAATAGCCACCGGCAACAGCGGCTTCGCATTAAATTTTTTACTTCGTAAGTGCGTTCGTTACTCGGCGTTGTTGGCCATCTTCAGCATTGCGTGCAGCAGTACATTCGCGCCCGCCTCCAGATCCTTCGGCTCGGCATTCTCCGCTTCGTTGTGGCTCAAGCCTTTTTCACAGGGCACAAAGATCATGCTGGTAGGTGCGACGCGGGAGATGTACACGGAGTCGTGACCGGCACCTGACACCATCTCTTTGTTGCTGTAGCCGAGGTCCGCGACGGAAGCGCGCACCGCTTCGACACAGCTCTTGTCGAAGGCGACGGCGGGAGAGCGCCATTCGTCGCGGATGTCGTGTTCCAGTCCGGTTTCCTCGGCGACGGTAGCGGCGATTTCGCGGAAGCGCTGGTCCATGGCATCGAGCACTTGCTGGTCCGGATGGCGCAGGTCGACGGCGAGAACGAGTTTCTCCGGCACGGTGTTGCGGCTGCCGGGCTCGACGCGGATATCACCGAAGGTGGCGCGGGCCCAGGGGCCGTGTTCTGCGGCGAGTTTGTACAGCTGGTCGAGGATCTTGTGCAGGCCCATAAACGGGTCGCGACGGATTTCCATGGGGCTGGGGCCGGCGTGGCAGGGCTGGCCGATCAGGGTGAGGTCGTACCAGTTCATGCCCTGCACGCCGCTCAGTACGCCGATTTGTTTTTCTTCGGCTTCCAGAATTGGGCCCTGTTCGATATGCACTTCAAAGGCGGCGGCCAGCGGGCGCGGCTTGGCGGGGGCTGCGCCCTTGTAGCCGATGCGCGCGAGTTCGTCGCCGAAGGTTTTACCTTCCTTGTCGGCGCGGGCGTAGGCGTAGTCGAGGTCGAATTCGCCGGCCCACACACCGGAGCCGATCATGGCGGGGGAGAAGCGGGCGCCTTCTTCATTGGTCCACACGGCGACTTCCAGCGGTGCTTCGGTTTCGATGCCGGCGTCGTTGAGCGCGCGCACCACTTCCAGGCCGGCGAGCACGCCGTAGACACCGTCGAACTTGCCACCGGTGGGCTGTGTGTCTAGGTGGGAGCCGGTGAGCACCGCGGGTAGCTCCGGGTTGTTGCCCGGGCGGCGCGCGAAGATGTTGCCCATTTCGTCCACGGAGACGGAACAGCCGGCGTCTTCACACCAGTTTACGAAGAGGTCGCGACCCTGTTTGTCGAGGTCGGTAAGGGCCTGGCGGTTGCAGCCGCCTTTGTCGGTGGCGCCGATCTGCGCCATCTCCATCAGGGAGTCCCACAGGCGCTGGCCGTTGATGCGCACTTGGCTGGTGTCAGTCATGGGGTCGATCCGCACTTTTATTGTCTGGGAGGGTGTATAGGGTTTAGCACAAGTCTATGGTTTGTTTTTGTGAACACAATTAACTATTAATTGCCACTTTGGTATCTTTTTGGCACCAAAACTAGTCGAACCCCAGTAAGCGGGGTTATTTCCGAGGTAAACCATGGCAGCAGAGCTGAGAAACCTGTCGCTGACATCATTGCGCAGTTTCTACGCGGTGGGCCGCCACTGCCATTTGCGGCGTGCGGCGGAGGAACTGCACGTGTCGCACCCGGCGCTCAGTCGGCAGATCCGCGAGTTGGAGGAGCGGCTGGGCACTGCCTTGTTCCTGCGCAGTGGTAATCGCCTGTCCCTGACCGCGGCGGGCAAGCGTTTGCACCGCTCGGTTGCCGATGCGTTCGGGCGTCTGGAGCAGGGCTTGCTGACGCTGGATCCGGACAACCTTGCCGGCGAGGTGGTGATTGCCGCCACCGCCACCATTGCCTCGCGCTGGCTGTTGCGGATTCTCGCCGAGGTGCAGCAGCGCTATCCCGAGATCCGGCTGCGCCTGACCACCATTGAGCCGCGCGCGGCAAGGCTCGATGAGGAGGCGGATATTGCCATCTGCCTGGGTGAGCCGGATGCGCCGGGGCGCCAGGTGACGCCGCTGTATCAGGAACACTATTTGCCGGTGGCGAGCCCGCAGCTGCTGCAGACGCATGGCCGCGCACTGCGCCCGGCGGATCTGCTGAAGCTGCCGCTGTTGCACGACCGCCAGCAGCAATGGCGCGGCTGGTTCACTGCGCAGGGTGTGGAGTATGCGCCGGCGATCCAGGGCGTCACCGTGGATTATGCCTATCAGGCCATCGAAGCGGCACGCCTGGGTATGGGCGTGGCGTTGGCCGATCGTCTGGAGGTGAGCGAAGACCTCAGCAGCGGGCGCCTGGCGACGGTGATCGAGCGCCCCTACACCATCGGCCAGTTTTTGTATCTGGTGAGCGACCACCACGGCGCCATGCATGACCGCGCGCGCCTGGTGCTCGAGAGCGTGTTCAAGTGGTTGGACACCCGCGGTGCGGCGCTGGCTACCCAGGCACAAGCCCTGCAGCAGGCGCTGTCGCCCACGGCCAAGGACACAGATAGCTGATTGCTAATCGGCATATTTCTGGCATTTCTCTCTGCTTCACCCGAGGTTTCGTATCACCTGTTCAGGTGATACAGGCACACTTGCCCTTGGCGCATACTGAATAATCCTTCAAATAACACAAACAATTGCGCAGTTTGTCCGCCTCGCGGACCTAGACGCTCTCGCTTGCTGCTTCATTAGCTGCAAGCGGCGCGCAGCCGCAGCAACTGAGCCGAAAACGATGCAACACCAGAATAAGCTCTACATCGATGGCAATTGGGTGGAATCGACTTCCGACGACTGGTTGGAAGTGATCAATCCCGCAACCGAATCTGTTATTACCCGCGTGCCCGCCGGCAGTGCCGACGACGTGGATCGTGCGGTGCAGGCCGCATCCCGTGCATTTGATTCTTGGGCCAATACCCCAGCTGTGGAGCGTCGCGCGCTGCTGTTGCGCGCGGCCGACCTGATGCAGGCGCGGGAGCAGGAACTGATAGCGGCGGTATCCGCCAGCATGGGCTGCCCCCAGCATATTGCCGGCTGGTTGCAGGTGGCGGGGCCCATCGAGGCCATGCGCCTGTTTGCCGAGCAGGTAGCCATTACCGAAGAGACCGAAGAGCTCGGCCACTCGCTGGTATGGCGCGAAGCCGTTGGCGTATGCGGGTTTATCAATCCGTGGAATTACCCGTTGCACCAGTTTGTCGGCAAGGTGGGCGCAGCGCTCGCCGCTGGCTGCACCATGGTGGTCAAACCCTCGGAGCAGACACCGCTGCAGGATTACCTGATGGCGGAAATTTTCCACGAGGCCGGCCTGCCGGCGGGCGTATTCAACCTGGTGCCGGGACGCGGCATAGAGGTAGGTCGCGCCCTGTGCGAACACCCGCTGGTGGACATGATGTCGTTTACCGGCTCCACCCGCGCCGGCATCGAAATTGCCAAGGCCTGTGCGCCGACGGTCAAGCGTGTCACCCAGGAGCTGGGTGGCAAATCCCCCTATATCGTCACCGCGGATTGCGACTTAACCGCGGCGGTGCGCTATGGCGTCGACGACGTGATGATCAACAGCGGCCAGACCTGCACCGCACTCACCCGCATGCTGGTGCCTCGGAGTCGTATCGACGAGGCGCTGGACATTGTGCGCACGCGCGTCGCCGAGATCGAAGTGGGTATGGGTGAAGCTGCGTTTATGGGCCCGGTTTCCTCTCGGCGTCAGTGGCAGCAGGTTCAGGACTATATTCAGATTGGCATGGACGAGGGCGCAACACTGGTGTGCGGCGGCCTCGGCAAACCGGAAGGGCTGGAGCAGGGTTATTTTGCGCGGCCAACCGTGTTTGCCGGTGTGACCAATGACATGCGCATCGCGCGCGAGGAAATTTTCGGCCCGGTACTGTGCATCATTGCCTACGATGACCTGGAGCAGGCGGTGGCGATCGCCAACGATACGCCCTACGGGTTGTCTTCCGGTGTGTTCGCGAAAGACAACACCGCCGCGCTGGCCATCGCGCGACGCATTCGCGCGGGGCTGTGCTTTGTTAATGGCGGCGAGTTCAATTACCAGGCGCCGTTTGGGGGCTTCAAACAAAGCGGTAATGGCCGCGAGTTCTCCCACCACGGTGTCGAAGAGTTCACCGAAATCAAATCCGCACAACTGGGTGTGCCTGCAAGCTAAGGCACACTCCGGCAAACACTGAACAACAACATAAAACACGCGGGAGAATCTCCGTGACAGAAGTAGCCGTCAAAAAGAATCTTGGTAAACGGGACATGATCCTGTTTACCGTGTCCGCCATTTTGCTGGTGGATACCCTCGCCGCCACCGCCGCCATCGGCACCTCGAGTATTTTCTGGTGGCTGTTCCTGGGTGTGTTTTTCTTTGTGCCTTTTGCGCTGGTATCTGCCGAGCTGGGCTGTGCCTACCCGGAGAAAGGCGGTATTTACGCCTGGGTGCGCGATGCCTTCGGCGGCCGCTGGGCGTCGCGGGTGAGCTGGAGCTACTGGGTCAATGTAGCGATCTGGATGCCGGCGATCTTTATTCTGTTTGCCGGCGTAGCCAAACAATTGTTCTGGCCGGACATGACCGTCACTGCACAGATTGTACTGGGCGTGGTGCTGACCTGGATCGCCGTCGCCGCCAACGTGGTCACCCTGAACGTGGGCAAGTGGGTGCCGAACATCGGCGCGATTTTTAAAATACTGATTTTTGTTGCGATCATTGTCGGCGCCGGGTTTTACGCGGCGGAAAACGGCCTCGCCAATCCGATTACACTGGATAGCATCAAACCGAACCTGAGTGACAGCCTGCAATATATTCCCGCAATCATTTACGGCATGCTCGGTTTTGAGTTGATCAGCGCAAGCAGCGATGAAATGCGCAACCCCAAGCGCGATGTGCCGCGCTCCATCCTGATTTCCGGTGCCATTATTCTTGCCCTGTACACGCTCGGCACCATGGCAATTCTCGCCGCGATTCCCGCACAGGATATCGACCTGGTCGAGGGGCTGGTGGACACACTTCGCCTGTTCTTTGCGCCGCTGCCGTTTGGTGATGCGTTGGTGATGGCACTGGGTATTGCCGCGCTGTATAGCTTTTTCTCCAATGGCGTTACCTGGGCCATCGGTGGCAACCGCGCCGCTGCAGAAGCAGCCGAAGAAGGCGAACTGCCGCGTGCTTTTGCGATCAAAAGTGTCACCCGCAATACGCCGGTGGGCGCTGCAATATTGATGGGCGTCATGAGTACCGTAATCCTGGTGCTGTACGGTTTTCTGGTGGATTCGAACGAGGACCTGTTCTGGTCACTGTTCGCATTTAGCGGGGTCATTTTCCTGCTGCCCTACGTGGGTATGTTCCTGGCGTTTGCGAAAATGCGTCGCGTAGATGGCGAGCGTGAGCGTCCTTTCCGCGTGCCGGGCAACCGCCTGTTTGTGCGTGCGCTGACCCTGTTCTGCGTGGCAATCCTTGCCGGCAGTATCTTCCTGTTTATTTACACTCCCGGTGAGGGTGTGCAATGGCCGGTGCTGATTGGTTCCTTCGTGACCCTGCTGCTCGGTGAGCTGGCCATCTTGTGGGCCGAAAAACAGGGGCGCCGTCAGCCGCCGGTAAATTCGGCAATGCGCGCAATGCTGTAACCCGCAAACGCTTCGCTTAGCTACAAAAACCCGCTTTTTTGCGGGTTTTTGTGTTTGTTGTGTCTTGCCGGCGATCCCTCGTACACCTCACCCGTTGGGGTGATAGCCGAATAGTTGTTCGGTTTTTATAGTCTCCCTCAACATAAAACCGATAATTTTTTTAAGGGGAGATCGTCATGGAAATGTCGAACCGTTCCAGCCGACGTTTTGCGAAAAACACACTTGCGGTCGCCATCACCGGCGCATTTCTTTCGACACTTGGTGTGACCACCAGCGCGTTTGCCAACCAGATCGAAGAAGTTGCCGTGACCGCGCAAAAGCGCGAACAGTCGGTAAATGACATTGGTGTATCCGCCAACGCGTTCAGCGGCGAAATGATGCAGAGCCTGGGTATAGACAGTGCGGTGGATCTCGGTGCGCATACGCCGGGTCTGGTGACTGTGAACTCCACCTCTGGCGGCACCCCGGTGTTTGCCATTCGCGGCATCGGCCTCGATGATTTCAGCCCCAACAACAGCAGCGGTGTGGGTATCTACACCGATGAAGTGTTTGCCAGCAATCCATCCTTCCTCGGCGGCCAGCTGTTCGATATCGAGCGCGTCGAAGTACTGAAAGGCCCGCAGGGTACCCTGTACGGCAAAAACACCACCGGCGGTGCGATTAACTTTATCAGTGCCAAGCCCAGCGACGAATTTGAAGCATTTGTGGATGCGGGTATCGGCAATTACGGCGCCCACGAGCTGACCGGTGTGGTGAGCGGTGCTATCAACGGCGAAGTCCTCGGCCGCTTGAGCCTGAACATGTCCAAGGCCGATGGCTGGCAGGAAGACGCGCAGACCGGACGTGAGTTCGGCGGTGTGGATCGCTCCGCGGGGCGCGGCCAGATCCTGTTCCCGTTTGCGGATAACGGTGAGGCCGTGGCCAAGGTCTATTTCAGCAATGACAAATCCACGCCGGTATCCCCGCAGGTCAGTGGCCTCGGCGAAGCCTTCGGCGACCCGTCGTTCGATGTGCTGAACAGCAGCGATGACCCCACTCTCGTCAACGTTGGCGATCTGAAAGTTGCCCGCGACGAATCCGGCTACGGCGCCTCCCTTAACTTGAGCTACGGCTTCGAAACCCTGGATGTGGTTTCCATCACCGCATTCGACGCTTACGACCGCAAAGTGGTGGATAACTACGGCGGCTCTTCGGCGGCAATTCTGGACCTGTATCAGGACAACGAAATCAGCCAGTGGTCTCAGGAATTGCGCCTGGTGAGCAACGGTGATGGCCGCGTTACCTGGGTGGCCGGTGTGAATATTTCCGAAGACACCGTAAAAGTGCACGACGTATTCGACGATTCGTTCTTCGTGACCGACTCCGTCGCCAGCACCTTTGTGCTCGATCCCGCGGATGTGAGCGTGCAGGGCTGGGATTTGCTCACCGCGCAATACGAACAGGTCACCAAGTCCTGGGGGGCTTACCTGCACACCGAAACCATGCTGACCGATTCACTGAACCTGATCGCCGGTGTGCGCTACAGTGCCGATGACCGCACCTTCGATGGTATTTCTACCAATCACGACGATATTTATTCCTTCAACGACACCATTGCCGAACTCGACGACAGCACCAGTGAAAATGCCGTAACCGGCAAACTGGGACTGGACTGGCAGGTAAACGACGACTTCCTGCTCTACGCCAATGTGGCTAACAGCTACAAGGCCGGCGCTTACTACGGCGCGGCGATTCTCGATGACATCAGCTGGGCTTATGTGAAACCGGAAAAGGTGCTGTCCTACGAAGCGGGCTTTAAGGCCACCCTGTTTGATGCTTCGCTGCAATTGAACGGTGCCCTGTTCAGCCTCGACTACACCGACCGTCAGTCACTGGTCACC
Source organism: Microbulbifer sp. S227A (assembly GCF_049800935.1). Classification (NCBI taxonomy): domain Bacteria; kingdom Pseudomonadati; phylum Pseudomonadota; class Gammaproteobacteria; order Cellvibrionales; family Microbulbiferaceae; genus Microbulbifer; species Microbulbifer sp. S227A. The sequence continues at coordinate 161,167 of NZ_JBNAFZ010000009.1, read as the reverse complement.
ATCATCGTTGATGACTTCAGTAATTTCCTCGAATTCCCGGTGGCCGATACCACCCTGGTGAATGTGCCGGAATCCAAGACCAACGGTTTTGAACTGGACCTGCACTGGCTGCCCACCGATAACCTGACCGTTATGGCCGGGGTTGCCTTCCTCGACAGCGAAGTTACCCGCGCGCCGACCACTGCGGGCATGCGCGGTATCTCCGCCGATGCTTCGGTGAACGATGCTGCGGATGGCGTGGATCAACTGTTTGTGGATGCACTGGCAGCACCGCTGCCCGCGGGTGCGTCACTGTCGCAGGCGCCGGAGTGGAGCTACAACAGTTTGCTCGCCTACGACCTGCCGCTGGCTGAGTACAACCTGCGCCTGCAAACCAGCTACACCTACAGCGATGAAATGACCGCTCAGCTCGCAGACGCCAATGCGCTGTCCGGCCCGGTACATTCTTGGGACGCAGAAGCAACCCTGAGTGACGGAGACGAACGCTGGCAGCTGAGCGGCTGGATCAAAAATATTGAAGACAGCAGTGCAGAAACCTATGCGTTCTCCAGCTTCGCGGGGCGCTCCTACTATCGCCAGGCACCGACGACCTTCGGGGTATCGGTTCGCTACAACTTCTTCTAATTACAGACCGGCGATAGATTGGTTGATGAGAGATAATTATGTGTGATGAACAAGCCAGGGCGGATGCTCTGGAAGCGTTACAGGGCACAACCTTTTTTCCCTACTGGCTCGACGCGCCGCAGCGACCGGCGGATGAACCGGCGCTGCAGCGCGCGCTGAACTGCGATCTGCTGATCGTTGGTGGCGGCTTTACCGGTTTGTGGGCTGCGGTACAGGCAAAAGAGGCAAACCCCGAGCGCGACGTGGTGCTGATCGAAGCCAACAGTATTGCCATCGGTGCCTCCGGCCGACCGGCGGCGATTCTGTCCACTTCGGTAATGCACGGCCTGGCCAATGCCCAGCGATTGTTTCCGGAAGATATGGAAACCCTGGAGCAGCTGGGTAAGGACAATCTCGACGGTTTCCGCGAAACCATCGAGCGCTACGGTATCGATTGCGATCTGGAATGGGGCGGCGAACTGACCGTGGCGATCGGTGACGAAGGCCATGAAGATATCGAAAAAGAGTACAAGCTCTACCGTCACTACGGGCACGACGCACACCTGCTGGATCGCGATGCGGTACAGCAGGAAGTGAACTCGCCGTTGTTCAATGGTGGGCTCTGGTCCAAACAGCGCAGCGGCACCGTGCACCCGGCGAAGCTCGCCTGGGGACTGAAACGTGTCGCCGCTGAGCTGGGTGTGCAGATTTACGAAAACACGCCCATGGTGAGCAACCAGCAGAACAAACAGGGTGTGCTGGTAAAGACACCGCAGGGCCAGGTACAGGCAAACAAGGTCTTGCTGGCAACCAATGCATTTGCCGCGGGCAACCGCAAAATTCGCAACCGCGTAGCGGCAATCCGCGATCGTATTGTTGTCACCGAGCCGCTCAGCGAAGAGCAGATGGCATCGATTGGCTGGCAGAACCGCCAGGGTATCTACGATACCCGCACCCAGCTGAACTACATGCGCCTTACCGCCGATAACCGTATTTTGTTTGGTGGGCGACTGGATTACTTCTTTGGTAACAATACCGATCCCACAGAAGATAAAAAGGCGGATCCGTATCTGCGCCTTGTGGATAACTTCTATCGCACCTTCCCCACCCTGCGCGGCATTCGTTTCAGCCACGCGTGGAGTGGGCCGATTGCACTCACCACGCGGATGGCGGTGCACTACCAGTCCTATCACGGTGGCAAAATGCTTTACGCCGGTGGCTATTCTGGTTTCGGTGTGACCGCCACGCGCTTCGGCGCGCGGGTGGCTCTGGCGATGCTAGACGACAAGAAAGTGCCCGAGCGCAATTTGCAGTTTGCGCGCACGCAACCGGCATTTATTCCGCCGGAGCCCTTCCGCTGGATTGGTGCCAAGATCACCATGTATGCGCTGGATACCCTGGACGAAAAGGGTGGCTGGCGTATTCCCTGGGTGCGCATGGTGGAAAAAATGGGATTCCCCATCACGCAAAAGTAAGTTTGTGTTTCCGAGTGTGAAATCGTTTCCGCACCGCCGCGTCGCGATTTGTATCGCGACCTGGTCAGGTGCGGTTTTTTATGCCGATTATTTTTCCAGGCTGGTCAGCGGGTCTGGATCGCCGCTGGAATGGTGGCGCAATGCGCTGATAAACAGATAAAACAGCTCTGACTGGGAGGTGACATCGAGCTTGGCATAGATGTTTTTGCGATGGGTTTTTACCGTATCGACACTGGCATCGAGTCTTTCCGCCATCGACTTGATGGAATGCCCGCGCATGGTCAGGTGCAGCACCTCGCACTCGCGATTGGTCAGGCGCGAGCGGCCAAAATTTTCCAGCGCGCTATCCAAACGCGTGCCGAAACTTTCTTTGCCAGCTTCCGCCGCCTCATAGCTGGTCATCCATTTTCTGAGAATGTTTTCTACCAGCGGCGTCAAAGAGCGCAGCACCGCCATTTCCTGATTGGAGAAGCGCCCATTGCCCAGGTCGCGCGCGCGGCCAATCGACAGGCTGGCAATGGTGCCATCGCGGCCGCCTACCAGATAACAGGCTTCGTCCCCGAGGTTGGCTTCGCGATAGTACTTGCGAAAATATTCCGTGTGCGAAAAGGCATCGGGCGCGACTTCGCGCAGGAAAAACAGCCCCTGTTTTTCTTCATCCACCGCTGCGCGATAGAACGGATCGAACAGGTAAGCGCCCTCTACGTAGCGATCCACCTGGGTGCTGGGCTGTTCGTTGGCGAGCAAGCGGTGATGGGCAATTTCCGGCGCACTGCCCGAGGGGTACAGGATCGCCATACTGCTGTTGCCATGTACCAGCTGTTCGGCACCGCGCAGCAGTTCATATACCCGCTGCGAATCCGACTCACAATCCAGCAGGTTACTGACGCACTGATGCCAGTGGAATAAATCCGGAGTAACACTCATGCAGCACACCTGCCGGGCCGAATTGCCACTTTAGTCTTTGGCCAGATATTCATCTTTCAACTTCACGTAGTTGCCCGCAGTGTAGGTAAAGAAGCTTTTTTCTTTTTCAGACAGCGGACGTGCCTGTTTGGCCGGGGAGCCCACATACAGGTAGCCACTTTGCAGGCGTTTTCCCGGCGGCACCAGTGCGCCGGCCGCCAGCACCACTTCGTCTTCAATCACCGCGCCATCGAGGACGATGGCACCGATACCAATCAACACACGGCTACCGACGGTGCAGCCATGCAGGCAGGCCTTGTGACCGATGGTGACATCGTCACCGATGGTGAGCGGCCAGCCGCCCTCGTTGAAGTCACTGGCGTGGGTGATATGCAGCACCGAGCCATCCTGCACGCTGGTGCGGGCGCCAATGCGCACCCGGTGCATGTCGCCGCGCACCACCGCCATGGGCCACACGGAACTGTCGTCGCCCAGCGTCACATCTCCGATCACGCAGCTCTGCGGGTCGATAAACACCCGCTCGCCGAGGTTCGGCGTATGGCCGCGGTGTTCGCGCAGGTGTTCGTGCATGGAAGCATGGGGTAAATCCGGTTTGGGCAAGGCTGACCTCCGCTTGGGCAATCCACTAGAATAGGGGGCATATGTTAACCCGTCCCCGCGTTCATCGCCCCTGTGATGGCCGCCCATCGACAAGGAATTCCGATGTCAGACACTTCCCTCGACAACCCGTTGCTGGGTGCACCGGTACTGCCGCCGTTCGACACGGTAAAGCCCCTGCACGCGGAGCCTGCCGTCAGCACGCTGATCGTCAAGTGCCGCGAACAGCTGCGATCCTGCCTGGAAAGTGCCGGAGATAGCCCTACCTGGGACGCCACCATGGCACCACTGGAGGAGGTTCAGGACCAGCTGAGCAAGGCATTTTCGCCGGTATCGCACCTGAACAGCGTGTTGAGCGGCGACTGGCGTCAACCTTATGAAGAGTGCCTGGCCAAGGTAACCGAGTACTGGACCGAACTGGGTCAGAACCCCGAACTGTATGCCGCCTACCGCGCGCTGGCCAAAGCGGAAGATTTCGCCAGCTGGCCGCAGGCCCGCCAGCAGGCAGTGCGCCACGGGTTGCGCGATATGCATCTGGGCGGCGTGAGTCTCGAGGGCGAAAAACGCACGCGCTACGCCGCGATCAGCAAGCGCCTCGCGGAATTGAAGAGCACCTTCGCTAACAACGTACTGGACGCTACCAATGCGTGGACCCTGAATATCACCGAGGCGTCCGAACTGGCAGGTATCCCGGATTCCGCACTGGCGCAGGCCAAGACGTTGGCGGAGTCGAAAAACCAGTCGGGCTGGTTGCTCACCCTGGATGGCCCCTGTTTCCTCGCGGTGATGACCCACGCGGAAAATCGCGATCTGCGCCATCGTGTGCACTTCGCGTTTATTACGCGGGCGTCGGATGTCGGTCCCAATGCGGGCGAATTCGACAATGCCAATGTGATGGCAGAGATTCTTGCGTTGCGCGCGGAACAGGCGCATCTGCTCGGCATGCAAAATTACGCCGAGCGCTCGCTGGCAAGCAAGATGGCCGGCTCCACCGAGGAGGTGGAAACCTTCCTGCGCGACCTGGCCAAGCGCGCCAAGCCCGCCGCGGTGAAAGAATTTGCCGAGCTGCAGGCGTTTGCCACCAGCGAGCTGGGACTCGATACCCTGCACCCTTGGGATGTGGCCTGGGCTGCAGAGAAACTCAAGCAATCCCGCTACGCCGTCAGCCAGGAAGAGTTGCGCCCGTACTTTCCCTATCCCAAGGTGCTCGCCGGCATGTTTGCGGTGGTTGAAAAGCTGTTCGGTGTCGTCGCGGAACGTGATGACAGTATCCCCACCTATCACCCGGACGTGCAGTTTTACTGGGTGAAGCGCGGTGGCGAACCCATTGCCGGCTTCTATCTCGACCCTTATGCGCGCGAGAAAAAACGCGGTGGGGCCTGGATGGACGATGCGCGCGTGCGTCGCCAGACGATTGCCGGCTTGCAGTTGCCGGTGGCTTATCTGGTGTGTAATTTTTCTTCGCCGTCGCAGGACGCCCCCGCGCTGTTGACCCACTACGAAGTCACCACCCTGTTCCACGAGTTTGGCCACGGCCTGCACCATATGCTGACGCGCGTGGATGTGGCCGCGGTTTCCGGGATCAATGGTGTGGCCTGGGATGCAGTGGAATTACCCAGCCAGTTTCTTGAGAACTGGTGTTGGGAGCCGGAGGCGCTGGCGATGATCTCCGGCCACTATGAGACCGGTGAGCCGCTGCCGCAGGCGTTACTGGATAAAATGCTGGCGGCGAAGAACTTCCAGTCCGCGATGTTTACTGTGCGCCAGTTAGAGTTTGCGTTGTTTGATTTCCTGCTGCATTCACGCCCCGAGGGCGCCAATGCCGAGGAAATCCAGCGCCTGATCAACGAGGTGCGCGCACAGGTATCGGTGGTGCCGGTCTCTCCGGAAAACCGTTTTCAGAACAGCTTCAGCCATATCTTTGCCGGCGGATATGCGGCGGGTTATTACAGTTACAAATGGGCCGAAGTGCTGAGTGCCGATGCCTTCTCGCTGTTTGAAGAGAGGGGTATTTTCGATCCGGAGACCGGCGAAAAATTCCTGACCACGGTGCTGGAGCAGGGGGGCAGCCGCGATGCACAGGAAATTTTTGTGGCGTTTCGTGGCCGTGCACCGAAAATAGACGCACTATTGCGTCACTCGGGTATAGAATAACCCGATAGTAGTAGAGGTATCCCTTGAGCGACGAAACCAACAAGCCCACCAAACGCCGGTTTATTGCCGGCGCCGTCTGTCCACGCTGTAGCGAGATGGACAAGATCGTCAATTACAAACTGGGCGATAAGAATTATCGTGAATGTGTGGCCTGCGGTTTCAAAGATGAAATTCGACTGCAGGCCTCGGTCCGGGAATTGGACACCCGGGTCAATCAAACCGAAGACAGGGAAGTGGAAGAAACCGCGGTGAAGATTCTGTTGCCGCCGTCTGAAAAAAAATAACCAAAACGATTTCCACGTGAAAAAGCTCCTTTCCTTGATCGCCGTGGCGATTACCCTCGTTGTCGCGAGCCTGTACTGGCTCGACCACCAGCGCCAGGTGCGTGAACAGCAGCAGGAAATGACCGCGCACCTGATTACCCGCTGTGTAAATCAGGGGCTGTTGTCACTGTTTGTACTGCAGAGCAATGACTGGGCAAAACAGCCCAAGCTCCTGGATGTCGAGACCCGCCGGTTAAAACAACAGACACAGGCCCTGCCGGATGCCATTCTTGTCGGCAAGCCCTTTGCTGACTGGCAGGCTGCGCTTGAGGTGTGTGATCGATTGACGGAAAACAGTAATCGACTGCACAAAACCATTTTCCATCCGCTCACAGATATGGCGAAAAAAGACATCTGGGAGTTGGGCACGGCCAAGAGTGCGCCTTTCCAGGAGCGGCGCAAAAAAGCGATGTACCGCAGTAAAACTGCCGCAGATGCAGCGGATCAGTACATGCAGGAATTAGAGGTGGATGTAAAACACTGGCTGGATGTCAGTCGTATGTCGCCTGAAGCGCGCGCCCTCGCCGACCAGCAATTGCGCGATTTTATTTTCCAGAAGTATCACAAGGGGCGTTTCAGTAAACGCCGTGTTTTGCAGTATTTGGAGCGCCAGGAAGCCTTTTATCAATTGCTCACCGACAATACCAGAGGGTTTACACTCCGCGGTGGCAGTCTGTTTTTTTACAATAAAGCCCTGCACCGAAAGGTGGACGACCTGAATCGTTCCCTGATGCATGGTGAGGCAGATTTTTTTGCCAGCTGGCGACAAATTGTTGTGCAGTGATGTGTGTCGATGCGAGAGGCCGAGAAGCGTTGGTGCGTGAGGTGGCATAGATCCTACGGCTGCGCGATCGCGTTATTCGAAGCGGTGCACCGGAAATACTAGTGGGATAAATCTACCTGGCGGTTAATTGACGGCCCGCGCAATTCTATTTGCATATGCTGGGCAAAGTCGGGCCATTGACCGGGCACATCGTCGAAGCGCTGCTTATACAAAATCATCGAGATCAGGTGTTCCGGATCCAGCTCCGCTGGCTCGAAGCGCTGCAACAAAATATCGGCGAGCCCATCCAGCTGGCACGCCAGACTCTCCCCCAGCAACTCCCGCACCACCAGGTTGGCCACCATCGGATCCATCGGCAATAACGGCGTGCCGCATACCGGCTGCAACACATCGTTGATCTCTTCCATGATGCGATGCGCCAGATACGCCTCGTCGAGAATCGAGCCGAGGCCATGCTGTTCCGGCTGTCGCTCAGGGATTTCGCTAAAGCTGTGTGCAATCAGCTCCTGCACTGGGTGGAAGTCCATGCCGCCGGCATCACACAGTGCTTCCAGACGCTTTAGCCAGGCAGGAATAACCTGGATATACCGGATCACAAAACAGGTGAGGTGGAGTGGTGCGTCCCGCTCGGGCAAGTGGATACTGCGATGCAGGTTGGGCAGAGTTTTGTGCAGCGAATGGCGAAAGCGACTTCGGGCCTGCTCTGCGGCCACGGCACGCTCAATGCACTGCTGGATCAGTTCATAATGGTCAGACATACGCCGAAACGAAAACGGTGAAACCGCGTCCTCGTTTCATTGTTCGCCTATTTCCCCGGGACTTTGTGGTCCAGAACTGCTCCAGAAATAGAGCAAACAAAATGTGCGCAACAAGACTGCCTAACGAAGGATGAGGAATCCGTACCGTAGCTCCAATTACAGCCAATAATTCTTTTTAGTGTAGTTATAAAAGTAGACCATCAATCCGATAGAGCGTGCGACAAACCACAAAAAAAGGCTGAACCAGATGCCAGTGTTATCCAGCTGGCGTGTAAGCCACCAGCTTGGCAGGAATACGATGACGGTAGCGATGAACATGGTGTCACGCATCTGCCGGCTCTTGCCTGCGCCGATGAAAACCCCGTCCAGTTGATAACTCCACACCGCCACCATGGGCAGTGCACACAACCAGGGGTAGTATGCGTTTGCCGCCGACAGTACTGCGGGGATGTTGGTAAAAAGCGGCAGTATCCAAAATTTTCCGCTCACCAGTATCGCGGTAATCCCAACGGCGGTAACCAGCGCCAGCCCCCCCGCGGCGCGATTGGTGCGGCGGAACTGGGCCATCGATTTTCTGGCTACTGACTGACCCACCAGGGACTCGGTGGCATGCGCGAATCCGTCCAGCGCATAGGATGTCATCATCAACAGCTGCAGTAGGATCGCGTTGGCTGCAAGTACCGTGTCCCCTTGCGCCGCACCCTGTGCGGTGAAAAAGGTGAGGGTAAATAACAGCAGGCAGGTGCGTACGAACAGGTCGCTGTTGATCCGCAATAACTCCAGCCACGGTGCAATGTTTTGCCACGGCCAGAAGGCAGTATTGCGCAATACCTGTGCCATTTCCTGGGGCGTGTCGCGATGGCGCAGGTGCAGCAGCCACCAGCCCATGCCGAAGCTGCACAGGTCCGCACACACCGATGCCCAGGCCGCGCCGCGGGCGCCCATGCCGAGGCCGAGAATCAATACCAGATCCAGCACAATGTTCAACAGGTTGGCGGTGACCAGAATCGCCAGCGGCGCGCGGCTATCCTGACGGCCAATAAAAAATCCCAGCAGGGCAAAGTTGGCGAGCGCAATGGGGGCGCTGAGCAGGCGGATTTGCAGGTAGTCCCGCGCGTGCGGGGTTGCCTCGGCACTCGCATTCATCCACTGGGTGACCAGTGGCAGCAGTGGCGAGGCTAGCAGCAACAGCAGGGTGCCGAGCAAAAACGCCAATCCCAGCGCGCGCAGTAACCACGACGCCCCGCTGTCGCTGGCGCGCGCCACCAGGCTGGTAGTGCCCATGCGCAAAAAGCCGAACGCCCACAGCAACATGGAAATTACGCTGGCGCCGATGGCGACCCCGGAAAGGTATTCCGGACTGGGCAGGTGACCGAGCACAGCTGTATCCACAGCCCCCAATAGCGGCACAGTAATGTTGCTCAAAATCATGGGCCAGGCGAGGTGCCAGACCCGCAGGTAGGGAGCCAGCTGGCGGCGCCTGGTGACGCGCGTCTGCGCCGATGAATTTTTCATGTAAGTTGGCGGTTTAATTGACTTTCTTCTGACGATGTGTTTCTGTTGAACACGCTAGATGCGACAAAAAGACACAGGTTGTTGGTTGTACCTTCCGGGCGACGACATCTGAAGTAAAAATAACAAGTTGCACTGACGGCAGTATCGCGCAGTCGAGGTCATCGCCCGGTGTGCGAACAGTGTATGTAGTCTTGGTTTACTACAGCGTGTCCACATTCATAATGTGTGGATGTGTTCCCGATCTCGTGGTCGGGGCAGACTCCAGTCCTCCGAACAGCCAGCCGCTGTTTACGGGTTTTGCTTATTTGTGGTTTTTCACGCCGCGATCTCGCTCGGGTATTTGCCCGTGCGTCAGGTTCGTTGTCGTGCGACCTCCGTGAGCGACCCGCGAGAATAACAAACATGGAGATCTGCAGGCGATGTTGATGGGCATAAAACGGCTGTTCGCCTTCCTGACCCTAGCGACGATTGCACCCGGTGTTCTTGCACAGGAAACTGCGCAGAACGTGGAGGGGGGCGCGGCACGCTGGGGGGTCAATATGACCCAAGGGGTAACCGAAGTTTCCCGTACCACTTACGATTTGCACATGTTGATCTTCTGGATCTGTGTGGCGATCGGCGTAGTGGTGTTCGGCGTGATGTTTTACAGCATGTGGCGTCACCGCAAGAGCAAAGGCTATGAGGCCGCACAGTTTCACGAGAGCACATTGGTGGAGCTGGCCTGGACTATCGTCCCCACCTTGATCCTGATCGGCATGGCGATTCCCGCCACCAAAACCCTCTACGATATCTACGACACCAAGGAAGCCGATCTGGACATCATGATCACCGGCTACCAGTGGAAGTGGAAATACGACTACATGGGTTCCGATGTTTCCTTCTTCTCCAACCTCTCTACCCCGCAGTCGCAAATCAACAATCAGCAGCCGAAGGCAGCCAACTACCTGCTCGAGGTGGATGAGCCGCTGGTAGTGCCGATCAATAAGAAAATCCGCTTCCTGATTACGGCAAATGACGTAATCCACGCGTGGTGGGTGCCCGATCTGGCAGTGAAGAAAGATGCGATTCCCGGTTTTGTAAACGAATCCTGGACGCGCATTGAAGAACCCGGCATTTACCGCGGCCAGTGTGCGGAGCTGTGCGGTAAGGACCACGGCTTTATGCCCATCGTGGTCAAGGCAGTGCCGGAAGACGAATACCATTCCTGGTTGAGCGACCGCGCCGCTGCCGCTGCGCGCATCAAAGAACTCACCAATAAAACCTTCACGTTTGACGAGCTCTACGCCCGCGGCGAGGAGATCTACAACAGTGCTTGTGTCGCCTGTCACCAGGCCAAGGGTGAGGGTATCCCCGGTACCTTCCCGGCCATTGCCGGTTCCAAGATTGCCACCGGTCCGATGGATGCTCATATGAGCATGGTCGTGGATGGCTCACCGAGCAATCCGGCAATGCAGGCGTTTGGCGCACAGCTGAGTGAAGTCGATCTGGCTGCGGTCATCACCTATCAGCGCAGTGCCTTCGGCAACAATATGGGCGACACCGTGCAGCCCATTGACGTTCTCAATTTCAAGAATAAGTAAGTAAGAGCCGAGAGGAGTTTAGTTATGGCACACGGTCCGAAACCCGGTTTTACCCGCTGGCTCTACACCACTAACCACAAAGACATCGGCTCGATGTACCTGTGGTTCAGTTTTGCGATGTTCCTGCTAGGCGGTTGTATGGCGCTGGTAATCCGCGCCGAATTGTTCCAGCCCGGACTGCAGATTGTGCAGCCCGGTTTCTTTAATCAGATGACCACCATGCACGGCCTGATCATGGTGTTCGGTGCGGTGATGCCCGCGTTTGTGGGGCTTGCCAACTGGATGGTGCCGATGATGATCGGCGCACCGGATATGGCCCTGCCGCGGATGAACAACTGGAGCTTCTGGATTCTGCCGTTCGCGTTTGCGATGCTGACATCCACGCTGTTCATGGAAGGTGGCGCACCCGATTTCGGCTGGACTTTCTACGCCCCACTCTCCACTGAGTATGCGCCGCCCAGCGTGACCTTCTTTATCTTTGCCGTGCACATTATGGGTGCCTCATCCATTATGGGTGCGATCAATATCGTGGCCACGATTCTGAATATGCGCGCACCGGGCATGACCCTGATGAAGATGCCGCTGTTTGTGTGGACCTGGTTGATTACCGCTTACCTGCTGATCGCGGTAATGCCGGTACTGGCCGGTGTGGTCACCATGATGCTGATGGACATCCACTTCGGTACCAGCTTCTTCAGTGCCGCCGGTGGTGGTGACCCGGTATTGTTCCAGCATGTGTTCTGGTTCTTCGGCCACCCCGAGGTGTACATCATGATCCTGCCGGCATTCGGCATTGTGTCGGCGATTATTCCCACCTTCGCGCGCAAGCCGCTGTTTGGTTACAGCTCCATGGTTTATGCCACCGCGAGTATCGCTTTCCTCAGCTTTATCGTGTGGGCGCACCACATGTTTACCGTGGGCATGCCCATTGCCGGTGAGCTGTTCTTTATGTACGCCACCATGCTGATCGCGGTGCCTACCGGCGTGAAGGTGTTCAACTGGGTAACCACCATGTTCCGGGGCTCGATGACCTTCGAGACCCCAATGCTGTTCTCCATTGCCTTCGTGATTCTGTTTACCATCGGCGGCTTCTCCGGCCTGATGCTGGCGATCGCCCCGGCGGACTTCCAGTACCACGATACCTATTTCGTTGTGGCGCACTTCCACTACGTGCTGGTACCCGGTGCCATCTTCTCGATCACCGCCGGCGTTTACTACTGGCTGCCGAAGTGGACCGGCAACATGTACAACGAGTCCATGGGTAAAGTGCATTTCTGGCTCGCCTTTGTCGGCCTGAATGTTACCTTCTTCCCGATGCACTTTGTTGGCCTGGCCGGCATGCCGCGCCGTATTCCCGACTACGCACTGCAGTTTGCAGACTTTAACCAGATTGCCAGCGTGGGCGCCTTCCTGTTTGGTGCCGCGCAGATCTTGTTCCTGTTCAATGTGATCCGCACCGTGCGCGGTGGCAAGAAGGCGACCGATGAAGTTTGGGAAAACCCGGAAGGGCTGGAGTGGAGCGTGCCGTCCCCGGCGCCGTACCACACTTTCAGCACGCCACCGGTCGTACGTTAATCCGGAATTGAGAGGGCTGGCATCATGGCACTGAGCGCAAATGCAAAAACCACAGCCAAGTTAACGACCCTCGCGGTCGGCATGCTCGGCTTTGCGCTGTTCGTGATGCCGCCTCTCTACGATGCCTTTTGTGAAATAACCGGCCTGAATGGCAAAACCGGCGGCCGCTACGAAGCGGTGCCGGCAGCGGTCGATACAGAGCGCACCGTCAAAGTGCAGTTTGTGGCGAGCAATAACGAAAACATGCCTTGGGAATTCAAACCCGGCATGGTCGAAATACGTGTGCACCCCGGTGAGGCAGTGGATACCGTATTTCACGCGCGCAATCCCACCGATCGTGAAATGATCGGCCAGGCTATCCCCAGCCTGGTGCCCTTCAAGGCTGCCAACTATTTTCACAAGACCGAGTGCTTTTGCTTTAACCAGCAATCACTCGCCGCCGGCGAAACCGCTGAATTGGGGCTGCGCTTTATCGTCGACCCCGATCTGCCCGTCGGCGTGAATACCATTACGCTTTCCTACACGCTGTTTGATGTCACGGAAAGATTTGCCAAACAAGCGAACAACAAAAATACCGACTCCGAGCGAGAGGGATAAAAACTATGGCCACTGAAAGCAGCTACTATGTGCCCGAGCAGTCCCGGCTGCCCATCTTCGCCACCATCGGCATATTCCTGATGGCGTTTGGCGCCGCTACCTGGATCAATGGCGGCAGCTCCTATATTTTCTTTGCCGGCAGCCTCGCGATGGCCACCGTGTTGTGGTTCTGGTTTGCCGCGGTGATTAAAGAAAACATGCAGGGGCTCAATAGTGATCAGCTCAAGCGCTCTTACGTGTGGGGCATGGGTTGGTTTATTTTTTCCGAGGTCATGTTCTTCGCCGCCTTCTTTGGTGCGCTGTACTACATCCGGACCTTTACCCTGCCATGGCTCGGTGGCGAAGGTGACCGCGGTTCTTCGAATATGCTGTGGGAAGGCTTCCAGAATACCTGGCCACTGATGGTGACTCCGGAGCAGGCCGTGAGCGGTGATGCGGCAAAAGTGGTCGGCCCCAAGGGTATTATCGACCCCTGGCACCTGCCATTGATTAACACCGTGCTGCTACTCGCTTCCAGTGTCACCGTGCATATCGCGCACGTGTACCTGAAAAAGGGTAACCGCAAAGGCTTTAATTGGTGGCTTACCGCAACTGTTGCCTTGGGTGGCGCCTTTCTGTTCTTCCAGGTCGAAGAATACCTCGAAGCCTACCAGCATCTTGGTCTGACTCTGGAATCCGGAATTTACGGTACGACCTTCTTTATGCTGACCGGTTTCCACGGTATGCATGTAACACTCGGCACGATTATGCTGCTGATCATGTTACTGCGTTCGGTGATTGCGAATCACTTCAAGCCGGACGATCATTTTGGCTTTGAAGCGGCCAGCTGGTACTGGCACTTCGTAGATGTGGTTTGGGTAGGTCTGTTCATCTTCGTTTACGTGCTGGGCGCCTAACGAAAAATTAGGGGTGGATACCTTTGGGTACCCACCCCTTCACCGAATCAGTATTTATTCGCCCAAGGTGCGGTGTTGGAAAGTATGCCGCTGTCGAAGCCATACCAGATAGCTAAAAGTAGCAGGGCAGCCAGAGAAACTCGAATGCCTAATGCATAAAGGGAACGTTTTGATTCCGGTGCGCCCATGTCGCGCAACAGAAAAAAGAGTGCACTGGTCAGGCTGGCCAGTACCGCGAGAAACAACAACACAATTATTGCTTTAAGCCACATAACAAACGCCACTTATTGAAGTATTTATTGGCATGATAGCTCCCAAAAAATCGCAGCAACAACGCGATCAGGCAGTACAGACCGGGAACTCCGCCCATTCCGCGCAATTGGCAAAAGGCCAGGATAATTTAGCGCGGGGGGCCAGTGTAGCATTTATCCGCAACTGGCCACTGACCGTTCTGAGTATATGTTTTTTTCCCCTTTTGCTAGGGCTGGGTAACTGGCAGCTAGAACGGGCGGCGGAAAAAGAAGGTATCCAGCAGCAGGTCGACGCACGTCTCAGTGCACAGCCCATCAAAATATCCGAGCTAAAAGTCCCCGCGACCTATACCCCGGTGCGCCTGTTGGGGTTTTATACCGATGAATACTTTCTCCTGGATAACCGCACCCGTCACGGCCGTGTCGGTTATGAGGTTCTGCAGGTATTTGAGACCGGTAGCGGCAGCGCAGAAAAGTCGCGCTGGCTGATCAATCGTGGATGGATACCGGCAAGCAGTCACCGTGACCAGTTGCCGCAAGTGTCCTATCCATTAGCGGCCAAGGTAATTACCGGCTTTCTCTACCCGAATGGTGATTCGTTTGCGGGCGACGATGCTCTGCCGGCGGTTGCTGTCCATGGTCGCATCCAGTCACTGGAACAGTTGCGCGCGCATAACACCGGGCTGCAACAACCGGACTGGCATATTCGTTTGAGCGCAGATTCCGATACGGCGCTGCTAACCGATTGGAAATTGTTGACCACCAGTCCGGCCAAGCACACGGGTTACGCAGTGCAGTGGTTCACCATGGCTTTCGCCCTGGTAGTGATGTGGCTACTGGCTGCGACCAGCCTTGGGCAAATAGTGCGAGAAAAGTGGTTTAAATAAACACCAAAACAGACATAATCAACGCATAACAATAACTAACACTCGATTGGACCTGTGTCCGGTTATGAGTGTGATAGCGAGGTACTCACGTGACTGAGCAAACCCAGATCGAACCTGAAGCACAGCCTGATTCTCAGCAGGCGTCCCCGTCTCCATTACCTGCGCCGCGGGGTGGTTTGAGTCGCCTGGCCGGCATGAGTGTGGTCGCGTCGGTGGCACTGCCGATGCTCGCGGCCTACATCATTTTTTACACCGGTGTAGGCATGCCCACGGATACGGTGAATCAGGGCGAGCTGCTCACGCCGGCCCAGGACCTCGCTGAAATTGACCTACTGGCTGACGATGGCAATGCGGTTGACCTTGCGATGCAGGAGCCGAAATGGCGCTACCTGATTGTGGGCGGAGAAAACTGCGCAGGAGAGTGCGAAAAGCTCCTCTATACCACGCGCCAGGTGCACATCCGCCTGGGTGAAAAATCTCGCCGTGTGGAGCGGCTGCTGGTAACCGGTGCGCCGCTTACGGAGCTCCGTCATAGTATTCTTGCCGATCAGCACCCGAAGCTGCGCTTTACCACCACCGACCAGCAAAAACTGGATGAGTGGTTGGCGGATAGTGACCACGCAGAATTGAAACGCCCCAGTGCGCTGCTGGTGGATCAACAGGGCTACGCCATGATGGTGTACGACAACACCCACAACGGCAATCAGCTACTTAAGGATATCAAGCGACTGCTGAAGTACTCCTACGAGAAGTAACGGGAACAGGAGAAAGCAATGGATGTGGAATCAGACATCACCGAGCTGAGAAAAAACTACAAGCAGGATTGGCGGTTTCGTCTTGCCTTAATCGGCACCGGGCTTGCGGTAGTCGTGGTGGTGCTCGGCGCATTTACCCGTCTCGCCGATGCCGGCTTGGGTTGTCCAGACTGGCCTGGTTGCTACGGTCATCTGCTGTGGCCGGATAACCAGAGTGAAATCGCCGCGGCCAATGCCGCCTTCCCGGATACCCCGGTAGAGACCGACAAGACCTGGCCGGAAATGGTGCATCGCTATTTCGCCGGTATGTTGATGCTACTTGTGGCCGGTCTTACCTATTTGTTCTGGCGGCGTCGCGGCCATCGCGGCTTTATCCAGAGTCACATCCTGCTCGGCCTGATCACGCTGCAGGCGGCATTTGGAATGTGGACCGTGACGCTCAAGCTGTGGCCGCAGGTCGTGACCCTGCACCTGCTTGGGGGTATGGCGACCCTGTCGGTGTTGTGGATGTTGTCCGAGCGTTTGCGCTATCGCAAACGACTGATTCCCGCCCACGAATTTACCGCGCTGCAACGGCTGCGCCCGCTGGCGATCGCTGCCGTGGTAGTGGTTGGGTTACAGATTGCTCTGGGTGGCTGGACCAGTTCCAACTATGCAGCGCTTGCTTGCCCGGACTTTCCCAAGTGCCACGACCAGTGGTGGCCCACCGCAGACTTTGCCGAGGGATTCAATATTGCCCAGCAAATCGGGCCCAATTACCTCGGCGGTGCATTGGAGAATGATGCACGCACCGCTATTCACCTGACCCATCGCATCGGCGCGATTATCGTCACCCTGATTGTGAGCTTGCTGGCGGTACTCGCATGGCGCGCCGGCTCGCCACGCTGGGGGCAGGGTTTGCTGGTCGTGCTGGCCTTGCAGGTGGCGCTGGGTATCGCCAACGTGGTGATGTTCCTGCCGCTCCCCATTGCGGTGGCACACAATGCCGGTGCGGCACTGTTGCTATTGAGCTTGCTGACCTTCTGTTACCGCATCAATACGGTGCAGCCAGCGATCAAGCAATATCCGTAAAAAGTATTGGTAGAGGATTGAAAAGAGTATTGAGAGGAGGGTTAAGTAGTACCTCTCGGTTGAATTGGTTGAACGAAGGGAAGCCCTGATCGGGACTCCCTGCCACCGGGTAAACCTTGCCCGTTGGCAACGCTTGCTCGATAGCGACCTTTGCGCTGCGCCCATAAAAGTCAGACGCAAGCGGCCGCATATAACAACGACAACGAGGTGGTAACCATGAGTACCCAGGCAGTACCGGTCCAACGCGCCAGCTGGCGCGATTACTATGAGCTCACCAAACCCCGTGTGGTGATGCTGATGATTCTCACCTCGGTGATCGGCATGTTGCTGGCGGTACCTGGCATGGTGCCGTTGGACATATTGATACTGGGTAATCTGGGTATCGCCCTGTGCGCCGGTGGCGCCGCGGCGGTAAACCACCTGGTGGACCGCCAGATTGATATCAAGATGGCGCGCACCACCAATCGGCCGGTGGCACGCGGTCGCGTCGAGCCGCAAAAGGCCCTGATGTTTGCCATGGCTCTCGGTTGCGCGGGCATGGCAATTCTACTTGTGTTTGTGAACGCGCTTACCGCCTGGTTAACGCTGCTGTCTCTGCTGGGTTACGCGGTGGTCTACACCATGTTTCTCAAGCGCGCGACGCCGCAAAATATTGTGATTGGTGGCCTCGCCGGCGCGGCACCGCCATTACTGGGTTGGGTCGCAGTAACCGGTGAAATTCATGGCCACGGCCTGCTGCTGGCACTGATTATTTTTGCCTGGACACCACCGCACTTCTGGGCGCTTGCGGTACACCGCCGCGATGATTACGCCAAGGCGGAAATCCCCATGTTGCCGATTACCCACGGAGTGCAATACACCAAAGTCCATATTTTGCTGTACACGTTTATTTTGTTTGCGGTCTCGCTGTTGCCATTTGCTACCGCCATGCTCGGCTGGTTGTATCTGCTGGGCGCGGTGGTGCTGGGTATTGGTTTCCTGTACTGGGCGGTGGAAATGTTGCGCGATCGCAACCCCAACGCGGGCATGGAAACATTCAAGTACTCGATCATCTATTTGATGGCGCTGTTCTGCATTATGTTGCTGGATCATTATCTGGTTGCACTACCAACCAGTGGAGTCTGAGATGGGTGAGAATTCGCAGCACACGGCCACGCAAAAGCGGGGAATATTTTTAACCGTCGGCGTTCTGGTTTTATTTATGGTCGCGGTGATGGCCGGTTTCCTGAATAAAATGAACCAGCCGCGGGTAATCAGCGATACCGAGTTACGCCTCAATGGTGCAATCAAGCTGGAGCGCCCACGTATTCTCGACGAATTCGATCTGATTGCAGATACTGGTAGTGCCTTCAAAACGACGCAGCTCGAAGGGCGTTGGACACTGGTGTTTTTCGGGTTTACCCACTGCCCGGACGTATGCCCGACCACCATGGCGACGCTAAATAATTTTTATCAGACACTGGATGAAGAAACCCGGAAAACCACCGATATTTTACTGGTGTCGGTAGACCCAAAGCGGGATACACCAAAACAACTACATGACTACGTGCGCTACTTCAATCCGGAATTTGCCGGGGTAACCGGTGAGTTTCTGAACCTGAAGCGCTTTGCGAACCAGTTGAATGTACCGTTTAACAAGGTGCCTCTGGAGGATGGTAACTATACCGTCGACCACGGCTCGCAAGTGGTATTGATTAATCCCCGCGGTCACTACCATGGCTTTTTCAAGGCGCCACTGGATCCGGCCAAAATGAAACTGACCTACCGCTCAATGAGAGCCACGTTCACCGGCTGAAGGGACGGGGTTCACTGAAGTAATCGACAACAGGCGCTATGATGGCGCCTGTTCCCATTCGACCTATTGAAAATGGATTTTCTATGTTTTCTCTTAGTGTTCGGCGGGGGGCGCCGGAAATTGCCGCGCGCGAACCATTCGACGGCAAATCGCTCTGGTTACCCGCCGCTTTTCTCTGCTTTCTGGTCATTCCCTTTGGCTGGATTGGTGTGTTTGCGCCGGCCATCTGGCTCGGCCTGGTGGCGATGGAAAGTGCCCACGGCTGGAAAAAAGCCATCAGCTTTTTGATTACCGGTTTGTTGATGTTGCTGGTCAACAGCGGCGTTGTTCCGGGCAATGAACACATATTGTTGATGGAACCCTATCGGGATGCATCGGCCAATCTGATTTACCCAAGCTTCCGTCCCGCCAAGGCGGTCATTGCGCTGACCATCGTGTTGTTTATGTTGGTGCGACCGCAACCGCTAAAGCGCAACGACCTGCCCTGGATCGCGCTTGCGATTGCGTTACCCATCGCGTTGGCAGCGATGGTTCTCGATTTCGCCCCGAAACTGACCGCCACGATCGCGCTTGCGGCACTGCTCAACTTTGTTGTGGTGTGCATTGCCGAGGAGGGCTTTTTCCGCTGGGTGTTACAGCGCGGTCTTGGCCTGTGGCTTAAGCGTTGGCCCTGGATCGCCACCATACTGGTGACACTACTGTTCGTCTCCCTGCATACCGGCTGGGCGGCCTCGTCGACGATGCTTGCACTGGTCGGTGTGGCTGGTTTTGGTTACGCGCTGCTGTGGCAGTTGCGCGGTAGTTTCTGGGCCTGTGTGCTCGCCCACTGGGGGGTTAACCTGCTGCATATGACGCTGCTCGCCTATCCAGGGTGAGAGTCCAGGGTGAGAGTCCAGGGTGAGAGTCCAGGGTGAGAATCCGGGGTAAGAATCGTCGAGGTGCGCAAGCTGCGCGCTTGAACTAATCTGAAAAGACCGGTTTTTGACGCGTAAGTCTGTGAAGTTGAATCTGAGCACTGGCAAACATGCGGTTTAAATGGCTGCCTTTTGGCCGGCGCCTGCTGGGGTACCTGGGCATTGCCATGGTATTACCGTGGGTGATCTGGTTTATCGCTGGCCTGTTCGGGTGGGAGCCGTCGTTGATCACCACCTTCGGCGTTCCCGGATTGCGCATTCCGGCATCTTTCGCTATTGGCGGGCTGCTAATTGCCGCGATCGGCTTCTGGCAAGACTAAACTTTTGGGGCAAACTGCAACTAGGTGCCGCAAATGTTTCGGTTGTCTGACCTGTTTATTTTTCTCGCCGTGGGGATTTCCTTCGCCCTTTCCAGTTATCTCTGGTTCAACGGCTACCGTGAGCAGGGCGTGTTTACCGCCCTCTGGGTGCCGAGTATTCTCGCGTTTGGTATTTACGTAAAAGTTTCTGCGCTGCTGGCGCGCAGCGAGTAGTCATGTCTGACCAACTGATCTTTTACGTCGGCTTGGCGGTTTTTGTGTTGATGCTGATTGGTATCGGCCTCACGGTGTATGCGTTTCACCGCGCGGGAAGTGAACCGGTGACACCGGCCCACAAAGGACAAAGGCGGGGGCCGCACCAGGGCAGTTAATCGATGTCGCCGTCATGCACACGCGGTGCGCACATGCCCCAGCAGGAAAAACAGACTCGCCGCCAGCACAATGGATGGCCCAGCGGGGCTGTCCCATACCACTGACATGGTGAGTCCCACCACCACCGATACACAGCCGATCAGGGACGCGAAGCCGGCCATCTGCTCCGGTGTTGCTGACAAGCGGCGTGCGGTTGCTGCCGGAATGATCAGCAGCGCGGTGATCAGCAGTACCCCGACGACTTTCATGGCGATGGCGATCAACAGCGCCAGCATCAACATCAGCGCCAGGCGGACTTTGTCCACTGGCACGCCTTCCACTGCGGCGAGTTCTTCGTGCAGGGTAAACGCTAACAACTTAGGCCACAGGTACCACAACAGGGCCGCAATAATGACCGCGGCCACCGCCATCAGCGCCAGATCCTGCGACGATACCGCGAGCAGGTCGCCGAGCAGCAGCGACAGCAAATCCACATTGATCTTCAGCAGGCTCATGGTCACGATGCCCAGGGCCAACATGCTGTGAGAAAGGATCCCGAGCAGGGTATCTACCGACAGGTTCTGGCGGCGCTGAAAGTACACCAACAGCAATGCCAGCACACAGCTGCTCGCGACCACCGCCAGTGTCGGCTGAATATGCAATACAAACCCCAGGGTGACCCCAAGCAGTGCTGAGTGCGCCAGGGTATCGCCGAAATAGGCCATGCGCCGCCACACTGCGAAGCAACCCAGCGGTCCGCTGACCACCGCCACCAGCAGGCCGGCCGCCAGCGCGTACCAGAGGAATGTGGAGCTCAGTAGTTGTGACCAGTCCATTAATCTCGCCCCCCTGAATTCTTCCGCTTCCCGGGCGTTCGCACACCTGGCCGGGAGGGCGCAGGTGTTAGCGCATGCGCATGGTCGTGATCACAGCACTCATCCACCACGTCGCCGCTCAAATCGTGGTGGTGATTGTGGTGGTGCGTATACAGGGCGAGCTTGTCGCCAAACATTTCAAGGTACACCGGGTCTTTGCTTACCTGCTCCGGGTGCCCGTGGCAGCAAATGTGTTGGTTGAGGCATAACACGCGATCGGTCGCCGCCATCACCAGGTGCAAATCGTGCGACACAAGCAACACGCCGCACTGCAGCTCGTCGCGCAGCTGCGCGATTAACTGATAGACCTCGCTCTGCCCACCGACGTCGACGCCCTGGGTGGGTTCGTCGAGTACCAGCAACTGGGGTTTGCGCGCCGCCGCGCGTGCCAGCAACACCCGCTGCATTTCGCCACCGGACAGGTCGGTAAGGCGGGCGTTCGCCAGGTGCTTGGCTGCCACACGGTCGAGGGCTGCGGCGGCACTGACATCGTCGATACCGAGCTGCAAAAACCGCGAGACGGTCATCGGCATACTGGAGTCAATCTGCAGGCGCTGTGGCATATAGCCCAGTCGCAGCGCCGGTCGCCGCTCGATCGTGCCCGACGTGGGTTTGGTCAACCCGAGCAACAGGCGCAACAAGGTCGTCTTGCCTGCACCATTGGGGCCGATCACGGTGACGATCTCTGCGGGTCGCAGCTCCAGCGTAATATCCCGCAACAGTTGCCGGCCACCAATATTCAGGCCGAGGTCGTGGGCGCGGATGAGCGGGGTGGATGAACTCAGGGGAGACTCCAGACTGGTTAGAGAGGGATTTTGCCTCTGCAGAATCGCGATCGTTGATAAAACGGCTGGCGAGTGTAAGCCGCGTATGATTATATCGCACCCCTTTATTCGGTGTTGGTGAGTGTTCGTGGGCAATCGCGGTTGATGCCCGCCGTTGGGTTTATCCTTGCCGCCTGCATTCGCTTTGTTGTCTGCTTTGTTGGTTCGTTTGTCTATGTTCGAAAAACCATTGGGTGTTGTTATTGCGCTCGGGTTGATTTTGGCGTCACTGGTGGGTATTGGTTGTGGCGCAAAGTCCCCGGGTACTGACAGTTCTGAAAAACTGGTGGTTGTTACGAGTATTGCGCCGCTGGCGATGCTCGCGCGCGAAGTTGCGGGAGAGGCAGCCGAGGTCCGCCAGCTGGTGCAGGGTGGTGATCCGCATCATTACGCGCCCACGGTGAATGACCGCCTGACGATCGAGGGGGCACCGCTGGTGGTGTGGATGGGGCCCGCTCTGGAATCGTCACTTGCTCGACAGATGGCACTGGTTTCTGCTGAGCGGCAATTATCATTACTGCGCGATACAAGCCTGTTTGAATTTGATGGCTCGGATCCCGCCGATCCACACCTTTGGCTACGCCCGCGCAATGCTGCGGCAATTGCTGCGCAAATCGCCGAGCGACTCAGCACCCTGGATCCGCAACAGGCCGCGGGCTACCGCCAGCGCGCCCGCGACTTCTCGCGCGCCATGGCCAATCTGCAAAAGGTTCAGGATCGTGCGCTGTGGGCGTATAAAGAAGTGCCCATCGTCTCCACGCACAAGGCGTACAGCCAGTTCTTCGGTCCCGCCGGGGTGACGGTGGAAAGCCTCAGCGGTGGGTCAAAGCAGGCGCATGGCGCGCGCACTATGCTGGACAAGATTCGAAGTGAAGGGGATGGCGGGCCGGTCGGCTGCCTGTTTGGTGAGGTCCCTGCCAACGACCGCGATCGTCAGACCGCCAGTCATCTGAATTTGGGCTACCAGGCTCTGGACCCTCTGGGAAATACGCTGCCGCAAGGTGCGGGCTATCGTGCGCTGATGGAAAAGCTGCTGGCGGATGCTCGCCGCTGCCTGAGTACGATTCCTGATCGTAGCGCCTGATTGCGGGCGCGTGCACGCGTCAGCTGGGCTCCTGCCCCGCGGTATTCTCCTGATCCTGCTCCAGCTGTATCTCGTTAGCGGGTGTTTCCCGGTCGGCTTCCTGCTCTGGCGATACGGCAGGGGTCAGCGATGTTTCACGCGTTGACTCTGACGAATCGGACACCGACTGAGTGAGCGCCTCTGCGGGCGCTGGCTCAATGGTTGCGGCGTCCGCCGCGGTTGTTTCCAGCACTTCCTGCGTTGGCGCCTCCTGCGGCGCCTGCTGTTGTGCCAGTTGCTCCTCCGCCTCGCGCATCAACGTTTCGACCTGCTGCTGCTGAACGTTGCGCACACTGTTAAGCAGGGCCTTGCGGCTTGGATCGCGCAGCATTTCCTGACGGTACTGCTCGCGGTGCTGTTCCTGAATAAGGTACTCGTTGTCGCTCACTTCTTCTTCAGCGATCAACTCCGGCACCGGATACGCGGTTACCTCCACGTGTTCCATGGTCTCCGCCGCGTAAGCTGAGCCACTTGTGGTTTCCTCAGTGGCGGCTGGTGCCTGACCTTGCGCGACAACGGCGCCGGCGAGCCCCCAAACCACCGCGAGGTGGATCAATATGCGGGATTTCATTTTTTCATGCCTCTCTGCAACTTCCCTATTGCAAGCCTAGAAGCTGTTGCCTGAGTGGGGGTGACACTGCGATGACTCGCGCGGCGGCATCGACAAATGGAGTCGGGCGAAGCAACTTCCGCCGCCGCTGTACGAGCGAAAATTTCTCAAGGCAGGTATCCTGTCGCCCTGCGCAAACTGCGCCACATCGCATTCATCTATCTGTCATCGCCAACCGAATTTCTATTTGTCTATGAGCAACGATAAGACCTCTTCTGCGCCACTGATCCTGGTGGACGGATCTTCCTACCTTTACCGCGCTTTCCACGCCCTGCCGCCGCTGGCGACCAGCACCGGCCAGCCTACCGGCGCCGTGCGCGGGGTGATCTCCATGCTGCGCAAGCACCTTAAGGAGCATCCGGACAGCCCGGTGGTGGTGGTTTTTGACGCCAAAGGCAAAACCTTCCGCGATGAGCTGTTCGAGGAATACAAGTCGCACCGTCCGCCTATGCCCGATGACCTGCGCGCGCAGATCCAGCCGATTCACGACATCATCGATGCCATGGGCCTGCCGCGGCTGGTGATCGACGGGGTTGAGGCAGATGACGTTATTGGCACCCTGGCACTGCAGGGCGCAGAGCAGGGCATGGACGTGATCATCTCCACCGGCGACAAGGATATGGCCCAGCTGGTGCGCCCCGGCGTAACCCTGGTGAACACCATGTCCAATACAGTCATGGACGTGGAGGGCGTGAAAGCCAAGTTCGGTGTCGGCCCGGAGCTGATCATCGACTTCCTCGCGCTGATGGGCGACAAGGTGGACAACATTCCGGGGGTTCCCGGTGTGGGTGAGAAAACCGCGCTGGCACTGCTGCAGGGGCTCGGCAGTCTCAAAGATATTTATGCCAACCTCGATGGCATCGCGCCGCTCGGCTTCCGCGGCTCGAAAACCCTGGCCAAGAAAATGGAAGAGCACAAGGACGCGGCGGATATGTCCTACGTGCTGGCCACCATCAAGACCGATGTGGAGATGGACTACCAGCCGCAGACCCTCGCCAACAGCGAGCCGGACACCGATAAACTGCGTGAACTGTTTTCCGAAATGGAGTTTCGCAGCTGGGTCGACGAACTGGGTGGCGACGGCGAGGCATCGTCTGCGGCGGCCGCCGCGGTAGAGCGCAACTACAGCATCATCCTTGATGAGCAAGAGCTGGATGCCTGGCTGGACAAGCTGAAGCAGGCGGACCTGTTTGCCTTCGATACCGAAACCACCAGCCTCAACTACATGCAGGCCAAGCTGGTGGGGGTGAGCTTTGCGGTGGAGGCCGGCGAGGCGGCCTACCTGCCCCTGGCCCACGACTATATGGGCGCACCGGCACAGATCGATTTTGATCGCGCGCTGGCCAAGCTGAAGCCCATTCTCGAGAGTGATGAATACAAAAAGGTTGGCCAGAACCTCAAGTACGACAGCCACATTCTCGCCAACTACGATATCGCGCTGCGCGGTATTGCCCGCGACACCATGCTCGAATCCTATGTGCTGAACAGCACCGGCAGCCGTCACGATATGGACAGCCTCGCGCAGAAATACCTGGGCGAAACCACGATCAAGTTCGAAGACATTGCCGGCAAGGGCGCCAAGCAGCTGACCTTTAACCAGATCGAGCTGGACAAGGCCGGCCCGTATGCGGCGGAAGATGCGGACATTACCCTGCGCCTGCACCAGGAGCTGAGCGGCCGCCTGGCGCAAGAGCCGAGCCTGGAAAAGGTGCTCGATGAAATTGAAATGCCGCTAGTGCCGGTGCTGACGCACATCGAGCGCAACGGTGCCTACATCGATGCGGCGATGCTGAAACAGCAGTCCGACGAGCTGGACAAGAAAATGCGCGCGCTGGAACGGCAGGCGTACGACGAGGCGGGCGAAGAATTCAATCTCGGCTCCACCAAACAGCTGGGTGCCATCCTGTTTGAAAAGCTGGAAATTCCGGTGATCAAAAAAACCCCGAAAGGGGCACCGTCGACCGCCGAGCCGGTACTGCAGGAGCTGGCACTTTCGCACAAGCTGCCGGCGCTGATTATGCAGTACCGCGGCATGGCCAAGCTGAAGAATACCTATACCGACAAGTTGCCACAGATGATCGACCCGGCCACCGGGCGGGTGCACACCTCCTATCATCAGGCGGTGGCGGCAACCGGGCGTCTGTCATCCTCGGACCCCAACCTGCAGAACATCCCGATCCGCACCGAAGAGGGCCGGCGCATTCGCCAGGCATTTGTCGCCGACCCGCGCATCAATGGTGGCAGTGCGATTGTGGCTGCGGATTACTCGCAGATTGAATTGCGCATCATGGCGCACCTGTCCGGTGACAAGGGGCTGCTGGATGCCTTTGCCCACGGGGCGGATATTCACCGCGCAACCGCCGCGGAGGTGTTCGAGGTGCCGGTGGACGAGGTAACCGACGAGCAGCGCCGCCGAGCCAAGGCGATTAACTTTGGCCTGATCTACGGCATGAGCGCGTTTGGCTTGGCCAAGCAGCTGGATATCCCGCGCGCGGACGCCCAGACCTATATCGACCGCTATTTCGCGCGCTACCCGGGCGTGCTTGCGTATATGGAAAATACGCGCAAACAGGCAGCCGACAAGGGCTACGTGGAGACCCTGTTCGGTCGCCGCCTGTATTTGCCGGAAATCAATTCCCGCAACGGCATGCAGCGTCAGGCTGCGGAGCGCACCGCGATCAACGCGCCCATGCAGGGTACCGCGGCCGACATCATCAAGCGCGCAATGATTAGCGTGGATGCGTGGCTGCGCGAGGAACAGCTGAAGACCCGTTTGATCATGCAGGTACACGATGAACTGGTACTGGAAGTGCCGGCCGATGAGCGTGAGCTCGTGGTGCAGCGCATTCCGGAGTTGATGCAGGCTGCGGCCGAGCTGGATGTACCGCTGATTGCGGACCTGGGTGAGGGTGCCAACTGGGACGAGGCGCACTGAGCTGGTCAGCAGTTTATTTTAAGTTTTTTGCGATTTTTTTCATTTTCGCGGAACTACTGATTAAGGGGCACCTCTAACTAAGCAAGATCGTTGGATTGCAACATCATCCCCAAAGCTTAGTCAGAAGCCCCTCGCCCCGAAGATACCCCCATCGGGGCTTTTTTTTGCCTGAATTTTCATTCCCGTAGCTCGAGTGAGTTGGCTGAGCCGCTCAGTGTGTGTCAAAAACGCCTGATTATTAAATAAGCAGAAATAGCGTTTTTTGACGTGCGGCGAGGAATAAAGTCTCAGAAACAGAATTTTTTGCCCGCAAAACGGTGGTGGGTGGGATACAGTTGCGGCGTCCGAACCGCGAAAAAAGAGTGGGGAACCTTTCAGGCCCAGCTTAGTCTTTTGACTATAGGATTTGGTTTGAAGGCATCGCAATGGATGCAGTGGAATTTGGGTGAGAACCCAAGGTTGCGCCCGTCCCCCTGGGCGCAGCTCCTAAGTGCCCCTCCCCAAGGGCACTGACCCCTAGCCGGCAGCTGCAATCTGCCGGCTTTTTTTTGCCTCCAAGTTCTTGAAAGCGCTTATCGGGCCAGAGAGGCCCGGGAAAACATCCTGTGAGCGGCTCATCGCCCTGTGGTTGGCTAAAAAATGAACGGCTTACCTTGAGTCTAGACGAAATTTGGCGGTGCAATTCACGCGTCAGCCTGTTCTGCCTCAGAGTCGTCCTGCGGCAGGGCCAGCCACTGATTCAACTGACGCTCCAGCTTGTCGAGGCCCTTGCGTTTGGGGGCGGAGAAAATCTGAACCGTAACGTTGTGGTCCAGCTCGAGCGCCTTCAATTCCTTCTCTACGGCAAAGCGCGTGTTGTTGGCGGGGCCATTTTTCAGTTTATCGGCCTTGGTCAGCAGGATATGTGCGGGCAGGCCGGACTTGACCGCCCAGTTCAACATCTGCAAATCGAATTCTTTCAGCGGCTGGCGAATGTCCATTAACAGCACCAGCCCCTTCAGGCATTGGCGGTTCTCCAGATAAAACGCCAGATTGCGTTGCCATTCGTCCTTCATCGCGCGCGCCACCTTGGCGTAGCCGTAGCCCGGCAGGTCGACCAGCCGCTGGGACTCGCTCAGGCTGAAGAAGTTGATCAACTGGGTGCGTCCGGGCGTCTTGGAGGTCCGCGCCAGTTTATTGTTGTCGGTGAGTGCGTTGATCGCACTGGACTTGCCGGCATTGGAGCGGCCGGCGAAGGCCACTTCGGCGCCAGAATCCACCGGGCATTCCGCCAGGGTGGGTGCGCTGATCAGAAATTCGGCGTGGCGGTAATTGATTCGTTTAACATTGGCTTCAGACATGGGACTTCCCGGTACACTCAGATGGCGCGCAAGTATATAATGCCGCGGTTTTATCGTCGCTGATGGTTTAAGGGCGTTTGGGTGCCGCCAGCAGCGAAGATGGGTGCAAAACTTCAGCGCGCAACAGGACGACGTATGAACAGCATTATAAAGAAGGCCGCTCTGGCTTTGGGGATGATCGCTTTTGCCCAGATGGGACACGCTGCCGGTGACGCCAGTGCGGGGCAGGCCAAGGCCGCTGCCTGCATAGCCTGCCACGGTGCGGACGGCAATAGCCCGGCGCCGACGTTCCCGAAAATCGCCGGTCTCGGCGACAAGTACCTGCTCAAGCAGTTGCGTGACGTGAAGAGCGGTGCGCGGTCCATTCCCGAAATGACCGGCCAGCTCGACAACATGACCGATCAGGACCTGCAGGATATCGCCGCCTTCTACGCGTCGCAGAACATCCAGATTTCCGGTTCTACCGCCTTCTCCGTGATGCTGAACAACGGCGACAACGTGGATGGCCTGGCCCTGGGTCGCGAGATCTACCGCGCTGGCAACAGCGAAACCGGTGTCCCCGCGTGCATGGGTTGTCACTCACCTAGTGGCCTGGGTAACGCGCCCGCGGCTTACCCGCGCCTGTCTGGCCAGTACGCAGAATACGTGGAGAAGCAGCTGAAGGCTTTCCGTGAAGGCACCCGTGCCAACGACGGTGATACCCGCACCATGCGTACCGTGGCGCGCCAGCTGTCCGACGCCGAAATCAAGGCGGTTGCGAACTACGTAGCGGGCCTGACCGAGTAAGCGGTAGGTCGTTGCGAGAAAGGCCGGTCACTGACCGGCCTTTTTGTTTCCGCCTGCCGAACCCAGCTTGCACCGGCCGTCGGGAACTTCAATAATTTCCGCGGTCTATATTCAGCCAGGAGTCAGCTGAGCCCGAGCATACTGGGGCCAGACTGATGCAGGCACACAGAATAAATTTTGGGAGTAACTCTTTATGAAAGCCGTCGTCGCACTCTTTACCATGCTGCTGAGCCTGGCAGCCTGTGCCCAGGAAGCCCCGGGCAAATTCAAGGCCGGTCAGCACTACGAAGTACTCCCGCAGGCCGTTGCCCAGGATGACGACAGCAAGATCGAAGTGACCGAGCTCTTCTGGTACGGCTGTGGCCACTGCTACCACTTTGAGTCTCCGCTGAAAAAGTGGCAGAAAACCATGCCGGCCGATGTGGCGCTGAAAAAAATCCCGGCCATTTGGCAGCCGGTGATGGAGATCCACGCGCGTATGTTCTACGTGGCGGACGCCATGGGTGTACTGGACAAGGTGCACGAGCCGATCTTTGCCGCCATCGCCCAGCAGCGCAAAATGTTCGCCACCCGCGACGGTCGCGACTGGAAAGTCGATGATGCGGCTATTGAAGCCCTGTTCAACGATGCCGGTGCCGACGGCGCCAAAGCGGTGAAACTGATGAATGGCTTCGCGATCAACAGCAAGGTCAAGCAGGGTCAGGCGAAACAGCGTGCCTACAAACTGACCGGTACCCCGGAAATGGTTGTTGCCGGCAAATACCGTATCAGCACCTCGCTGCCGGGCATCAAGGGCAAGTCCAACGGTCAGCAGATCATGCTGGACGTAGTGGACTTCCTGGTAGAAAAAGAGCGCGCCGAGAAGGGCTGATCGCGCCCAACCTGCTCCGCTCGAACAACCCCGCAATCGCGGGGTTTTTTTATGCCTGAATATCCCTGCGCCGCCTCACTGCTAGGCTAACAGTGGGTACCGCCACCAATTTCGCCAGTGCCAGAATGCGCAACTTGCCCCTGCCAGTATTGATTGCTCTGTTGCTCAGCCTTTGGGCTGGGTGGCTGCTGGCCGTCGCGCAGGTTCCTGAGGGGCAGGCGATCGAAGAACCGCTGCCCGTGCAGCAGACCCCGGTGGATATTGCGGCGCGCGCGGTGAGCCTACTGTCATTTGTCGCGGTGGATTATCCCGAGGCGGTCGCCGAGGGCAGTGTGCGGGATCGCGGGTTGTATCGACAGACTCGCGAAAACGCTGAACTGGCCGCCGATCTGGTGGCGGAGCTGCCCGACAGGCCGGGGCGGGCCCAGCTGCTCAATACACTGCAGTCGCTGCAGGCGGCAATTTCCGGCAAAGACGCCGCGGACCTGGTACGGCGCCGCGCCAACACGGCGGCCGACCGCCTGGCAGCCCTCTATCAATTGCCCCGTTCCCCGGCAGAACCCCTGCCTGCCGCGAGCGAGGCCAACGCCCTGTATCGCGACCGCTGCCAGCACTGCCATGGGGAAAATGGCGTTGCCGAGCAACCGGAGCGCGCGCTGAATGATCCCGCGCGCATGGTGAACCTGAGTCTGTACGACTTTTACAATGTGCTGGAGCCCACCCGCAACGATGCCCACGACGAGGCCGTGGACGGCGACCTCAGCAGTCGCCAGCGCTGGGCGCTGGCGGTCAAGGTGGCCAGCTTCAGCGCGCCACCGGTGGCGCCATCACGCAAACTTGCCGAACAGTACCCGGCACTGGTTGGCCTTCCCGGCATGGCGGTGTTGCGCCCGTCAGAACTTCCCGAACCGGCGCGCGCGTCGCTGATGTGGTGGCGCGCCCACCCGGAACAGACCCGCGCCTTGCAGCACCCGCTGGCCCGGGCCGCGGGCCTGATCTATCTGGCGCACATTACCTATCGCGGTGGCGACCCCGCGGACGCCTACCACAAACTGATGCTGGCCCTGCGCAGCGGCTACCTGCCGGCACGCGCGCAATTGGCTGAGCGCGATCCGGCACTCGCAGCCCAGCTCGATCAACAGTGGCAGGCGTTGCGTGAGGCCATTCTCGCGCGCGCACCGGCCAATGAGGTGATCGAGCAGTTTCAGCGCCTACTCGCCAGTGTGGTGAAGGGCAGGGAGTTATTGCAGCCCACAAGCAGCAGCGTCATCTATGTGTGGGCGGGGATACTGTTTGTTGCCGCGCTGGCGCTCGGGCTGTTGTTGTGGTTCGGCTTGCGTCGCCGGCGCACAGGGTAGGTAAGAAACGCCGATCCCTTTGGTTGGTGACCACATAGCCTCTTAGGCTGGCTTGACGCGAAAACAAAGAAAATTGTCGCATTCGCTGCCACTGTTGAGATTTACGACTAGGCTTTTAATTAGGTTGTGCAAATAACCGCCAGTCGTTGAACCCAACAGAGAAGAGTGCCGCATGAAGTTGTTGCGTCAGTTGTCCTTCCGTCCCGTTCTCGTATCCCTGCTGCAATCCTACGTCCTTACCTTTGCAGTGTTCCTGATTCTCCCCGTATTCGCCTCCGCGCAGGAGCAGACCGGCAACCAGGCTGCGGCCAAAAGCTGGGTCGGTAACTGGCTGGTGGTGGGGCAGGGGGATGAGCAGCTGGTGTGGCAACTCCACGCTGACGGTACCGGCTTTGCGCACGGTTTCCGCGCAGATGGTCAGCTTACCCATGGCTTTGCGATCTCCTGGCGCATTAACGGCGATACGGTGCGTATCCGCACCGGCGGCACGCTGCACTGCAACAGTGGCATGGTGTACGCGCAATTTACCGGTTGGAGCGCGGTCACCTTAGACTTCAACGTGATTGACGGTCGTCATTGGCGCCAGCACAACGGCGGTATCCTGGCCTTTCAGCGCCGTCTTGGTGATTGGGAAACACCCAATCACGGCGCCGAGTGCCCCAATCTGTACGATCGCGAGCGGAAAGAGACCCCGCAGACCGCCTCGGCCGGCAATTGAAGCCAGAGCGCACAAGGCAGTGCTGAGCAAAGTGGTACTGATCAAAGTACAGGCCAGCGCGCTGGCAACGAAGGCGTCCAGCCTGCGGCCGGGGAAGGAAGTCTCCGGCCCGGGTCATAGGGGCAGGTATTCATCTCAGGGAAGAATACAGCGCAAGCGGAGCCTGGCAGTCATGCAGCAACGCTTTATTCACAAGCTACTGGTCACCAGCAAACAAACGCTGATCGCGGCGGGCGTTGTTTTGTTGTCGTCGACAGGGGTGGTTTCGGCACAAGATTCCGCTGCTGGTTCTTCGTCCCCTCCTGGCCCTTCCAAGGATCTGCAGCACAAATCACCGCAGAATTCCACCCGCGAGCAACCAGGCCAGTATCCCGGCTGGGAGGTGGAGTCGCGTTTGCAGGCCGAGCAGTGGGTGGGAAATTGGCTGATCTCCCGCGACGGCGAAGCGCAGCACGTGTGGAGCCTGAACAAAGACGGCACCGGTCGCTCCTATGCGTTCAATCGCCATGGCGATGAGATGCAATTTGCCTATGGCTACGACATAAGCTGGTATTTCGATCCGCATACCCAGATGGCCAATATCAAAACCGAGCGCCGTATTGTGTGCCGGGGCGGCCGCGTCTATCCCTACTTCCTCACGCTCAAATCCTACGAGAGTGATTACGCCGTAAAAGGCAAATTCGCCTGGCAGACCACCTGGACCGAAGCCAGCATCGGTCGCAACTACCTGCATAAATCCCTAGTGGTTTTCGTCGCGCCCCTGTCTGCTTGGCACAACCCGGAAAAAAACGCTCCCTGTCCGATTTTCCCGCGCATGGATGTGGAAAAAGATATCGACCTGGCGCTGGACCGCTGGGAGCAGGAAGCGCAACAGAGCGAACACGAACAACTCGTAGATACCACCCCGGTAGAAGGGGAACCAGAATTTACCGGTGAAGACTTTGGACCAGCAGTGGATGAGCCCAAGGGCAAAGTCCCAGGCCAGAAAACATCGTCAAAAAGTAAATCCGCCAAGGCGCGGGTGAAGGACAAATCCAGGAGAGACCGCCAATGAATGCTCAGGTAAAAATCGACCAGCTGCTATTGCGGCTGACCCCGATTCTCGATCGCGAAGTACTGGGTTTGTGTGTGCTGGATGAGCCCCAGTTGCGGGAACACTTGGCGCATTGCCGGTGTATTTTCCGCGAGCGTGAAGGTATTACGGCGTTACTGCCAAAAAACCTCGCCGAGCTGGGACAGTTACCGGTCAGTGACGACTACCGGCAGATTACCCTACAGTTCGTTGACGGCGTGGAAGCGCCTGGGTTCACCGCCACAATTTTACGTGAACTCGCCGATGCCGGGATTCAGGCCAATGTGGTTTCTGCGCGCTATCACGAGCACATTCTGGTACGCGCCCGTGATGCCACACATGCGATGCAGATCCTCTATGGCATCAGCAACCGCCTGCAGTATTCCTAACAAGTAGTTACCTTTCCCTTTCTCCGCCCAGATGTGCGTGTCTGGGCGGAGTTTGCCGATGGCAGGGAGCGCCCCAGAGAAAACCTTTCTTGAATAGAGGAGTGCGCTGCCGACCATGCATATCGCCTATCCGCCGCCACTGCCCCACGGGCCAATCCGCCAGTTGTTGCCGGATTTTTTTGTGGTGCGCGGTCAGGCTCGGGTTGCGCCGGGAGTGCTGGTCAATCGCAATATGGGCATCGTGCGCAGCGGGGACGACTTACTGTTGGTCAACCCCATACGTCTCACCCGTTTACAGGAAGAGCGCCTGTGCGATCTCGGCAATGTGCGCCAGGCGGTGCGTCTCGGATATTTCTTTGGATGCGATGATCTCTACTATCGCGACCGTTTTAATGTATTTTTCTGGCGACAACACCACTCCGACTATTATCCGGTCCCTGCCGCGGACGAATTCCTGGAAGAGGGCGGCCGCTGCCCGGTGCCGGATGGCCAGATATTTGAATTCAGCCACAGCGAGATTCCGGAGGCGGCATTGTATGTCCCCAATTCCGGCGGATTGCTGCTTACCGGGGACTCCCTGCAATACTGGAGTAGCTGGACGGCCTGTAACTGGGCCGGACGCTGGGCACTGCGCCTGAGCGGGATGCATCGAGGGATGCAGGTATCGCCGGCCTGGTGCCGCCGCGCCACCCCGGAAGGGGAAAATAGTCAGTGCTGGCTTGCCACCGACTTTGAGCGGCTGCTCGATCTTCCATTTCAGCATATGCTTGCCGGTCACGGCGATTTCTGTGCTGACCGCGCCCACGAACTCGCCGAGCGCGCCGTCGCTGCGAGTTTCTCCGTATCGCTCAATACGCGGCATTGATCGCAAAACCTATGTTGAGCAATCGCCGGTGTCCCGTGCGGTGCCGTGATAAGCTGTCGGCGTTTCGAGTATTAGAATGAGCCCAGCATGTCCCGCTTCAGTGCCATCTCCGCAAACTTCATACGTGCGATCCGCGCAAACTTTATAAAAGTACCGCAACCGTTCCGCCCGATAGCATGGTTTGTTTCCCTCGTGTTTACAGGGTTGCTGAGTGCCTGCGTCGGACTCGCGCAGCTGCCAGCGACGCCTCGCGCCGACATGGACAGCATGCGCGTGGATGTGGAATTTTTGGCGGACGACCGCTTACAGGGGCGGGAAACCGGTTCTGCCGGTTACCAGCAGGCAGCGGATTATGTGGCTGACCGATTTGCCAAGCTCGGGCTGACTTCTATCACCGGTGCTGATTACTTCCAACAGGTGCCGCTGCGCAAAGCGCTTTGGGGAGACGGTGCGGCGACACTGGTACTGCATAGCCGCGAGGGTGACATCACCTTTGACCTGGGGGTGGATTTTCTCGGTGCCCCCTCGACGGCGCATAACGACAGTGCGACGACGGCCGGCCTCGTATTTGTTGGCTATGGTATCGATGCGCCCGCCTATGGTGTCGACGACTATGCCGGGCTGGATGTGCAGGGCAAAATTGTCGTGTACCTGTCCGGGCGCCCGCAGTACCTGCCGAATGAGGTGGGTGCCCACTTCGCTTCCAACCGCACCAAGCAGCAGACCGCCGCGCGCCACGGAGCAGTCGGCACCATTACCCTGAATACCCCCATACGCGAGCTGCGCCGCGCGTTTGCCGCTTCCGCCAAGCATGTGCAGGACCCGCGCTGGGACTGGCTGCGTGCCGACGGCACGCCCGGTAACAGCATCCAGCACCTGCAACCGGGCGTCATGCTCGATATCCCGGCGGCCAAGCAATTGTTCATGGGTGCCGCACGCAGTCTCGACACCATCTTCACCGAAATTGAAAACGGCCTGGTGCCGCAGGGATTTGCCCTGCCGTATACCGCCACCCTCACCAGCAGCGCCAAGCACCAGCGTATCTCCAGCCCGAACGTGGTCGGCCTCCTGCCGGGGCGCGACCCCAAGCTCAGACACGAGTACATCATCTTTTCCGCACACCTGGACCATATCGGCATTGAGCCCGGCACGGGGCTTATTAACAACGGCGCACAGGATAATGCCGCCGGTATCGCGGTGATGTTGGAGGTCGCACGGCTGTTTACCACCGCGAACCGCGCGCCCAGGCGTTCCATTCTGTTTGTGGCGGTAACCGCGGAAGAAGAGGGCCTGCTCGGCTCGGATTACTTTGCCCGGCACCCGCCGGTTGCCCCCAAGTCCATGGTGGCCAACATCAACCTCGATATGCCGATGCTGCTGTATCCGTTCCGCGATGTCATCGCCTTCGGTGCCGAGCATTCCAGTCTCGGTAAAACCGCCACCCGCGCTGCCCGTCGCACAGGCCTCAAGCTGAGTCCAGACCCCATGCCCGAGCAGGTCATCTTTGTGCGCAGCGACCATTACAGTTTTGTACGCCGGGGCATCCCGGCGATTTACCTCATCACCGGGCGCGAGGCCATTAACGGCGAGGTCGACGGCAGCCGCGCGCAGATCCAGTTCCTGCGCAATCACTATCACAGTCCCAGTGACACAGCAGATGCGGGGGTTAACTACGTGGCGGCACAGCAATTTGCCGAAGTGAATTACGCAATCGCATGGGAAGTCGCGGATTCCGCACAGAAACCGCGCTGGAATCGCGCTGATTTTTTTGGCGAGTTGTTTGCTGGAAATAAATAGCCGACATTGATCAAAGTGCGATCAGAGCCCACCTGTAATGACATGTAATCGCTATTTGGGACCCACTTACCAGATTTCGTGATAGCCTTGCCGACCGCTGGCGGAGCATTCGTCCAGCAAATAGATAAACAACAATATTGTTAAGGCTTCATCATGTTGAAAAAAATTACTTTAGTGGCGGCAATTGCGGGTCTCGGGCTGGTATCTGGTTGTGCGAGTATCCTCAGTGACAGTAATTACCCTGTAACCATCAACAGCAACCCCGCGGGTGCCAACTTTGTTGTTGTGAATGAAGCTGGTTTCGATGTTCACACCGGCGTTACCCCGGACACCATCACCCTGTCTGCCTCTGACGGCTTCTTCTCCTCCGCGAGCTACGTGGTGAAGTTCCAGATGGCCGGCTTCGAAGAGCAGAGCTTCCAGCTGCGTGCAGGCATGGACGGCTGGTACATCGGTAACATTCTGTTCGGCGGCCTGATCGGCATGCTGATTGTTGACCCGGCCACTGGCGCTATGTGGAAACTGCCGGAATCCGCCAACGTTTCCCTGGCTCCTGTAACTGCGGCTACCGGTCTTGAAACCCTGTCCATCGCTTCCGTTCACCAGCTGACCGATGAAGCCAAAGCGCAGCTGATTCCGCTGAACTAATTTCGCTGCATAAACATACCAATAATAATTTTGGGGTTATCCATGAAAGTACTCGCTCGTGTAGTTTTGATGTTAACCGTGGTTGCGTTTGCTGGTTGTGCAAGCGTCAGCAAAATGCCGTTGAACGACAAAGTCGCCGCAATCGATACTTCTGAGAAAAGTATCCTGGTGGCGAAGCTGTCGATTCGTAACGACAACAAGCCCAGCCATCAGCCGAACCTGCTCGCAGTGTTCGTAAACCAGAACGAAAAAGACTATTCCTTTACCAAGCCTACCCTGATCGCTGATCTGGACAAGGGCGGTAAAGAGTACTTTATCAGCATGGACGTGGCCCCCGGTAAGGCAACTATCAAGCTGGCCCGTTTCCTACGTCAGGTTCCGCTGCTACTGAATGCAATGGCTGACCTGCCGTTTGAATACGAAATCGACGTGCCGGCGAATGAAGTGGTTTATGTGGGTAATATCACCGCCACTATCAAGCCGCGCGAAGGTGAAGAGCCTCGTGCCGGCCTGGTGATCCCGTTGATCGATCAGGCCGTTGCCGGTTTCTCTAACGGTACCTTTGAGGTAAGCATTACCGATAACTACGATGCGGATATGGAAGCTCTGAAGGCGAAATACC
This sequence comes from Microbulbifer sp. S227A, assembly GCF_049800935.1. Taxonomy (NCBI): domain Bacteria; kingdom Pseudomonadati; phylum Pseudomonadota; class Gammaproteobacteria; order Cellvibrionales; family Microbulbiferaceae; genus Microbulbifer; species Microbulbifer sp. S227A. The sequence continues at coordinate 124,206 of NZ_JBNAFZ010000009.1, read as the reverse complement.
CGTACATTGCCAGCCAGGCCATTGCCAAAAACCTGCTGCCTGCGTGGACTCACCCAGAGCAGCGTGGCGAAGCGCCAACCATTCTGGCGGAAAAGACCGAGGAGTAATCCCGCTTTTTGGTAAAGCGGGGTGATGGCTTGAGCCGTTGTCCCGTGTACGACCGCAAAGCGAGTCTCTCAAGAGACTCGCTTTTTTTGTGTCTGTAATTCGCATAGTCGCAAAACGCACAACCATAGGCTCGACGCCTGCGCCAGTGGAGCTAACGATGGAAAAATACAATAAAGCTTGTCTCTAGGTAACCGTTGCCGATAAGCAATGTCTTTATTGCACTTTTCGACAGAGCTCGAGCCAGCGCTCAATACCGGCACTGCGATACTTTTGTCGATGCAGCACAAAGTAAAATTCACGGCTGAAATCCCGCTGTGGCACGGGCAATTCCACCAGCGCGCCGCGACGAAACGCATCCGTCAGGGAAACTCGTGAAAGGCAGCTGATACCGAGCCCTGCTTCTACCGCGCGCTTGATTGCTTCGGTGTGTTGCAGCTCCAGGCGAATGTTGAGTTCCGGCAACAGTCCGGCAAGGGCGCGTTCGAAGGTCTGGCGGGTACCGGAACCCGTTTCCCGCAAAATCCAGGTGGCCTCGCGCAAATCTTCGTCACTTAATTGTGCGCGCTTTGCCAGAGGGTGGTCCGGTGCGCAGAACACCACCTGCTCGTCTTCCCGCCACGGGATCATTTCCAGATCCGGATGATTCAGCTCGCCTTCGATCAAGCCCAGATCCAGCTCAAAGTTCACTACGCCCTGGGCAATTGCCGCGGTGTTGGCAACCTCCAGTTCTACCCGGGCCTCGGGCTGTTCCTCCATATAGCGCGCCATAATGCCCGCTGCCAGATAGTTGCCGATGGTCAGGGTGGCCCCGATCTTAAGGCGGCCCAGGTCGCTGTGTACCATCAGGGTGGCTTCCAGCTCCCGCGCGCGCTCCAGTAATTCTTCCGCACGCGGCCACAATTGCCGGCCCAGTTCATTCAAGCGCAAACGCTTGCCAGTACGTTCGAAGAGGCGCAGGTCAAACTGCTGCTCAAATTCCTTCAACGCGGTGGACGCCGCCGACTGCGACATATTCAGGCTCTCCGCGGCGCGGCTGACATTTTCGTGGTGAGCACAAGCCAGAAACACTTCCAGTTGGCGCAGGGAATAGCGCATATAGTGTCAGCCTCCAAGTATCGGAAAATTAGATAACAGATATCAAAATATCCCATTTTGCCAATACATTTACCAGCATTAGAATGCACCGAGAAATTGAGGAATAAGCGGTTCTATTGTTATGTCTAACTTGAATAAAGAGACGGTGCTTGAGGTCCATCACTGGAACGATACGCTGTTCAGCTTCAAAACCAGTCGTGACCCCGGGTTCCGCTTCGAAAACGGCCACTTCACCATGATCGGGCTAGAACAGCCCAACGGTCGCCCGCTGTTGCGCGCCTATTCCATTGCCAGCGCCAACTACGAGGATGAACTGGAGTTCTTCAGCATTAAGGTGCCCGATGGCCCGCTGACCTCGCAGCTGCAGAAAATCAAGCCCGGTGATGAAATCTTTGTCAGCCGCAAGCCCACCGGCACCCTGGTGGCCGACCACCTATTGCCCGGCAAGCGTCTGTGGCTGCTGTCCACCGGTACCGGTCTGGCACCATTTATGAGCATCATCAAGGACCCGGATGTTTACGAGCGCTTCGATCAGGTGATTCTCACCCACGGTGTGCGCTTCAAGTCTGAGCTGGCGTATCAGGATTACGTCGAGAAGGAACTGCCCGAGCACGAGTACTTCGGTGAAATGGTACAGAACGGCCTGCTGTATTACCCCACGGTGACCCGCGAGCCTTATCGTAACAATGGCCGCCTTACCGACCTGATGTTGTCCGGCAAAATGTTCAGTGACCTCGGCCTGCCCACGCCAAATGTGGAAGAGGATCGCTTTATGCTGTGCGGCTCCCCGGCCATGCTTAAGGATCTGACCAAGATTCTCGACGACTGGGGCTTTAGCGAAACACGCGCCGGTATCCCGCGCGAATACGTGATCGAGCGCGCGTTCGTCGAAAAATAAACCGAAATAAGTATTTGCTGCTGGGGCAGGGCAGCGGCGTCGGTACTTAGGAGTGATTGCGTGATGGATTGCGCAAGGAAAGAAAAGGTTTTCTCCACTCCCAAGTGTCGACCCCGGTGCCCTGCCGAAGAATCGGCCGCACCACACCAGTGAAAGGGTTTTACCCTGTTTGATAACCACCTTCGGGTGGTTTTTTTATGCCTAGAAAGCCTGTACCCACCCACTGGACTTGGAATTAATAAAAGATATGGCCAAGGGGGGGCACGTTGCTGTACCGTACCAGATCGCGGTAAATGGCAGTATTGGATGAGTAATGCATCCAGTTTGTACAAAATGTACAACGAGTTGACTCCAAAACCTGCAAGAAATGATTCGGGACTTTAGTCCATCTTTCTCACTGGTCTGGACCAGGCACACATGAAATTTTGCACTGGGTAAAACGTGTGTGAAACCTAGCCTTAATTTCAGTTTTCTTTACCGGGGGTTTCCAGGTAGCACCGATTGGGAGCCAGCTTTATTAACTTTCGATAGTTTGAATTCTTGTTTCATTAATCCCCTCAAAATTTTTCTCAGTTATTTGCATGTCCACCATGGCGTATAAATCATTATTTGATGTTAATTTTTGAAATGTCATCAATTCTTGGTAAAGTGTGACCCGCATCTCGTATTGGAGAACCTTTCAGCACCGGCGACAGGGGAAAGTGCACGGTATTGATACCGCTGCGCTCGGGTACACCGGATGTAAATTACTGAAAGGTAGCTATCTGGCTGGATAGGAAGGCCAACTCTAGCAATACACCAGTTACTAGTGAATGGAACGGACTGGCACGCACTTTGCGAGTCCAAGATCACTAGTCGTTGCAATAACTAAAATGGAATTTCGGTCATTTCCTTGCGAAGTGGTCTCTCATATAGAAGCAGACAATGGAAAGTCGCGCTCCCTTAGCTCTTGCGGTAGTCATCGTTAACTACCGTACACCTGATCTCGTCGTAGATTGCCTGGAAAGCTTGGTACCACAGCTACCGAGCCGTGCCGGCGTGGTCGTGGTTGATAATGCCTCTGGCGATCACTCTATCGAAACACTCCAGGCCTGGATCGACGGCACTGACGCGGCAACTGCTGAAAAAGTACATTTACTTGCATCTCCAGCCAATGGAGGGTTTTCGGCCGGCAATAATCTCGGGATCAAGCGCCTTCGAGCGAAATTCTATTTGTTGCTAAATAGCGACACGATCGTTCGTCCTGGTGCTATTTCTCTCCTGATGGATCGTATTCAACGAGACACAAAAATCGCAGCAGTTGGCCCCCGACTTGAGTATCTGGACGGGAGGCCGCAGGTCAGCCGCTTCCGACGCCGTGGTGTAACCAGTGAGTTTATACGCGGCGCACAAATTCAACTTATTTCACACATTCTGCGTAGAAAAAATACGCCTATAGAGCTTGACGAACCCGAGCAACAGATTGACTGGGTAAGCTTTGCATGTGTCCTGCTGAGAGCAGAGGTCATCAAAAAAATCGGCTTGATGGATGAGCAATTCTTTATGTATTTCGAAGACATTGAATACTGTCTACGAATACAGAAAGCAGGATATACCATCGAACAGGCGTTGGGAGCCCGCGTTGTGCATCTGCGTGGTGGTACTTCCAGCGTAAAAGAAAGTGCTAAAAACAAAAAACGTATACCTGCCTACTTCTACCGGTCACGGACTCGATATTTTATGTTATTAGGTGGCAAAAAAAGGCTCTTAATTGCGAATTTGGCGTGGTATTTCGGACGTGCCATCCGAATGCTGAAGTGCCTGCGCGGTAAATATCCTGGACCCCGGATACCAGGGGAATGGCGTGATATCTGGATTGATTTCCTGGCCCCGCAGACATCCACTACTTTCTCACCAAGAAAAAGCAGTCGAGTGGTAAACCAATGATTCAAGAGAAGCAAACTCTTCCAGATTTCGTAATCATTGGGTCCATGAAGTCGGCAACTACGACGATCTATGAGCAGCTGCGTAAGCTTGATGGGATATACATGCCCGAATTGAAGGAGCCAAATTTCTTTAGCGATGATGCACAGTATGCCCGGGGTGCAGACTGGTACAAAGGGTTGTTCGAGAGCGCCGTAAGGGACGATATTCTTGGTGAGGCTAGCACCCACTATACCAAGCTTCCCACTTACCCAAAGACCGTTGAGAGACTCTATGAGTCACTGCCCAACGCAAAGCTCATCTATGTAATGCGCCACCCGATTGAGCGTCTGATATCGCAATATATCCACGAATGGAGCTGTAACAATATAAAGGTCGATATTAACCAGGCAATTGAGCAACATTCGGAGTTGCTCAACTATAGCTGTTATGCACGCCAGTTGGGCCCATTTATTGAACGATATGGCCGGGACAAGATACTGCCGGTATTTTTCGAGCGGCTAAGAGCATACCCACAGTCTGAACTAGAGAGAATCGCACAGTTTATTGGTTATACCGGTAAGGTGACCTGGCAAGATGACTTGTCTAAAACCAATGTTTCCTCTGAGCGCCTTCGCACCAATCCTGTAACGAGATTCCTGATTGGAAATCCGGTTCTAAAATTTCTACGCAGAGTTCTTGTACCGCGAGCACTCCGTAACGCAGTTAAATCACGTCTGCAGATGAAGAAACGCCCTATTTTATCTGAAGCATCGCTTAGAAAGATTCAACACATATTAAATCGTGATTTGGAAGAACTTGGTTATCTACTGGGTACTGAAATTACAGTAGACAACTATAGAGATTGCGTTGTGGAAGATACTTTGGACTGGAGCACGAAGCAAAACGATACTGCTGTGGGGGGCGAACATGCCTACTCATAACAATGACGCACACAAGCTTGGTGAACCAACTCTGGGATTTGTCGTTATCGGCAGGAATGAGGGAGACCGGCTGCGCCGTTGTATCGACTCAATACTTGAGCAGCGCCAGTCTATCAGCCCGGGAATTGAAGCGCATAAAAACGACGACACTCTGAATCAGGATAGCAACCTTAACTTACCACCAGTTGTGTATGTTGACTCGGGTTCAACAGACGGCAGTGTCGAGTATGCGAACAGCGTAGGCAGTGACGTTATACAACTCGATATGACCACGCGTTTTACCGCCGCGCGTGCGCGTAATACCGGGTTAGCCTATCTATTGGAAAAATACCCAAATATTGAATACATCCAGTTCATTGACGGCGATTGCGCCATACAACCCGGCTGGTTAGTGAAAGCGATTTCCTTTTTGTCTGTTAATCCACATGTGGCGATCACATGTGGGAGAAGAAGGGAAGTCTATCCACAAAGAACCATTTATAACGCTTTGTGCGATATGGAATGGGATACCCCAATAGGCGATACAAAATCCTGTGGCGGTGACTTTCTCGCGAGAAAGGAAGCGATAATCGCGGTGGGTGGCTTCAACCCTGAAATGATCGCGGGTGAAGAGCCCGAAATGTGCTTTAGGCTGAGAAAAAAGAATTGGAAAATCTGGCGAATCGCGGAGGAAATGACTTCGCATGACGCAGCAATGACAAGCTTCCGGCAATTCTGGTTACGAAATAAGCGCGCAGGATTTGCTTATGCTGCGCGCAGTGCGTTACACGCCACCAAGCAAAATCCATATTGTGTTAGAGAAGTCGCAAGTATTTGTTTCTGGGCGTGTGTGTTCCCAATTCTAATTATAAGTATATATCCGTTCTCTGCCCCAATCGCGCTCTTCCTAATTCTTGCCTACCCGGCAATGGCGTTCCGTATATTTATACGAAAACTACAGCGTAGAAATTCATTTCGACGTTCCCTGGTCTACGGGGTGTTAACACAAATTGGAAAGATCCCGCAGTTCTTTGGGGTGACGAAGTTCGCCATGGGCCAGTTCTCCGGGTGCAAAACTTCGATCATCGAATATAAATAGAGATTACTAATGCCTGATATTCATTCTGTCGATATTGGACTTTGCCGCATCGATACAGCGAGTATGGACAGTGCCGTTGACCATATTCGTGAAATGCAGAGAAATAAACATGCAGGTTACATTGTGACACCGAATGTTGATCACCTGGCCAGACTCGCAAGAAAAGATGACACGGGAAGCCTTCAGCATATCTATCGCAATGCGAGTTTGTCACTTTGTGACAGTCGCATTCTAGAAGCTCTGCTCAATCGCCATGGTACCAAGATACCGCAGGTCGTGACTGGCAGTGACCTAACGCGGCGTCTATTCGAAAGCGAACTAAATAGTAGGGACCGAATATATATCCTTGGCGGCGAGGATGAGGTTATCAACATCGTTCGGGATAGATTTCCCTATCTGGATATAACCCACCATAACCCGACGATGGGATTTATAAACAAGGGCGACGAAGTAAAAAAAGTTATCGATAATATTCTAGGTGCACAGCCAGATTTCGTGTTCCTTGCGGTTGGCTCGCCCCAACAGGAGAAGCTCGCCCTGATGCTAAAACAGCAGGCTCGATTCAACGGTATTGCGTTATGTATTGGGGCGTCGATACTTTTCCTTGCTGACAAAGAAAAAAGGGCGCCGAAGTGGATGCAGCGCTCACGCCTAGAATGGCTTTATCGCTTGTTGCAAAATCCTACAAGGCTCACAAAACGTTATATCCAAAATGCGCTCGTTCTGCCAAGAATTAATCGCATGCTCGCCCAGAGTGTTGCTGAGCCGGCAGCAAACTGAATTTAATTTATGCAAGGGAATGTACAAGTGCAGAATAGAGATTACGTCATAATCTCGCCGTGTCGCGATGAAGCAGAATATATGCAGCGGACGCTGGATAGCGTCGTGGCGCAGACAGCACCACCGAGGCTCTGGGTCATTGTCGATGATGGGTCCACCGATGGCTCGAGCGAAATTCTCGCTGAGTATGCAAATAAGTACCCATTCATCCGTATTTTAACCCGCGAGAACCGCGGGTATCGCAACGTCGGTCCAGGGGTTGTCGATACTTTCTATGCTGGTCTGAAAACCATTGATCGAGCGAAGTACAGCTATCTCTGTAAATTGGACCTGGATCTCGAACTACCCGCGCGATATTTCGAGCATTTGATGGAAAAAATGGAGGCGGACCCGCGAATCGGTACTTGCAGTGGCAAACCCTATAACGAGCGAGACGGCAAACTGGTCAGTGAGCGCCGCGGTGACGAGATGTCAGCAGGGATGACAAAGTTCTATCGTATCCAATGCTTTGAACAGATTGGTGGGTTTGTGCGGGAAGTTATGTGGGACGCAATTGATTGTCACAAATGTAGAGAAATGGGGTGGCGTGCGTTGAGCTGGGATGAGCCAGAGCTCAATTTCATCCATCTCCGTGTGATGGGTTCCAGCCAACACGGTGTCCTGGCAGGCCGCGCCCGTCACGGATTTGGACAGTATTTTATGGGTACGGGCTGGTTATACATGCTCGCAACCTGTGTGTTTAGGGCCATCGAATACCCATACGTCATCGGTGGCATTGCAATGTACTACGGCTATCTAAAAGCGTTATTTAGGCAAGATAAGCAGCTGGATGATCCAGAATTGATCAAAGAAATCCGCTGGTATCAATCTCGCTCACTACTTGTGGGAAGACATAGAGCGGTGGAGCGCCTGGAAGCTACCAATGCCTCCCGCTGGAATCCGGACGCAAATGCCACGGGAAATGCATTGTTACAAGCTCGGATGAATGCCGAAAACACAAATACTAACGATGTAGCCAGGTCCCCTACCGACAAATCCCTGCTAAGAGGAGCATGAGAAGGAACCTCATGGCAAAGATAGAAAATAGTGGGCGCATTGCCTACATCGCTCCTGAAATACCTGGTAAGTCCAGTACCTTCGTATACAACGAGATTCTTGAGCTGGAAAAGCTGGGGAAAACCGTTCTCCCATTTTCACTGCATTCGGTGGAGACTGGTGGTGCAGATGAACAGATTGTACGAATAGCAAAAAATTGCCACTACCTGTATGGGAAGAAACTGCAGCATGTATTAGTTGAAAACGTTAAGTTCCTGGCGAAGCATCCGCTAACCTACCTAAAGAGCGCGCGACATTGCCTAGGGGATAGCCTGCTCTGTGTAAAAGACCCAAAGCTCGCGTTAGGCCAGATATACCGTTTCCTGGTGGCTGGTTATCTCTCCAACAGGTTGCTCATGGAGAATATTGATCATATTCATTGCCATTTTTCGCATATCGCTACCGACATTGGAATGTATACCAGCATGCTGCTGGACACGCCCTTTAGCTTTACCGCCCACGCAAATGACATTTTTCAGCGTGCATACCTGATGCGACAGAAGGGTGAACGCGCGAAGTTCGTTGCAACAATTTCCACCTTCAACATGCAAGTGCTTAAGTCCCAGGGCATTCCTGCGGACAAAATGGTGCTGGTTCGATGCGGCGTAGACACCAATCAATTTTCTCCACGGGATCAGTCTAATCAGGAACGTGGAGTGGTTGTTCTTGGCTTTTTAGGTCGACTCGTTGAGAAAAAAGGTGTTGATATATTGATCAATGCGATGGCAAAACTATCGCCACACCAAACCAATATTAAGCTCGAGATCATGGGTCATGGACCGCTGGAGCAAAGTCTTAAAGCTCTCGTTCAAAGTCACGGATTGACAGAGAATGTCTCTTTCGGCGGTGCTCTACCGCACGATCTTGTTTCCAGTTGGTATGAAAAGATTGATTGCTTCGTGTTTCCCGGGAAAGTCGACTCCAACGGCGATATGGATGGCATTCCGGTCGTGTTGATGGAGGCAATGATGCGTGGGGTCCCGGTAATTGCAACTTCGGTATCGGGAATTCCTGAACTGGTAATTGATGGCATTACGGGAAGCTTGTCTGAACCTGACGCAAGTGCCTTGGCGGTCTCAATCCAAAATGTCGTAAATGAGACGCCAGAAAGCAGCGTAACAAAAATCAATAATGCAATATCAAAGGTAGAGTCAGAATTTAATCTCGCGAAAAACACACGAATTTTACGCGACAGCTTCGATATCAATCTCCAGCTTGAGTCATGCCAAATACAATAGCATTATTGGCTGTTTTAGTATGGCCATTTCTATCCTTACTGCTATACAGAAAATATAGTGCGTTGACGGCTACCTTCTGGACGATTTTTGGCGCATATATGTTTCTGCCTCAGAAGGTCGCATTTGTACTTCCTATCTTACCCAATATAGACAAGCAAAATGTTGCAGCGTACAGCGCACTCATCGGCTGCTTTCTTATTAAAAAGGTAAAGTTTCGCTTTCCGCCGACATTCAGCAGCAAGTTATTACTTGTTACCGGCCTGCTAATTTCAAGCCTGACGGTACTTACAAATCTCGATCCTGTGTTCACGGGAGTACGGGTGAAACCTGCCCTTTCACCTAAAGACCTAATTTCAATGACATTTCAGATGGCATTTACACTGGTTCCATTTGCCCTCGCGTCAATTCTTGTCAAAGACATAAAAGATGGCATTAATGTCCTAAGACTGGTCGCAATTGCTGGGGTTCTCTACTCGCCGTTGATGATTATCGAAGTGGTGCTGAGCCCGCAGCTCCACACATGGATCTATGGCTTTTTCCCCCATGCGTTTAATCAGCAAATCCGATTTGGGGGATACCGGCCGGTCGTATTCATGGGGCACGGGCTATTGGTTGCTAATTTTTCTGTTGTTGTCTTGCTCGCAATGACCGGACTATGGAAAGCGAAACAAAAGATCTTCATTCTGCCAAACATCGTCTTTGTTCTGTATGGATTATTCCTTCTCTTGATATGTAAGTCTGTTGGGGCTTGGCTCCTGGGTACGCTTGGCTTTCTTATGCTCGCGGTCTTGCCATCAAGACTATCGACTTTGGGCGCGTACATAATTGCATCCGCTGTATTTTTCTATCCAATATTGGCCATGTTTAACTACATCCCTCACGACAGACTACTGGAGCTGGCCGCCGTTTTTGGGCCTGATAAGGTTGGTTCGTTGGCGTTCCGATTTGGAAATGAAGAAATCATGCTTGCACATGGTCAGGAAAAAATACTGTTCGGTTGGGGAGGGTGGGACCGTAACCGTATTGATGGTGTGGTCACAGATGGTTACTGGATTATCAAGTTTACCCAGTTTGGTCTACTTGGCTATTTGGTATTCCTTGGACTACCGATGTTAGCAGTAAAAAATGGCAAAGCGTTTTTGAGTAAGATTCGTGATCCACAACATGCTCAGGTATGTGCGACTTTTTGCGTGACCATCGCAATGCTGATGGTTGATCAGATTCCAAATGCTTCGCAACACAATTGGGTGTTCTTTTTGTATGGCGCTGCCATCGGTATGTGTGCGAATCATAAGTTTCGAAAATCACGTCGACGTGAATCTGCGGATCGGGAACCCATAATAGGAAACTCGGCTGTGCAACTGCCAGCTCAATAAAATCTTCAGAGAAATTGTGAAAAAATCGTGGATATGTTTAGAAGTCTGATTAATGTAATAGGTAAACATCTAGTGCCATTTACAAACCCGCGTGTGGTGTGCCCGCCTGGAATAATCCCCAAGGGTAGTGGTAAGCCAATTATAGTAGCGTCTGTTATGCGTTCCGGAACACACTTGGCGATAGACTTGCTATTGAATAATTTCTCAGAGCTGGCGAAGAAACCGCTATATGTCGATGCTGACCAGCTATTTAGAAGTAAGATGAATAGGGACCAATATATCAATAATGGTCTGCAGATCGGGAGGTGTGTTGTCAAAACCCATTTTCCTCAGGCCGCGCCTGAAAATATGCGAGCGACTATCGAGAAGCTTGTTGAGCAGTCACATGTCATTCTATTACGTAGGCCGGTAGACCAGACGCTTCGATCGACTCAGTCTTGGGGTCTGGTAAATGATGTTGATCTATATAAACAAAAGGTAGACGACTTTTTTGAATTTTGGAGTGGAGTATCGAATGATGTGTTGGAGGTCAACTTCGATGAACTAACGGATCAAGAAAAGTTTCCCGAAATTGTTCAGAAAATATCAAGATTGACAGGGCTTAAGGCTAAAGCCAAAACATATTATCCCGTTAATCCAAAAAAAATCAGCACTATGATAATAACGAAGTTGGCAACGCGAATTTTTGGTAAACGAGCGCCGGTGATAAATACTGGAATTCGCAGTGGAATGACTCAGCACTAGGCCGACAAAATGAAAATTAAAGTACTGTTGGTAATTGAAAGTTGTAATCCAGAGCTAAGCTCGGTTCCGCTGGTTGGTTATAATTTTTATAAGATTATAAGTGACTTTGCTGATGTTCATTTGGTGACACATTGTCGGAATAAGGAAGCGCTTTATCGCGCAGGACATACCAGCGACATTACTTATTATGAGCAGACACGCACAGAGATTGCCTACTACAAACTAATAGCATTTCTCACGACTTTCCGCGGGCGAACTGTTTGGCCACTGCGCCACCTGCTACAGTTTCCAATCTATTTCTTCTTTAACCGTTTCGTTGATCAAGAATTTGCGGAGAATGTCGCCAACGGTGACTATGAAATCGTCCATGCGTTGACGCCAATTATGCCGCGATATCCGTATTCTATTGCCGCTGCGTGTCGTAAATCTGAGCGAGAAACAAAATTCATTCTTGGGCCTGTAAACGGTGGTGTTCCCTATCCAGAAGCCTTTCGGAACATAGGAAGACGGGAGTTTAGTTACTTCAATTGGATCCGCAGTGTCGGTGTATGGCTGGTACCCGGCTATCGTGCGACCTACAAGCATGCTGACGTAATTTTGACGGGCTCGTCATACACAGACTCCTGGTTAAAAAAGGTATTCCCATCACAGTCCGCCAAGATGCGTTTGATGTATGAAAATGCCGCCAACGAAATGTTCTATAAATCCGCTTTGCAAATTGGAAAAGAGGCGGAAAGTCGCAGCTTCTGTGAAGGTAAGTCTACAAATGCTAGGTCCATGTTCAAACTCCTGTTTCTGGGCCGACTGGAGCCATATAAGGGTTGTGATATGATTTTGGAAGCGCTGGCTGAACTTTCCGAAACGGATAAGGAACATTTGCAGTTTACTATCGTTGGAGACGGTTCCCAGAGGAAACAGCTAACGGATTATGTGGCGAATAACAAGTTAACTGCTCTGGTAGATTTCAAAGGCTGGATTCCGCACGCTGATGTACCGGCCGAGTGCAAAGATGCAGATCTTTTTTGTTTTCCGTCGGTTCGTGAATTTGGCGGAGCAGTTGTGATGGAATCGATGGCAGCCGGGACGCCATGTCTGGTCGTAAACAATGGCGGAATCGGTGAATACGTGACGGAAAATAGTGGTTTTAAGATAGAGCCAATATCCCGAGAGCACGTTGTAAAGCAGTTAGCTGAGAAAATCAGATTTTTGAAGGACAACCCTAAGAGACTTTTTGATATGGCCTTAGCGGCAAGGAAGCAAGCCGAGCTATATTCATGGAAAAATAAAGGCTCGGCACTGGAAAAAATATATAGGCAAGCAATAACGTCGAGTGAGTTCGAATCTATCGAGCAGGTCAGGCATGTATGATATGTTGTGCCAGCCGGTTGGCTACACGGCGGTGGCAAAATTTTTCTTCCGCAGTTGCACGAGCGTTTTCCGAGATGGCTTTTATTTTCCCACTATTTTCCAGAAGGAATAAAATAGCTCGTTTAATATCCTCAACATCTTTTTGCCGCACAAGCATGCCGTCATGCCCGTCCGTAATCATGTCTCTTGTTCCACCTATAATTGAGCATACGGTAGCAACACCGCATGCCATCGCCTCCATGATTGCTACAGGTGCAGCTTCGCCGAAGCCAAAACTTGTTAATACAAAAATATCTGTTGTCTGTAAAATCTTGTTAACTTCCTGCTCTTTTTTGAAGCCCATGAATACGACCTTGTCGGTGAGTCCGAGTTCATGCACTTCCTGCTCGAGCTTCTCCCGCATTTCGCCGTCACCGACGATCTTATAAATGAAGTTAAGGTTTTCTGGGAGTTGCGCTAATGCCTGCAGCGTATAGGTGTGCCCTTTGACATACGCCAATCGACTTACGGAGGTCAAGATGATTGGTTTGGTGCCGAATTCCGCGTAAGTACGTGGCAAAAATTTGCTCACATTTACACCCATTGGTACAACGTGTACCTGATCTCTAGGGTAGTTCGGAAGTGCGTCCAGAATTTCACTACGCAGCGGTTCTGTCACAGTGATAATTGCAGAAGCGCCTGATAACTTCTCTGGATGGTTGCGGCCATACTGATTGAGATTGCCATGAATACAGACACTGTATGTGAATTTACCCGACAGGGCACCGATCGCTACTATATGTGATGCATCTGCAGATGAATGGACATGAATATGTCCTATCTCTTTTGTTTTGCAATACAACTGAAGATTCGCTGCGAGCGGAATAAATAACAGGGTGCGCAACTTGTCTGAAAAGCTAGCCTGTAGCCGAAAGCAATATAGTACTGAACGCATCAGCCAAGGTAGATTTGCCAGGATGTGCGCAATCAGTCGTATGACTGGGATCTTCGTAAGGTAGTAGGTATCGCTAACCTGAGAAAAAAATTCGTGAAAGTTCTTTGCGCGCGGTTTGCGCGTGGATATGATTTCGACATGGTTGCCCGCTTCGCGGAGCGCCTGAATCTCACGCCAAAAGAAAATATGTGTTTGTCCGGGAAATTCTGGGATTAGAACTGCCATTCGTCTGCAGTCATGCATCTTAACATCCTTGTTTGATAATCAATTTCTACCTGCTATCACTTGGCGTAGAAAACACGCGATAGCACTAAAACCACCATACTCCTGAGATGTCTCCTTTTCGGGAGTGGAATGAAGGAATTACTTAGTAAGTTGATCCTTATGCGCGATCGATAACTAAATGTATCGCGTAGGCCGTATCGATATAGATGACGGATGGGATAATACCATAACGGCGCGAAGATCATTGACACAGTCGAAAGGAGACAGGGTAAATGCGCACCATTATTGCTATTTGCACGGATTCGCACTTGGTTAGTTTTCCCTATGGCGCTATCGGAAGGGTCACACCCTTGTCAGGGTCCCCTAATCCGAGCATCGAATTTTCACGAGCTGGTGGGCATAGGCGTACAAGCCACGACGGATGCGACACTAGCACGCGACGCGGAGATAAGCGTTTGAAATATTTTGATGGTTTGCCTGTTGTGCAAGCTAGTAGTTTGTTCTTATAGAATGGAAAATGGTGTGACCGATTAGTAAATCGTTTCACAAAAAGTGTCAATCGAAGCAAATATTCTCGTCTGAATCTGGAAAAGAAAAGCGGCTAACCCATACTTTTTCTGCTTTTTTGTACTGCGAGAGACGAGGTAACGAATGTCCAGGTATTCAATGTACGTTTTGATAATGCTCATTTGTACAGGGTGTGGAGGATGGAATCCACCGGATCCGGGAGATGGCGACACCAACAGTCCGCCAGAGATTCAATTGGTTGGTGCCAACAATATCCAACTGCACCACGGTGAAGCGTACGAAGATATGGGCGCCACGGCGAACGATAGTGAGGACGGAGACTTGACCGACCAAATAATCGTTACCGGCTTACCGATTACTTCAAATGTACCGGGTAACTACGTTATCGGATATCAGGTTACGGACTCCGATGGCGCATCCGCATCAATCGAACGACTGGTAAATGTCGCTGAAAACAACGCGCCTACGATCAATTTAAACGGAGCTGCCTCTCTAGAAGTGGAGCAGAATACAGAATTTTCGGATCCGGGTGCGACAGCGAACGATACAGAGGACGGAAATCTCAACGCGAAAATTGATGTCGCCGGGGAGGTCGATACCACAACGCCAGGCACCTACGAACTGATTTACAGTGTCACAGATTCCGCCGGCGCAACGGCAGAAACGACGCGAATGGTAACCGTTGCGCAAGTCAGTTCATCTTTCTCACATATACCAATTACCATTGAAAAGGCGGGCTTTACCACAATTTTACCCGCGTCTGATTCGCGTCTGATCTATGTAAGCAGCAGCACCGGGGATAATGCAAACGACGGACTGACTCCTGAAACAGCAGTTAATAGCATTACCCGCGGGAAGGATTTACTGAGAGATGGCAGCCCTGACTGGCTGTTGCTAAAGATTGGTGACGAATGGCAGGAGGGGCTGGGCAAATGGGTCAAAAGCGGACGATCCGCATCTGAGCCAATGGTTGTGACTGCCTACGGCGAGGGTACCAAAAGACCGCTCTTGATGAGCGGTACCAAAGATGGTTTGCGCGCATCCGGTGGGGGCGGATCGCCACTGATCATAGATAACCTTGTTTTTAGTGGACTTCATCTTTATTCCGAAACACGGGACCCCGATTCACCCAGTTTTACCCAGGTATCGACAAACCGCGGGATCAACTGGTATCGAGGCTGCAGCTACCTGTTGTTTGAAGATAATTACATCGAGCATTATAAAGAGGGTATTCAGATTCATGATCTGGACAATCTTGATATCAGTGGCGTGGTAATCCGTAGAAATGTAATTGTCGATTCTTATGCAACCGATACGCACTCTCAGGGCATTTATGTATCGCAGACTGAGGGGGTTCTTATCGAAGAGAACATCTTTGATCACAACGGTTGGCACGCGACTTATCCAGGTGCGGTTGCCACAAAATTTAACCACTCGATCTATATCCAGAGTGACAACACGGATATCGACATAAAAAACAATATTATTTCTCGCAGCTCAAGCCATGGCATGCAGCTACGACCGGGTGGAATTATCGAGGGTAACTTCCTGATTAGGAACCCAATTTCCATATTATTAGGTCGCGCCACAAATTCACCGAGCGATGGACAGATCATAAATAATGTGGTGCTAAATGGTAATGATATTGGCCCGGGTGATCTCCGTCGAGGTTGGGGTATTGATTTCAATACGCAGAATAATGGATTGGTGAAGAACAATATCGTTGCGCATGTGATGAGTGATGCAAGTAATCGTTTTGCGATCAAGGAGTCAGAAAATGCGACATACATCAACAACATTGTTTATAAATGGGAAGAGGGTACCGATGACCCTGGGAATTACATAGATCCAGAACGCACAATCGAAGAGTTCGATCAACTCATGGGTGGTGCCGGTACCTATGATTCGTTCATCGGCAATATCCGCGCACAATCGAGATTAACTTGGAATCCTGATTATTCGGTCAGGCAACTAAGACAATTTTTTGTTGATGGATTTAGCGAGCAATAGGTCATAAATTTGAGCATAAAAACGGCCGCCTGGAATACCAGGCGGCCGTTTTTATATCTGATGCGAATACTTACTGCGCTGGCGAAAACGCGTCTTTGAAGTATTGACGGATCTCTTCTACATCATAATTCGGATTAGGGGACCGCTGCGAGTGAGCGCGGATATTATTATAAAAGGACTCCATCGTGCCGTTTCCACCGGCATGGCTATCAAAATCATTGATTGTCAGCGCGGCGTTTACGAAACTACTGGCGGGTTCCGACTGAGCACCCCAGTTGTATACCGCGTTGCCAGAGCGTGTAGCTAAGTCACTCTCACGAATTGCGATAAGGTTTTCCGAAATCGATTCTTCGTGAGCGACAATGTTGTCGGTGATTTCCGCGGAGACTATACCAGTCGCCAGATCGATACCCCAGCCTCGCGGTTCGCTAGCAGATATATCACTTCCATGTAGAACAATATTATCCTTGATCACGCCTGGATTGCCTTGGGCCTGGTCTCCCCCTAGCATCAGCCCTATCGCGTTTTGCACCAGTACATTGCCGTCCATCAAGCCGCCTGATCGTAACTGAATTCCATTGCTAGAGCTCCGGGTGATAATGTTGTCAACGATTTCAATATCACGATTAGTGGTTTGAACATAAATAGCGTGGTTGAACATGGTTTTCTCTGCACCGGCAACCGAATCGTTCCATCCGATGTGGTCGAATATGTTGCGTTCTATACGTACATTGTCTGTTTTATCGAGATAAATACCCTGGGCATGACTGCCGGTCACATTATATGAGTCAATAAATACATTGTTCTTGATCAGGACGTTCCTAATGTGGAAGCCGTCTATTTCCTCGAGGGTAATAGCTTCTTTGTACAGCTCAAACATATTGTCTTCGATAAGGAGGCCGTTGGTTCCGCGAAACCAGGTAATACCCCGGTCATCCGACACACCGGTAAAGTTGTTCCCGGCGTTTGGATCGCGAGAAATCGCGTAAAAGTGCAGGCCGTGGATTACCAGAAAATCCACGTATTCCGGACTACCGCCACCCCCTTGGTAGCGGAATGCGGTCTCATCACGTGTGCGTAACAGAGGGCGGCTTTCGCCAATCCCGTAGCTAGTAATCACCATAGGCTCCGATGCACTGCGACCAGACTTGATCCAGCCGCCAATGCCTGTTTCCCATGTATCGCCACTCTTCAGCGCGAGCCAATCGGGATGGCCGTCGCGTAATAGGCGCGCCCCATGTTGGATGCTCTGCACCGGTGTACTGGAGGACAGGCCGTCATTTGCATCGTTGCCTTCTTGGCTACTTACATAGATAACCCGAGTATCATCCGCTGGCAGGATCTGGGTGTAGTGTTCCACAACCTGTGTAATGGGAAGATAGTCGAGGACCAGAATATGGGCGATATCGGAGTCAGTTCCTCCGCTTTCACTGGTTACGACGAGTGTGACTTCATAACTGCCCACAGACGCAGAGCTGAGTACTGGGGTCGCGCTATTAGGTTCAGAAAGTATTGCCGTAGAATCACTCGGGCCCGATGTGATTGACCAGCTATAGGTTAGCGACTCGCCGGAAGGTCCGGTGCTGGCGCGCCCATCAAGTGTAATATCTTCCCCATCGGCCCCGGAATAGCCGGTCCCGGCATTGGCTACAAGAGCGTCACTATCTTCCGCTATGACGACACTCACGGAATCCGTATCTGAAGCTGCGCCATCGTTTACGGTCAGGCGGATTTCATAGGTACCGGGAATATCCGCCGAAAAATTGGTTTCCACACTGGTCGAAGCGGAAAAGCTGGTTTCTGCTCCTGATGGTGCCTGCACAACAGACCACTGGTAGCTCAATGTATCGCCGTCTGCATCCGAGCTATCCGCACCATTCAAGATCACTGATTGCCCCGGCATGGTGCTTTGGTTGCTGCCGGCCTCCGCTACTGGTGCGCGATTATCAGCGGGGGGATTATTATTGCCGCCGTCCGATCCACTGCCGCCTCCGCAACCGACGAGCAATAGACAAATTACGCAATGAATAAAAAAGTACTTCATGAAAGATAATCCCTAATTTGGATGAAAGCTCGAATACATAAATCCATATTGCATTCGATTCTCGAGAGAGAAATTTTCGGACTGGTGAGAACTGTCGAAAACTATAAACCGACGGACGAACAGCTCGTAACGGATTCACGGTGCGATGACAGCAGTGCTTGAGCTATATGAATGGTACTACCTAAATGCCTCAAAAAAATGTGACGAACGCGCGAAATTGACCACCGCGATAAGAAAACATCGTTGTCTTCCAATCATTTACACATGCCGACCAGGGGCGATAAAATTAGCAACGGACCACAAGGCGAAATCACGGATGAATATTACTTTCGCATTTCCGGTACCCTCACTTAGTGGTGGGTGCCGCGTCGTTGCTATCTATGCTCAGGCTCTGTCAGATGCAGGCCACAAAGTTACCATAGTCTGCCCAAAATATAAGTACGGTGGGTTCTCAAACGGCCTAAAGCGGCTATTAAAAAGGCGTTTTTCCAAGAATTCGCCTATTGAGCATTCTCATTTTTCCCGGTTACACGGTGTCAATATCATTACTTTGTCGCCTGACCAGATGTCCAATTCCGATCGCTTCCCATCTGCCGATGTACTAATCACCACCTGGTGGAAAACCGTAGAGTGGACGCGGCATTTTCCAGTGGAAAAGGGCGCCAAATGCTATTTCGTGCAGCACTATGAAGTACATGATGAAATGCCAGTGGCACGGGTCAAGAAAACGTACGAGACTAGTCTTCCAAAAATAGTCATCGCCGAGTGGTTGGCGCATGTGATGGCGACTGAATATGGTGACAACGATACATTTCTCGTGCCAAACGCGGTGGATCATGAGGAATTTTATCGGCCGGCAAATATAACGATGTCACCGTTTACCGTGTGTGGCATGTATTCAGAGTCAAAATTTAAAGGCATCGATGTCACGCTCGCGGCGTTTTCCAGAGCAAGACAGATTGTTCCGCAAGCGAGACTGATTTTGTTTGGAGCAAGCGCTCCCAGCCCTTCAATTGAATTCCCCGACGGTGTTGAGTTTGTTCTATCCCCAGATCGAGAAGAATTGCGGGCAATATACTCGAGCTCCCGAGGCTATGTTTTCAGTAGCAGAAGCGAGGGGTTCGGGCTCCCAATATTGGAAGCCTTGGCCTGTGGGTGTCCGGTAATTGCGACCCGTAGTGGATGCGCACCTGATTATATCCGCGATGGCACTAATGGCTATCTCAACGGTATTGACGATATTTCAGCTCAGGCAGAATCAATCATCCGGGCACTGACACTCGATGATAATGAATGGAAGTTGATGTCCGGCGCGGCCAGCAAGTCGGTCAAGGAAAGTAGCTGGACAACTTCTGCCACACTATTTGAGCGGGCGCTCGTGCAAATTAGTGAGTGCAAAGCACAAGAAACCACTGCGGTGTACGTATGAGTAACCCGGTGTCTGAAGCACCTGCTAGTACTGGACAAGGGTTTAACCGCTATGTGATTCGCAGCGCGGCATTTTGGGTGTTTGGTGGCTACGCATTTGGTCAAATATTTCGTTTGGCTAGTAACCTGATCATGACACGACTGCTCGCCCCCGAGATGTTCGGAATCATGGCGCTTGCCAATGTCGTGATTGCCGGGATACAGATGGTCACTGATGTCGGCATCCAAAAAAGTATCATTCAGAGTAAGGCCGGTACACACAGAGATTTCCTTGACACCGCGTGGATACTGCAAATATTTCGCGGGATTTCCCTAGCCGCGATTATCTTTGGAATAGCAATTGCACTTTGGGTGGGTAGTTCTTCTTTGCCGGCAGAAAGCGTCTATGCTGATCCGGATTTGCCCGCAGTACTCGCGATTCTCGCATTTAGTCTTGTCGTTAGCGGTTTCCGCTCGACGAAATCCGCTACTTCAAATCGCGAACTTCGCTTGGCGAGAGTTACTTCGATAGAGCTTGCGTCACAACTTTTATCGATCATAACGATGGTCACCTGGGCTACATACTCCCCTACAATTTGGGCCTTGGTTGCGGGGACCATCGTAGCAAATGTTGCCAAAGTCCTTGCCGAGTATATCTTGCTACCGGGATATAACAATCGTTGGAAATGGCAGTGGGATCATGCTCGCGAGATTTTTCATTTCGGGAAATGGATCTTCGCCACGTCATTGCTTGGTTACTGGGTGCTTAATGGCGACAGGATAATTTTGGCTTTCGACATTACTGCAGCGGAAATGGGCATATATTCCATTGCAATTTTTATCGTTGGGTCAGTCAGGGGTGCACTAAATAGCATAATGCAGAAAGTGATGTACCCGGCGCTAAGCAGGGCAGTACGTGAAGGCGAAAACTGTTCAAATGTATATTATCGATTTCGGCTACCGTTGGATCTCATCATTTGCGGCTTCTGTGGTTTCCTATTTGTGAGCGGCTCAACACTAATTGAAGTGCTATATGATGACCGGTATAGCCAGGCGGGTCCATTTCTTGCAGTGTTAGCCATTGGCCTATTTGCGGATCGCTACCGTGGTTTGGGGCTATATTACCAAGCAACGGGCAAACCCAAGAAGATGTTACCCATTGCACTATCGAGGGCAATGATTCTGAGCGTTGGCCTACCTTTTTTCCTGTATGAATATGGCTTTTATGCCGCTGTGGTATTCCTCGGCATATATCCATTGTTCGTTGTACCCCTCCAGCTTTACCTGAAGTGGCAAGCAGGCTTGATGAGCATTACACGTGAAATTATCTATACCGCATTCCTGTTACCGGGCGTGATTACAGGCTACCTGTTTGTGGTATTCACAAAAAACTACATTGGATAGGACGACACATTGGAATCAGCAGTAACCGCGACGGCCAGTACCGCGCCAGTTTTTATTGTAGGCCCGCCACGGTCTGGTACGTCATTGCTGTCTGCAATTATCGGCAGTCACAGCCGCATTGCCTGTGGCCCAGAAACAGACCTGTTCAGGGCGTTGCCGATCAAGCGCGCAAGGTCACTGGCGCAAAGCAATAACAGGATTGCGAAGACAATAGAGCAGCTTGACGAAATCCGATATCCAGATGGTCGAAGTCTTGCGAGTCATTTTGGCTTGAGCAATGAACATTTACGTAAACAACTCGATACCCGGCATGATTTTGTAAAGGCAGTTTACGCAGCAATACCTGAAGCTTTTGCAGAGGTACAAGGTAAGCAACGTTGGGCTGAGAAGACGCCCCGCCACTTATTCTACGTCGACACCATTAGAGCCCTTTTCCCGGATGCGAAGATTATTCGTATTATTCGCGATCCGCGTGATTCAATACCGTCGGTGATTAAAAATATCGGGCTATCCACTTCATATATCGCTGAATTTTACCGGTGGATGGGCGTATATATGAAAAGTTCGAAGTTCTTTGCGCAGGATGCAAACAGCATTACCGTTCGCTACGAAGATCTTGTCACTGACCCGGCGGAAAAAGTCTCAGAGATTTGCCAGTTTATCGGCGAAGAATTTGAACCACAAATGCTTGAGCGAAAAGGCGCTGAGCTTGTCCGGGTGGCTTCAGAGACTTGGAAAAGCGATATAGACAAGAAAATTTCGGCTGACAACATCTACGGCTGGAAGTCGAAGATGGATCCAGATGTGGCAATAGCGGCATCTCTGATCTGCAGCGAAGCACTGTTAGAACTCGGATACCCAGATTCCAGGTTGCCCGAGCGAGAGTTGATGGTTTATCCCTTGGGCGAAAACTTCGGCGCTGCGAATGAACAGCATATCCTTGAGTGCGCGAAGCGTGGACTTCGGTATCGCCCTTACGATGACACCTACCCAGAGTCAATTAGTGCGACATTTAAGGTGATACCTGACGTTGTACTCGGTGATATTCCACTCGGAAAGAAAACTTCAGTGCGTATCTTTCATACTCTGTCGGCAAGCTTGCAGATAATATTCAGATTCTTGACGGCTCGCCCGGTTAGTATCGACCCTGATGTGGATCTAGGTGTCGGATCACTTAACCGTTGTATTGGCAAGATCGCCCTAATATTTGGAAAGCAGCAAAGGCTGGCGCCGTAGGGGCAAAGCAGGATTCAATGAGAATAGGCGACTGAAAATTTCAGAAATTATGCATCGTACCTACCGCATAGCGAGCGAGGATCTTCTCCTAGGTGAGATATTGTCAATTCGGTACGTAATTTAATGCCCTTAGTATTTAGATGGTATTCAGTGTCGAAAAACAGGTCTATCGGTAGTAAATAGTTGCGCGGATGACCGGCGAAGGGCACGTCATTACTTGCATAAAAATCCAGAACCACATCAAAAAACTCATCGAACCGTGTTGAATGATATTCGGGATTGTCTAGCAGGTTAGGAGGTGCGCCAATAACACAAATACTATTTTTGCGTGCCCAAACGAAGTATTCAGAAAGGACGCGTTGCGAATGACTGGTAAGATGGCCGTCAGCAATATCTTTGGCTTTGAGAGTGGCTAACTGCCCACGGTTGGACATTTGCGGGCTGACGGAGTGCTGAAGCTGATTTCCAGATTCGTCGACATTTGCGACATTATATAGTTTCGCTGATTGGCCTTGATAACGGTCGTTACCTCCGCGCAGCCCTTCAACAATTCTCGATATGGGAAGGTTTGTATATCCTAGGAGCCGTTCCTGCACAGGTAGCGTGCGAAAATAATAAGGATCCCGCGCGATTAAAAAATCCATAAGTTGTGACGAAGGAATTTTTGAATCTTGATACAGCGCATACTCAAGTGGCAGATAAACGATGTCCCCGCTATTTAGGACGCGCTTGCTTCGGTCGAGAATGTAACGTAATCCAAGCCCAGCGTGTACACCAAAATTTGTTGTGGGTATCCCATAGGCATTCTCTAGCGCTGGTGTATAGATTCCGAAAAGGCTATTGGATCCAGAAAGGATGAGTAGCTTTTCTGTAGTATATTTCCTCGCGTGAAGCTCCTTGAGGTGGTATAGGTCAGCAGCCCACTTGGAACTGGATGTCGGTACGCCTTCCTGGATATGGATCATTACGATCTGTGCTGCAACACAAAGAAGGACGCCAGCAAAAAAGGTGAATAGATAGCGCATTTGTCAGAAATTAAAGTATAAAAATTCGCTGCTCTGTGTGAATGCCAGCGTCTTTAAGCTGAGGGTGATCGCCACACCCGCACATATCATCCAGGCATATGCCAAAGTACTACGTCGTTCAATTGCTGTGCGGGATTCATCACCGGGAAAACATCGGTTGCAAATCTGATTTGAATTTGGTGTGAGAAAGGCAATTGCCATTGCAATGGCAATAAGCAAGAAACCTTTTAAGTGCGGAAATGCTCCCAATGCATCACCGCGATTCGATTCTGAAAAATCATTGAGGAGTGCTGGTGCCATATGCGTGATTTTTTCTGGCAGAAGAATCCCATTAAATCCATAAAATCCTTGTAGGATTGAGAGGGCGCCCTGTAAGGTTTCTGCGCGAAAAAATGCCCACGCCGAGCATACCGCCAAGAATGTAATTACCATGCCGGGAAGGCTGCTAAACCTTATCCATATCCGAGATGAACTTCTTGTGGCTCTTTGCTCTGTATTATTGCTTGTATTGATCGAATCGGATGAAACCGCGACACCAGCCGTCGTAGGTAACTGGTGTCCCTGTGCGTAAACTTGACTGAAAATGGCCGTGCGGATACGAATCCATTGGTGGTTAATCACCAAGAATAGGCCATGCAGGCCTCCCCAAATAATAAAATTCCAGCCAGCGCCATGCCACAAACCACCGAGTAGCATCGTGGTAACCAGATTTGCGCTGCGCGATCCCTTGCGGTTCCCTCCTAATGGAATATACAAGTAGTCACGTAAGAAATTCGAAAGTGTTATATGCCAGCGGCGCCAAAACTCAATAATACTTGTCGCCTGATATGGGGAGTTAAAATTCTTTGGCAAATTTATGCCAAACATTTTGGCAATCCCCAGCGCCATATCAGCATAGCCACTAAAATCGAAATAGAGCTGAAACGTATACGCGAGTAGTCCGCCCCATGATTCCAGTAGTGTGATTTCCGAACCCTGGTCCGCTGAGACAAACACTGGTGTAGCGTAGGGAGCAAGTTGATCTGCAATTAACACTTTCTTGGCAAGGCCGATACTGAATAGCAGTAGACCAGCGCTCACCTGATTTAGTGGTATTCGGCGGGATTCAAGAAGTGTGAATTGGGATGCGACATCACTGTGTTTCACGATCGGCCCCGCAATTAACTGGGGAAAGAACGTGACAAAAAGCAGATAACGGTCGAATCGTTTTTCGGCACGTCCCGTGCGAAAGGTGTCAACCAGATAAGCGATTTGCTGGAAAGTAAAGAACGATATCGCGAGAGGAAGTATGATGTCAGGTAAGTCTAGGCTGGCCCCAGTGATACTTGAAGCTATAGAGGCGAAGAAGCCAAGATATTTATATAGTGCAATAATACATAGATTAGTGCTGATTCCTAGAACTAGAAAAATATATCTTAGGTGGTGTTTTGCAAGCAATTGCCCTAGAAAGAAATTGAATAGGATGGATCCAACAAGCAGCGGTAGATATTTGGGGTTCCACCAGGCGTAAAAAAATAGGGAGGAAATTGATAACCATAGCAAGGCAGCTCGGAACATAGCGACATTCCGAAGGATATAGTACCCCGCGATTACGAGGGGTAGGAATACCAGTATGAATTCGATGGAATTGAATAGCACGTGTGCCTAGCCTTACATAAGAGCGTCGATATTCTCGTTATATTATTTTTTCAATTATTCTGGCGACGTTCGGCGCGTTTGCCTCATTGAGCATGGAGTGGTGTTCGCCGGGCACTTCATGTATTACCAGTTTCTTCGCATATTTTCCCCACCCAAGATCTTTTTGTGGGCGTTCACCGTAAAGGAATTTGCGATCGCTCGCCTTGATGAGGGTGAGAGGCATTTCGATGCTATCTAACCGCGTTGAGAGAATGGCAGTTTTTCTAGTCTTGTGCCTTATACGGATGTTATCTGTCTCACTATCCGTATTAGATACACGATCATCCCCTGAAGCGCTCTTCCTGGTTAAGAGTCGTTGTCTGATCTTTCCGAGCAGATACGCAGGTCCCTCCGCCGCTGTACGTCGTAGGTGTTCGCCAAGTCTGAATGACAGTTTTTTATGCGCTGTGAATGTGTCGGGGACAATCGTATCCAATAGGCCGATGAGATCCACGGTTTCGCCGCTTTCGACGAGGGCTCGACTTACTTCGATTGCGATAATGCCGCCGAAAGATTTTCCAACCAGCAGGTAGGGTCCATTTGGTTGTACTTTCTTTACCAGAGATAGATATAGTCGGGATACACCTTCAATTGAATTGGTGCTTTCGACTGCATCGGAAGTGGATCCCTTGAGTATCAAATCCACCTCTTCCGGCAAAAACAGTGCATATATTGGCCGATTGGAATCTATTGACTTGGCTAAATGGAGGTATTCAACAACGCCGTTGATTAGCAATAGCGGCGATAAACTTGGATCCCCTTGTCTTAGAGGGATACAGCCCTCTGGGATTAGGGCGGTAGTGCTCTCTTTACGGTCAGTATTGGATTGTTGCTGTGAAATTCGATTTCCCAATGTTCTGACGGTGGCATTCTCTACGATATCGGAGATGGTCAACTGGCAACTGTACGCATCGGACAGCCTAGCAACGGCACGGACTGCAGCGATTGAATCACCACCGGTTTCGAAAAAATCCGTGTGTGCATGGATGTTGTCAACCTTTAGAAGATCGCGCCAGACTTTCGCAACTTGGTGTTCTACTTCACCAACAAGCGGTTCACGTTGTCTTGACTGCAAGATTGCACAACCTGCAGGATCGGGCAGGTTAATCCGGTCAATTTTACCGTTGTGATTAGTCGGTATCTGCTCAGTCGCCAGGTACATTGACGGGACCATATAGGCCGGCAGTTGTGCGGAAAGAAATGACTTTATTTCATTGACGTCTGGCGACTGACCCTGTTCCATGACTACATAAGCGACTAGGGTTTTCGAGTTTCCCTCACTTTGCAGTTGCTTCGCGGCAACAACACAGTTCCTTATGCCCTTTACCCGCTTTACAGCGGCTTCGACTTCCAATAACTCGATCCGGTTGCCATTGAGCTGGATCTGGAAGTCTTCACGTCCTAGCATCTCAAAAGTGCCATCTTCATGCGCTCGTACGATATCCCCTGAAGCAAAATATCGTATACCTTCATGGCGATAAAACTTCTCGAAGTTCAGGTCTTCCCTGTGCAGGTAGCCTTTAATGACCCCCGGACTTGCTACAAATAATTCTCCAGCCTCCCCTATGGGTACCGGGCGACGATTGCTATCCAGGACCTTCAGCTGGACATTTTGCTGGGGAAAGCCGATCTTCGTTTTGTGTGGCTTCGGCTGCTCAACCGGCCAGTATGTCACCATACAATTTGTTTCACTGGCGCCATAGTTCACGTACAGATTTACTTCAGGCAAGAGGTAGCGAATTCTTGCGAGGAGATCTGGTGGCACGTTGTCGCCGCCGCTGAGTATGCATTTCAAATTCGATAGCTGGGCAACCCTATCCGGGGCACGCTCTACGTGATCAATAATTCTTGCAAGTAGTGTTGGTACGAAGTGCCAAACCGCGACCGTGCTTGCCAACTTGAACAGACGGTTGATGTCGAGAATGTCATGGCGCCGTGCGACTACCGTGTGGCCACCGCAGGCCAGCATTGCCAGCAGCTCGAAGGTGCTAATACTGAACGAAGCACCTGCGACCGATAGTATGCTCATCTCGGGTTTTAGCCCGAAGCAGCGGATGGATGAGAACATTCCATGTGCTAAATTTTGATGCGTCGAAACCGCGCCTTTGGGACGGCCGGTTGTTCCTGAGGTGAAAAATATATGGGATTCGTTATCTAACGAAATTTCTGTAGGCGGGGAAAATTCAGGGCCTAGTGCATCATATTCTTCAAGTTGGGTGACATCTAGCAGGCGGTTGGAAAAGGTCGCCCCAAATGTAGAACCTGGTTCTGAGTAATGGTTAGGATCGAAAATAATTACGGAGGGGGCGATATCCTCGAAGATCATCTCAATTCTGGTCTTCGGGAACATTGGGTCGATCGGGACGTAGGTACAGCCGCTGAAATGAATGGCGAGCAAACCACATACCAAGGTATAACCCGGCTGCATAAGTACAGCGATACGGTCACCAGGGGTGACACCGCGTGCTTTTAGTACTTCACCGATTCGCGTCGCGGCCAGTATCAGTTCGCGATACGTATGTTCTTGGCCATCGAAGATAATTGCAGTTTTGTTTGGAGATAGCCGCGAGTTCTCGAGTATGCGCTGCGGCACGGTCATGCCGCCTTCACTAAAGGGTACTCGCTCGGATCTAGTTACAGAACTCTGGGTATCGAGGCTATTGCTCGCGTTTTGTACCGTCAGTTCGGCTTCACGCTTTTCCACACGGATTTCATCCCTGGCAGGCGCCAATCATCTCCATAATGGTCTAGTCACCGTGTGACATTAAGTAACACAGATACTTGCTGTATCCGGAAATCGATTAGCAGTAGTCCGTAGCTAGTACTTAGCTACACATTAAGGCAGCTGGCCAGCTACTAGGCTGGCTCAACGGTTTCCTCACTTGTGTGCGTGGTGCTAGCCGCAGACGCACGTTGGGGAGGGAGGTTCTTTCCAGGTGCCCAATTTTCCGGCATCAGAGAAAAGTCTATTAGAGTGGAGGTGTCCCCGGAATTGCGTGCGTCTTCTATGCGCTGATAGAAATTCTTGCCGGTATTCTGGGGGACACTGGTACTCATGCTGGCCCCTTGTTTTGGGCGCTCTACATATTCCGGGAAAGACATGAGTGCCGCGTTTTGCTTTGAATAGCCCTTTCCGAACAGTTGTTTCAGATCACCAAAACCGTCGTTACTGACTAGCTGTTGCCCACGCAGGTTTACACCCTTGGAAATGGCGTGCGTGACGAAATCTTCAAGATTGGTCGTGTCAAAAGCGATATGCTGGACACTGTGATCACCGTGGCACTCTGCGAATGCAGATACCTGGCTCTTTTTCTTGCGGTCGATTCCTTCGACCAAGACGACACCAAAGCTTTCGAAATCGATACACCAGAGCTTCATGCTGCTATCGGGGTCATCGGGACGAACGTCGTCAACCCGTTTGGTGAGCTTGCCGCCTTCGATCTCGATATGATACCAGGCCCATTTTTCGATCATGCCTGATGCGACTGCATAGGCGATATGGTCAACTCTGTTGACTCTAGACATTCCGTGTCCCCCCAAAATGAGAAAATAGCTTCCCTGTCGCAAACCCTGCGACTAGCGCCGCCTAATATGGCAGCGCGAAAAATAATGTCAACAAATAAAGTTCTGAGAACTGGTACACAAAATTACACGCTCTCAAATTTGTGTTTCGAAATTGTGCGTGATGCACGTTTTGGAAATCATTTTAGGGCAGTGCCAACATGCATGGCGCGTATTTCTTCTAAATATTTCACTTCAGTTTCATTTGCTGTGTTTTGTGCCAACTTGCGCCTTTTTACGCTTCACGTGGATTCTTGCGACAAGAATAGTTGAGTTCCATCACATTTTTTTATGATAATCGCGCCCCGCAGTATCCAGTGGCGCGAGGAGGCAAGACGAAAAACCATTCGTTATTCGCCTGCGAGATTTCGGCCCGGATTGTGCAGGGAAGGATTTGAGGTTGGTGAGATTGGAGATGTAACAAGCTCTCGATAGCTTTCAACCAACCGTACTGCTGCTTTCGGCATGGTTGCTGAAAATTAGCAGGTATAACAAGGAACGTGGAGATCGATTGATCTCACCTCAGGGGGTTCTCGTGGAACAAGGATGGGTCCGCAGTCGGCAGAGTGGAATCATAGCGCTCTATCGACTTTTCGATGTATTGCTGATTCAGGGCGTACTTTATGCGTGTCTGGCATACTTTAATGTCACGCCAGACAAAGACTGGTTGATCGCCGGGCTTCTGGCGTCGGTTAGCTTCGCGTTTATTGCTGAATCGGTCGAATTGTATCGATCCTGGCGTGGCGAAACGTATGTACGTATTCTGGGTACGGTGACGGTCGCGTGGGTAGCGGTCTGTATATTCCTCATCATCATCGCGTATTCTTTCAACGCATTCGCGGCTGATTTTCTGCGTCCGGCGGTTGCCGCGTGGTTGGTGTTTACCTTGTTCGGCCTTGCGTTCTGGCGTTTTTGCCTCCGTCAGTTGCTCTTCTTTATTCGCGTTCGCGGCAGAAATACCCGCAATGCTGTCATCATTGGCTGTACCGATTCAGGCTTCAAGCTCGCGAAAGACCTCTCGGTAAACCCTCAGCATGGTATCCGCGTGAGCGGGTTTTATCAGGTCACTGAAGCACAGGACCTAGCGTCGCGCCGTATTATGGACTCCGAGTTTAATGTACTGGGTAGCGTCGATGATGCAGTTGCAAAAGGCCGTGCTGGCGAATTGGATGTAGTATTTATTGCATTGCCGATGCGGGCAGAAGATCTCATCAGTGAGATTCTGGATAAATTCTCAGATACCACCGCGACCGTACATATTCTTCCAAATTTCTTTGTTGCGAAAATGCTCCATGCGCGCTGGCATCAGGTGGGCGGGAGCAGCCTGCTAAGTGTATTTGATACACCGATCCAAGGTTTTGACGGGTGGCTTAAGAGACTTGAGGATCTGGTACTTGCGACCGCGATCCTTGTCGCGATCTCACCATTAATGCTCTTGATTGCCCTCGCTGTTAAGTGCTCGTCACCCGGGCCAGTAATATTCAAACAGAGACGATATGGTCTTGATGGACGTACGATCTATGTTTGGAAGTTCCGTAGTATGACAACCATGGACGATGGTGAAAAAGTCATGCAGGCCAAAAGCGGGGATCAGAGAATTACGGCCGTTGGGCGAATCTTGCGGCGCACATCGCTCGACGAACTACCGCAGTTTTTCAACGTGTTGCGTGGCACCATGTCCATCGTTGGCCCCAGGCCGCATGCCGTCACGCACAATGAAGAGTATCGCAACCTTGTGAATGGTTACATGCTGCGGCACAAGGTAAAGCCGGGTATTACAGGCCTCGCCCAAATCAAAGGTTTCCGCGGAGAAACAGATACGCTGGACAAGATGAGCCGTCGCGTGGAATACGATCTCGAATACATTCGTCGTTGGTCAATCATTCTCGATTTACGGATCGTTTTTCTGACTATATATCGTGGTTTTTATCATAAGAACGCCTATTAAGTGACTTGCTTACTGCGACATTTCACTTCAAAAGAAGGGCTCGGAATATAATGCAATCTTTACGCTTTGCTCAATTCGAGAAAAATTTACCGCGACGGAAAGCCTCTTGCACGGCGGTATGTTTGCTTGGTGTTTGTGCACTTTTTTTGACGCATTATGCGCATGGCATCACTGTGACTCTGCCCGCGGGCATTGAGGTGACAAGTAGCCTACTTCTGGAGCGGGAATATGATGACAATGTATACCTCACGGTAGATAACCGGCGAGATGATTGGGTAACAAGAGTTACCCCCAAGGTCAGATGGTCTCGCGAGACCGATATCACCAGCCTCGAAGTGGATGTGGTGAGTACGCACGGTGTATATCAGAATGACACACGGCAAGAGTTTACAGACTACATCGCTGATCTAGGCTGGCAATGGCGCGCGGCATCTTTTCTGGGCGTAAATGTGTCTGCTGGTTATGTTGACGTAGCGCAGTCTTTGGGGCGTGCGCAGGATTCCGGTCTCGCGCCGATTTTGATTGAGGCAGAGAGAGTAAAGCGGCCCAGTGCAGATATCGCCTTACAACTCGGTCGGCAGAACGGATTGTTGCAGACGCAGGTTACACACGGTTTCCAGGATAACGAATTCGAAGATTCATCTCGCGACTTTACGGATACCTATAACTTGTTGGATAGCGACTATGCGTTAACAGAGCAATGGTCTGTTGGGGTGCAAGTCATTGATCGCAAGCTCGACTATGTCGAGGTCGATGACATCGTTTCGAGAGACAGTAAAGAGCGATCCATCATGGGTAGTATTACCTACGGACTGCCGAAAACCAGTATCCAAGTTCGCATGGGTGAGTTGCAGCGCTCTTTTGCTGCGGACGAGCGTCCGGACTTTAGCGGAGCGCGCTGGGACATTACGGCGTCGTGGCGCCCACGCACCTACAGCACCCTGTCAATAACTGTTGGTCGAAATGCCCAGGAGGCAGCTGGTGCTGCCGATTTCGTTGATGTAGATAGTCGTGTGTTCTCGTGGTCGCATCAGTGGTCGGGAAGTTTTAGCAGCGATATTTCCTTTAGTAAATCTGAAGGTGAATTTGTAGGAATAGAGCGTACGGATGTAGTTTCCCGATCACGATTTTCTCTACGTTATCAGCCTTTGGAGTGGCTTCAGGTACAGATGGGGCTGGTTGACCTGAAAAATGAGACAGTACAAGTTCCTGCGAGTCTGCAAAATACCCGGTACTTTATTGGTATTGAGGCTCCACTTTGAAGGGCGGATCTATGATGCATAGCACCACTTTTAAGTTTCTATTCGGATCGTTTCAAGCAACGATTGCTGTTTTCCTTGGCTTTATATTCCAGGCTTCTCTGGTGTCAGCTGCTACTCCAGAATATCGAATTGATGCAGGAGACAGTATTTCAATCCGTGTTTACGGTGAGAGCGATTTGAGTGTTGACGTGATGCTGGCAGAGTCCGGTGTTGTCAATTATCCGTTTTTAGGTGAGTTAAAAGTAAGCGGACTTACCCCTGCAGAACTCGAGAACGTGATTCTGAAAGGCCTGAAAGGGGACTACTTGATCAACCCGAGTGTAACTGTCTCGGTTACCCAGTATCGGCAGGTATTTATCTATGGCGAAGTTCAGGCGCCCGGTGGTTACAGCTACCAGCCCGGTCTAACCGTCGGTAAGGCGGCTGCGCTTGCCCAGGGTATGACGGAAAGAGGGTCTGAAAAAAGAATTTTTCTTACCCGCGAGGGCATGTCTGAAAATCAGAAAGTCCGGGCAGACATGTCGACAAAACTTCAGCCGGGTGATGTCATCACTATCGAACAGGGATTCTTTTAGATATCTTTATGGAGAAGTATACGAACAATTCGGAAGAAGGAGAGTCCTCTCAGGTTGGTAATATTGACCTGGTCGCTCTGTTTTTTGCTGTATATGAGCGAAAATGGTTCATCATAGCCTTTGCTATCCTGATGACCATTGTCGCTTACCTTTCGGTTCAGAATATTCGTGATCGCTATCAGGCAACGGCTACGCTGTTGCTTGGTGGCAATGAGGCCAATCTTGTGTCTATTCGAGATGTTTACGAGGCTGGCGTCCAGCGTCGAGAATTTCTTATGACGCAAGTGGAGATGTTGCGCTCCCGTGGGATCGCGGCGCGAGTGGTGGATGACTTAGACCTGGCCAATCACGAAATTTTTAGTCAAGTATCAAAGCCCTCTCTAAAATCTAACATTAAGTCTCTGCTCGGGATTGAAACCTCTGTCGAGAACGTTGATCCAGTGGAAAAAGCACGCATCCAGCGTGAACGAATCATCAACATTATTGCGAAAAATATTGAAGTTTCGCCGGTTCGCAATACCAAGTTAATCAAGCTTTCCTATGAGAGCTACTCACCATCGCTTGCGGCCGCAATTCCTAATGCCATGGCACGAGCCTATATTGCAGAACAACAGACGGTTCGCAGTGATGTTACCGAAAAAGCGACCAGTTGGTTGAGTGAGCGCCTTGAGAGTCTTCGTGACAAATTAGAGCTATCCGAGCATGCGCTGAATCAATTCCAGCAGCAAGAAGATCTCGTCGATCTGCAAGGGGTAAGAGGGCTGGCCTCGCAAGAGTTGAACGAGACGATGCAGCAATTGCTGGACGCCAAGCGCGAACTGAAAGGCGTCAGGCTGTTGTATAACCAAGTGCGGCCCAAGGATGTGCCGGAAGAATCGTTTTTGAGCCAGCCTGAGGTACTGAATCACCCCCTGATTCAGGCAGCCAGTCAGTCAGTGACAAATGCCCAGCTAGGGGTCACAGAGCTGGCGCGGCGTTACGGCCCGAAACACCCGACGATGCTTGCAGCACAAGATGAGCTGGCGAGTGCGCGTGCACAGTTAAGAAGTGAAATTCGCAAGCTGGTAGCAAGTATCGAAGTGGATTATGAGCAGGCCGCGCAAAAGGTATACGCATTGGAGGCCGAACTCTCAGGTGCCAAATCGAGCTTGCAAAATGTTGCGCAAAAAGAAATTCGTTACGACGAACTGAAGCGCGAAGTAGAGGTTAACCGGCAGCTCTACAACACCTTCCTAACACGGTTTAAAGAGACCCGTGAGGTCTCTGACTACGAGTCTGCAGCCGCTCGCGTGGCGGACCCCGCGGTAATTCCGCGTCGACCACTCGCATCGAAAAAGCAGCTTCTTATTCTGTTTGCGTTTTTTGCCAGTGCAGGCCTTGGTGCGGGCATCGTAATTTTATTGGACTTATTGAAAAGTGGTATTCGCGATCCGCAGGATGTGGGCCGGAAAATTGGTCTGCCACTTTTGGGTATGGTACCGGAGCTTTCCCTAAAGAAGGATGAGCAGCTCGATTTGTACACATACTTTGACCCCAGCCAGCCACAATTCTCCGAGGCTATTCGCTCTTTACGTACAGGTGTTGTGTTATCGCGAATGGATGATAAGGCTGATGTAATTTGCGTTACCTCATCTGCACCATCAGAAGGCAAAACGACGATATCGACCAATCTCTCCTTCTCTCTCGGTCAGTTGGAAAAGGTGCTGCTAATCGATGCTGATATGCGGCGGCCCTCCGTTGGTCGAAGGTTTTCTGTTGCGCCGAGTCGTCCGGGTCTCGCGGATATTTTGTCCGGTCGCTTTACCGTCGATGAATGCGTGGTGAAAGATGAAAGAAGCGGTATCGATATCATTCCCGCGGGAATTCGACCGGAAGATCCCCAGCGACTGCTTGGCTCCTCTCAGTTCCAAAAGCTGATTAAGGAACTCCGCGGAAAATATGACCGTATTATTATTGACACTCCACCGGTACAAGCTGTGAGTGATGTATTGGTCATCTCGAGACTAGTCTGTTCTGTGCTTTATGTCGTGCGGGCCGAAGAAACGAGAATCGGTGTTATCCGTGCCGGTATCTCACGTCTACTTAACTTAGGAGTGAAGCCAGAAGGGGTGGTGCTCAATAGCGTTGTTATGACGCGTCGCGGAGCCTATTCAGACCAATATTACGGGCATTATCCGGACTACGCACATTAGGTAGAGTCAGAATTTTGGCGGGCAGGAGCGCTATCCGGAAGCGCTCCTTGGTGATTCGTCCTGGGTTCTGGTCCTGGTATAGGTGAGCCTTTACCTGACTCTCGATTTTACGATCTATGCGCGTTAAATGCGGTAGTATTCTCGCATGATAGATCTCCATCACCATTTTCTGCCGGGCATAGATGACGGCCCTCGCACGTTCGAACACAGCATGCGTCTGGTTCGTGCTGCTGCAGCAAATGGCATCACTCATATGGTGGCAACGCCGCATATTCACCCGGGGCGTTACCCCAACACGGTGAACTCAATTGGTAATGCCTTTCGTAAGTTTCTCGACCAGCTCCCTGCTGATGAAGATCTTGGCGTGAAATTTGCCCTTGCCGCAGAGATACGAGTATCGGAGGACCTGATCAACCTTGCCTCTTCTGGTCAGCTACCTGCGCTCGGTCACTGGGAAGGTGATCCCATCATCTTGTTAGAAATGCCGCATAGTCATATTCCTGCGGGTATTACGAATTTGGTCGGCTGGCTGGCTCGTCAAAATATACGCGCTATGATCGCGCACCCGGAGCGGAACAAAGAGATTTTGCGGGATCTTGGCCGAATTAAGCCTCTCGTAGATGTGGGTTGTTTATTTCAGGTTACTGCAGGTGCTCTGGTGGGACAGTTTGGGATGCCAGTGCAGGTGCGTGCGAAGCAAATTCTCAAGCAAGGTTTGGTCACCGTATTGGCCACTGACGCGCACCATATAATTCGGCGCCCACCAAACCTGGCGGAAGGCCGCAAAGCTGCTGAAGAGATTGTTGGTGAATCACTCGCCTGGCAGCTGGTCAGAGACAATCCCGAAAAAATTGTTCGCGAGCGGACTTTCCTACCCTGAGTAAGTTTGGCAGTGCCTCTATTAGACTCCGTCTAGCCAAGTATTCAGCTATTTTTCGCCAAAAGTTTACGGAAAATGACAGCTGTATGCCCGGCACATAAGTGATCTATCTGCAGCCATTGTGTGGCCAATTGCACATTTAGACTGAAATCCCTCCACTAGTCACTTATTTCCCCCCCCAAATCGCCATTCTGGATCTATCAATAGATGGGCTGTCCCATCTACCTATTGACATTAGTTACACGCGTAACTAAATTCGTTGCACCTGAAACCAAGTGGACCCAGCGGCCACAAGCCGCATCCCTGGTCCTAATAACGAATCCTGTATAACGGAGGATCACATGGCCGATTTGTTTGAGAACCCCATGGGCCTGGACGGCTTTGAATTCGTCGAGTTCACAGCACCTGAGAAGGGCATTCTGGAAACCGTGTTCGAGGCCATGGGCTTCACCAAGGTAGCCCGCCACCGCACTAAAGAAGTGGAGCTGTGGCGCCAGGGTGATATCAACTTCATCACCAACTACGAGCCCGGTAGCCACGCCGACTACTATGCGCGTGAGCACGGCCCCTCCGCCTGTGGCCTCGCATTCCGCGTTAAAGACGCCACCTTTGCCTACAACGAAGCGATCAAGAAGGGCG
This sequence comes from Microbulbifer sp. S227A, assembly GCF_049800935.1. Taxonomy (NCBI): domain Bacteria; kingdom Pseudomonadati; phylum Pseudomonadota; class Gammaproteobacteria; order Cellvibrionales; family Microbulbiferaceae; genus Microbulbifer; species Microbulbifer sp. S227A. The sequence goes on along the minus strand of NZ_JBNAFZ010000009.1, from coordinate 88,033 downwards.
CCCAGCCGGTCGATGTTGCAACCGGCCCTATGGAGCTGCGCCTGCCGGCGATCAAGGGCATTGGTGGTGCCACCCTGTACCTGATCGACCGTTATAAAGAAGGCGAGACCATCTACGACATCGACTTCCAATGGCTGGAAGGTGTCGACAAGCATCCCGAAGGTTGTGGTTTCCACACCCTCGACCACCTCACCCATAACGTGTACCGCGGCCGTATGGACTACTGGGCCAAGTACTACGAAGACCTGTTCAACTTCCGTGAAATCCGCTACTTCGACATTAAGGGCGAATACACCGGTCTGCTGTCCAAGGCGATGACCGCACCGGACGGCAAGATCCGTATCCCCCTGAACGAAGAAGCCGCCGGTGGCGGTGGCCAGATCGAAGAGTTCCTGATGAAGTACAACGGCGAAGGCATCCAGCACATCGCCTTTGCCTGTGACGACCTGATCGCCTGCTGGGATCGCCTGAAGGCGCGCGGCATGGAGTTCATGACTGCGCCGCCGAACACCTACTACGACATGCTGGAAGAGCGCCTGCCGGGCCATGGTGAGCCCACCGAAGAATTCAAGTCTCGCGGCATTCTGCTGGACGGCACCACCGAGGGCGGCCAGCCACGCCTGTTGCTGCAGATTTTCTCCGCCAACATGCTCGGCCCGGTGTTCTTTGAGTTTATCCAGCGCAAGGAAGACGAAGGTTTCGGTGAAGGTAACTTCAAGGCGCTGTTCGAATCCATCGAGCGCGACCAGCTCGAGCGTGGTGTGATCGGTAACGAAGACAAGCCGGCGGCCTAAGCGCCCCGGTTCCACTCTGGATAACTTGGATATATAGCTATGGCGATTCAACGAATCCACCATGTGGCCTATCGCTGTAAAGATGCCAAGGAGACCGTGGAGTTTTACCGCGATCTCCTCGGTATGGAATTCCAGCTCGCGATCGCCGAAGACAAGGTGCCTTCCACCGGGGCGCCTGACCCTTACATGCACGTGTTCCTCGATGCAGGGCAGGGCAATGTACTGGCGTTTTTCGAACTGCCGAATTCCCCGGATATGGGCCGCGATGAAAATACCCCGCAATGGGTACAGCACATTGCGATGGAAGTGGAGAGCATGGACGAACTACTGTCGATGAAGCAGAAGCTCGAAGATGCCGGTATCGATGTGCTCGGCCCCACCGACCACACGATTTTTAAATCCATCTATTTCTTTGATCCAAACGGCCACCGCATCGAGCTCGCTGCCAATACCGCCAAGCCCGGTATGCACAAGGAGTTGAAGCGCGTCGCCGAGGATATGCTGGAAGAGTGGTCGCGGACCAAAAAGGCACCGCGACATGCGGCCTGGATGCATGGTGAAGAAGAGTTCAAGGCTCTCGACCCCTAAATCAATCAACTATTAAGAGGACGGCACAGTGAAGTTAGCCAGCCTGAAAAGTGGCCGCGACGGCAAGCTCGTCGTAGTGAGCGATGACTTAACCCGCATGGCGGATGCCAGCGAAATCGCACCCACATTGCAAAGCGCCCTGGATGAGTGGGCAAGTGTTTCTACCCAGTTGGAAGCGCTGCAAAGCAAACTGAATAGCGGTGAGATCACGGGCGAGACCTTCGACCAGGCCATGTGCCATTCACCCCTGCCACGCGCCTACCACTGGGCCGATGGCAGTGCCTATGTGAACCACGTTGAGCTGGTGCGCAAGGCGCGCAATGCAGAAATGCCGGAAAGCTTCTGGACCGACCCACTGATGTACCAGGGCGGTTCCGACACCTTCCTCGCACCTCGTGCGCCGGTAGTAATGCCGCAGAGTGAAGGCTTCGGCATCGACTTCGAAGCGGAAATTGCCGTCATCACCGACGACGTGCCCATGGGTATTTCCCCCGAAGATGCACTGAAACACATCAAGCTGGTGATGCTGGTAAATGACGTGTCCCTGCGTGGCCTGATCCCGAACGAGCTCGGTAAGGGCTTTGGCTTCTACCAGTCCAAGCCATCCAGTGCCTTCTCCCCGGTGTGTGTAACCCCGGAGCAGCTCGGCGATGCCTGGCAGCAGGGCAAGCTGCACCTGCCGCTGGTATCCCACCTGAATGGCGACAAGTTCGGTGAACCCAATGCCGGTGTGGATATGACTTTCCACTTCGGTCAGTTGATCGCCCACGCCGCGAAAACCCGTCCACTGGGTGCCGGCACCATCATTGGCTCCGGTACCGTATCCAACAAGCTCGACGGTGGCCCGGGCAAGCCGGTGAAAGAGGGTGGTGTTGGTTACAGCTGTATTGCGGAAATTCGCATGATCGAAACCATTCAGGACGGCAAGCCCACCACGCCGTTTATGCAGTTCGGTGACAGCATCGCCATCGAAATGTTGGATGACAAAGGCCAGTCGGTTTTTGGTCGTATTGAGCAGGTGGTAGAGCAGCAGGCTTGAACGGGATAAATATCCTGGCTCGGGCTCCCCAAGGCCAATATGCAGTTATTGATTCTGCATGTTGGCCTTTGTTGTATCTGGCATAGCGATGACTCGCACCAAGTCGCTTTCGGCTAACAGAGACTTCACAACTACAATTTTCCGGGCATTCGAATCCAGGTCAAAATTCAGCCGAAAGCGATTTCGCGCAAGTGTGCGCTGTTCCCGCAGGCCAGATTCGAGATGAACTCGATGGATTTCTGAATCGGTCCCGGTGCGATCCGTGTAGTACAACCAATCGTTATGAGTACGCCATCGATTGGGGCTGACATCGGGTAGTTGCACGAGCTGTATAGGTCTATCGCCAGATCGGTGCAGCCAGGCGAGGCGGTCTGCATCGATGAATATTGCACTGTCTTTATCCACCTCTCGCATGGCAATGTAATTTTTGTGCAGCGGCTCCGGCTTGCCGCCCGGAGCCGCTTTGTACAGGGTGGGTGTTCCGGATGAAAGTTTGCTGAAATAAATACTGCTGCCGTCCCTGCTCCACGTCGGATGGCCGAGCGTGTCTACACCGTTACCAAAATAGTTTACTTGGCCATCGTCAACCGAAAGTAAAAATATCCTGCCGTCCAACAAGCCTGTCAGTTGACTGCCATCAGGGCTAACCTGAAGTGATTGAAGTGTCGCAGTGGGCGGGAGCTCGAGTATCGCGCGACTCTCACCTTGGCTCGATTGAAACTGCAGCGATTGCTCTCGTTCAGTGCGCGATAGGAAGTAGAGTCCAGCCCCGTACGGATGGATTACCGGGTAATCTTCAGCGTTAGGGAGGCTGAACTGGCTCGTTGCCATCAATGCAGTGTCGTGGAATGGTAATGGCTGTTGCTGCAGGTCGAGATAGTTGCCGTTATGCGTCCGCATGAAAAAGCAATTTTCCCCACAGTGGTGGAAGACGTGGTTGGTATTGCCGTTAACACTTGAGTAAGTGACAAACCGATCTGTATCCAACAAGTACTTCGCGAGTTCTCCCGTAAACCCTGATAGCACCACGGCCCGTCCATCCTCGGACCATGCCGCTCGCAGGTAGAGTTGGCTAAGATTTCGAGTGTGTAGCAGAGCGCCTGTTGCGACATCCAGAATTAGCAGTTCCTGTTTGTCTCGGTTGAGACTGCGCAATACCACTAGCTTATGACCATCTTTCGACTCACGTGCGAAAAAATCGAAAGTGCCGTTATTGCCCGGCTCGGTTACATGCTCAAGCGTATAGTCCTCGAGTGCCAGCCGCGTGATTCCAGGGGTTGACGATGCCGGGCTAGATTTGAAATACAAGGCATTTCCATTGTAACTCCACCCGGAAAGATACTGTTTTCTGCCCTCCGGCAACGAAATGGATTGTAGGTTTATCAGACCATGGTCAACATCATAGTCTGCGACAAAATGGTCGAGCTCATTGCCAGCGGTACTCCGGGTAAAAGCCAGCTGATTGCCATTTGGTGACCAATGAGCGTTTGCATAATTGGCCTTTTCCCATGTTAGTCGCTGCACCTGCTGCGTTTGCAGGTCTTTCACATATAACTGCAAAAAGTCGTCTTTGTTGGCTCGGTGGGCAAATACCAGTCTATTGGTGGCTGGATTGTAGTCCGGGTTCACCTCAGAGCCTGGCATCAGCGTGAGGCGAGAAACTTCCACCTTTTTTGTCGTTTCAGGCTGTATAAAGAGCAACAGAGTGCCGATTAGCGCAATCGTCGCGAGCCCAGCGACACACCATAGTGCTCTAGCCCTTGAGGTTGGTGGCTTTATGGGTCTTTTTTCCACCTTGGCGATCAATGCATATCCTTTCAGCGGAACCGTGCGGATATAGTTGGGGTTGCGTGCGTCATCCCCCAGGCAGTCCCGCAGCTTGCGAATCATTGCCCGAAGGGCATCATCGCCTACCACTCGGTCAGCCCAGATATGGGTGTTGATGGTTTTGCGGCTTACGGTATGACCGGCGTGATCGACCAGTAATTTCAGTAGACTGTTGACCTGTGGCTCAAGCCGCCGTGCATCTCCATCGTAAGTGATGGTGGCGTGAGTGGGCGTGTAGAGGTAGTCACCAATTCGGAAAGCGCTGGATGTTGGCTGCTGTCCACGCATCATATGTACCCAATCGATCAATTCTTCCCTGTGAACTTGTGTGAACATCGCTGAAGACACCTTGTACACACAAGTTCACAACTCTTCGTTTGCCGGCCAATACGGCACCCGGCAAGTTCCTCATATTTAATCACAGCCGTCGCCATGATGGCCTCACGATACACCGCAGGGTATGAACGAGGGGACCTTATGTATAAAAAAATACGTGCTTGCCTATTGGCCGCTTTTCTCATTTGGGGAGTACAAGTCCAATGTGTCGCCGATAGCGATGGAGCTGGTCGCTATGCCAAGCTGGCTCGCGATATTCAGCAGGTGCTGGATCAAACGCGTACACCAGGTGCGGCAGTTGCCTTGTTAGAGCCGGGCAAGGAGCCATGGGTATACACCAGAGGTTTTGCACACCTCGAATCCCGCCAGCCAATTACGGTAGATTCGGTATTCCGTACCGGGTCAGTAGCCAAGATCTTGGTGAGCCTATCGGTGATGAAGCTGGTTGAAGAGGGCCGAGTGTCGCTTGAAGACAGGGTGGCAAACCTGGTACCGGAAGTGGAATTTAACAATCCATGGGAGGACAGTAACCCATTGTTACTGGCCCACTTGCTTAATCACAGCAGTGGCTGGGATGCACCGCATTTCCCGGAATTGGTGGCCAGCTCCACGAGTCCTATTGGCATCATTGACCAGCTCGCATTGCATCCCCATTCGCGCACCAGCCGTTGGGTGCCGGGAACTCGGAGTGCCTACAACAACACTGGACCGTTAGTTGCAGCGTATATCGTCGAGAAACTAACGGGAAAACCGTTTGAAGAGTATGTAAGTGAGCACTTCTTTACCCCTTTGGGCATGGTGAACAGCGGTTACTTTTTTGACGATCATTATCGTCAGAACGCGGTTACTCAATATCGCAAGGGCGTGTCCATGCCGTATTGGCATCTGGGCAATCGCGCCGCAGGTGGCCTGAATAGTAGCCTGAGTGATTTAGTCGCGTTTATCCGTCTTCTTCAGCAACCTGACTTATCGATTGAAGGAATTATTTCGTCTACATCTGTAAGGACCATGGAAGCTGTACAGGCGAGTCAGGCTGGTGGATTGGGGTTGGAAGTTGGTTGGGGGCTGGGTTTAACCTCCTTTCATCACAAGGGTTTTGTCTGGTCTGGGCATGAGGGGAGTCTCCCCGGCGCTGGGGTGTTAATCGCTTACGAACCTGAGGGAGAGATAGGCCATGTTGTCTTGGTCAACCAGGATGGCCCGGCTGCTGCACGTATCCACAAGTTACTGCAGGCGTTTATTGTGGCTGAATATGGAAGCCAACGTGCAAAACAAACTGACAGTCGGCTGGCTAATTCCATAAAGAATACCAAAGTCACATCAGGTTACTATCGCAATATCAGCCCCATAGCAGACCGGGCGAGGGTAATACCGACAATAACGCCTTGGAAGATTCAACAAAATGAGAATGACTTAACGATCACACCACTACTAGGAGGGTCAGAAAAATCTGTTCGAATGAATGTGGGCGGTAAAGGCGTACAGCCTGAAACAGGGCGCGTTGTGCTGGTGCAGGGTGAGGATCCATTAGTGGGTAGTGTTATTCACTATGGACCAATCACGTTAGAACCCATTAGCACCTTGCATGCACTGGCTTCACCAGCATTGGTGATATCGTGGGTACTTGTGACTTTACTGGGAACGTTGTTTGCTGTTGGTGGTTGGGTATGGCGGATTTTCAGCGCGCGAACTGGGGATAATAGCCGATTCAAAGTTTGGCCTGTGGCAACCGTTATGATGGGGTTGGTTACCGTTCTTTGTGCGAATGCGGCTTTCAGTTCGCCGGAGCCATACACTCGTGCAGCCAGTATTTCTCTACCGGGCATTTTTGTATTCGTCGGATCGATTGTATTTTTTGCCATGGCTATTTGGGGGCTGCGTGAACTGTATATAGGGTTTGCCAAACAGAGAGGATTTGCTCGTTGGTATACGACAGTGTGGCTGGCATTAAACGCGTGTATAGCTGTCTGGTTATTGATATATGGGGGAGTTGGCTTGCGATTGTGGATCTGACATCTGTAAATCGATGAAACATCGCTTCATGCATAAAAAAGGCCCGCATTGCTGCGGGCCATGTCGAAGGGAGACAGTGATGAAAAAGAACTTACCAGCTATAACCGAAGCGTAGGCCGTAGTTGCGTTGGGCTTTTCCGGCTACGGGAGTAGTACCAGCATAACCTTGCCACCAGTTCACATCCTCGTCGGTGAGGTTGTATACCCATGCTTCCGCAAACCAGTTTTGACTGGCGGAAGTGTACTTAAGGCTGGCCGTTGCCATTGCCCAGGCATCTCGCTTGTCGGTATAAATATCTAGATCGATATTGTCAGCTATTACACCTTCTTCGAAGGTCCAGCGCTCGTTGTTATCGATAGAGGTATAAGACTCGTCTTCCCAATGAATATTTAGGAATGGCGTCAATGAAGAGCCGTCCGCAAATTCAAAGTCATGACTGATATTCAATGTGAGTGCTGCATTAGGCGAATATGCGAGCTCATTGCCTTTAAGATTACGGAAAATCTGAGGATAAGCCGTATCATCGTAGTTCAGTGAGTCATTAGGTCCGATGCCAAATACCTGGCGTACCTCCTGGCCCCATTGACCGATATAGTCACTAGTGATTTCAGTATCTAGGAAGGTTAGATAGCCGCCTATATGGCCGCCGGCCCAAGGCGCCCATTCCATTTCAAGTTCCAGGCCCTGAATCCGAGAGTTGGATGCATTGCGAGTCAGGAAAGTACCTTTGTCTTGAGCGATAGTAATAGGATTGCCGTCTTCATCGATACCCTCACTGAATACGGTGTCATAGAGCTCCCACTGAGTGAACTGTTGATCCTCGTAGTCGCTATAGAAGTAGTTCGCACGAAGATTCATATTGCCATCGAGAGCAGTTGTTTTGATACCGAGCTCATAGGTAACTACGGTCTCACCATCATAGCTGGTATCGAAACGGTCTCCGGTTGGGTTATCTGGGGTAATGGTGGATTCTTTATAAATCACATCGCCAATACCGCCACCCTTGTATCCATTGGCTACATAACCGTAAATCAGGGTCTCATCGCTATAGTCATAGTCGATACCCACGCGCCAGGTGGTTTTTGACCAGTCCTCGTATACATCATTCTGGGTTTCTACGACGAATCCTTCGCGCGGATAATCATAGTAATCAGCAGGTAGAGCGTTCAGCGTATCACGCGGTACCCGAGCATGGTTGTCCATCCAATCGTCTAACTGTCCCCATACAACATCCCAGCCGTACTGGCCGATGTGTCCCCAGGCATCGATAGGGCCTGAGCACTCGCCCCAACAGCCCCAGTTACGTCCGCCAACATCCTCTTTGCTATCCTCAGTATGGCGCAGCCCCAGAGTCAAGTGAGTCTTGTCGGTAACCGAATATGTGGCTTGTCCAAAAAGTGCTTCAGATTTAATGATACGCTCGGGCTGGATCCAAAGGCTCGCCCCACCCATGGCACCTTGGTAGTGCCCATTCATATAGTTATCTTCTTTAAAATTGAAATACCCGGCAATCCACTGCAGGGGGCCGTCACCAGTGGACTTCAATTGCAGTTCGTGGGACCAAGAAGAGTAGTCCGTATCGACCCACTTAATCATCTGATCCCAGTGGTAGTAACCTTGATCGATATCGAACTGGCCAGTTCGCTCCTGGTTTTGGTATCCCGCGTTATAAACGAACTGCAGCTCGTCATTAATATCGTAAGTAAAGTGAGACCGGATACTGTCCATGGTCATGTCAACTTTGCCCGGCACATTCACATAGGCAACGAAGTTGTCTTCGCTGCCCCAGATATTCGTACAGGAGCCGCCGTTAACGTCGGAAGGCCGATCTTCAATACGTTCACAGTCGCGCTGCCCAATACCGCCGGCACCCTTGTCACGGAAACGCTCAACTGTTACGAGCCAATCCGCTTTTTCAGTCGGAGTCCATTTGGCCGCAACCCGAGCAGCCCACTGGTCTGCGTTGTTGTAAAAATCCTCCGGATCAGCCTTAACTTCCTTGTAGTATTGGGTATTGAAGAACCAAGCATCCCAGCTGTTTGCGGCTGGGTTAACCGCCGAATCTGTGGGTTCTAGTTCGTCGATCGGGAGGTAGCGCTGATCCCACTGGTTGGGATCATAGTAACCGGTAAGATTGGAGTCTTTTTTCTCCGTCATGTACGCGGCTCGTAATGCAAAAGTCTCAGATACAGGGATGTTGATCATGCCCTTGAGTGCACGTTGATTGAAACGACCCATTTCAAATTGGGTGGATGCTTCAAATTCTTCAGTATTTGGCTTGGCTGAAATGATATTCATCGAGCCCACAGTGGAGTTGCGCCCAAACAGCGTACCCTGGGGGCCTCGGAGCACTTCGGCCCTTTCAATGTCGAACATCAGCGCCATTGCACCTTGCGGACGTGGCGTGTACACACCATCAAAGTGGACACCCACTGCCGGGTCACCCCACTCTGTGGTATTGGTCGAACGAATACCCCGCATTGTGATAATCGGTGCCGAGGACTCATTGTCCACCATGATGCTCATGTTCGGCACCAGGTTGTTCAAGTCCTTGATGTTTTTTACACCAAGGGTGTCCAGGGTCTCCTCCGAAAATGCGGAGATTGCGATGGGGGTGTCCATCAGGTTGGTTTCGCGCTTGGTGGCGGTCACGATGACCTGTTCCAGCGCCGAATCATCATTTTCGTTTTGTGTGTCAGCGGTCTCGTTGGACTGGGCCAGTGCCACAGAACCAAAGGCGAGGTTTGACAGAGCGATTGCTGCTGCAAGTTTTTTGTAGCGCATCATCGTCGGTGTTCTCTCTCGTATCGTTATGATTTTAATGGCCATAACTCCTGGCCGATTTGCCGGCGGTCGCTAGTGCACCAATACTGGTGCCATGTCTGCCCCACTTAACCGCCAGTGTTTAGTTTGTTGACCTTGCGCGCTGGTCTCAATCGGAAATCGGTATCGGGAGAGAAGCCCTAGACGTCGCGCAGACACTGCGGGACTGCACGACAAGGTGAGATCTACCTGCGATAACCTGCAGGGTCCTAACTGGGATTAGGCGTGTGTCGCCTGACGGCTGCGCAGTGCGTGGACCTGATCCTTAAAATTGCGGCTTGCCTTAAGTTGAATATCGCCATCCAGCACCAGAATACATTCTGTATTACGCAGTGGAATAATCTTGGACACGCGTTCAGCATTAACTATGGTGGATTTGTGAATGCGAAAGAACAGTTTCGGGTTCAGCAGTTGCTGAAGTTTCTTGAGGGTAATACGCAGTATGTGTGTCTCGCCGGCAGCATGGATACACATGTAGTCACCTGCGGCATCAATCCAGTCGATTGAGCCTGTCGGCACCATTACAGTTTCATTGTCTGAATTTTTAATTTCCAGTTTATCCGGGTACCCGCTGGGAAGCGGTACATCACTATCAAGCCATTCTTCGAGTTCGGGCATCGAGATCCCGGATACATCGTGCAAAGCCGCCATGAGTTTTTCCTGACAGCCATCATTTGCTAACGGTACATGGCGCTGTTGCGCGCGATCTATAGCTTGTTTCAGGCGCCCAAGGCTTGCCGGCTTTACCAGATAGTCATCTGCATTTAGTTCAAATGCATCAACTGCATATTTATCGTAAGCCGTGACGAAAATAATAATCGGGTCAGAACATGTGCGCAGTTCTTCAACGACTTCCAAACCGTTAATGCCCGGCATTTCCATATCGAGAAAGATAAGGTCTGGCTTAAGCATATTGTTAAGCTCAATAGCCTCTTCGCCACTGCTGCATTCACCGATTATCTCCACTTGATCGATTTGCGACAGGCGTAATCGCAGCCCCTCCAGTGCCAGTGGTTCATCGTCTACGAGAAGCGTATTTAACTTACTTTGTGCCATTCGCCGTGCTCCCGGATTGAAACGGAATACGAATTTCCACAGTCAGCCCGTTTGCATGGCTTTTCAGGGAAAATTTGTGGTTGCTTCCATAAAGTGTTGTCAGGCGATTGCGGGTATTACTTAGCCCGATGCCGGACGGGCGCTCATTGCCGCCCTTAGAGTCTTCTAATCCAGGCCCGTCGTCACCAACTTCGATGACCAGTTCACCACCCTGTTTGGTCGTTTTGATGATCAACTCACCGCCATGCTTGCGCGGGGCGATGGCATACTTGATGGCATTTTCAGCGAGTGGCTGTAACAGGAGGTTGGGCACCAGTGCAAACTGCGTCACAGGATCTATCGATCTTTTAATAAGAAGTCGTTTTTCAAAGCGAACTTTTTCAATGTTGAGATATAGATCTAACGCTTCAAGCTCATTTTTGAGAGTGACCTGGGTGGATGGATCATTGTCCAGCGAGCTGCGCAAAAACTGGCAGAGTTGATCAACCATCTCACCGGCAGTGTCATTTTCCCGCTTGAGAATAAGCGTGGAAATGGCGTTCATTGTGTTGAACATAAAGTGCGGATTTAGCTGATAACGCAACATTTTCAGCTGCGCTTCACGTGCTGAGCTCTCCGCCTGCAGCGCCTTGTGGTGCTCCGCCTGTAAAGCGCCATAGAACTTGAATACGAAATACAGGCCTGTCCAGGCGGCCATAGTTGTTAGGGAAAATAGATACCAGGCGCCGAAATCGTGCCAGCTCCAGTTGAGCCACGGAAAGTTATAAAGAAAGTCGAAAGTACAGAGCTTGAAGAAGTTCCACACTGCGGCGAACAGCGCGGAAAGGATGACGGCTCCGATGGCCGCCATCGATAGGGGCAGCCGTATTGCCAGTCGAAGCACCTGTCTGAGTGCCAGAGACGTCAGCAATCCGGTCATTGTCTCCAGAAAAATATGTGTGTGCGCAATCAATAGATTGTCGGGCGTCAGCCTTGGGATCACCACGGCCACGTAAACCAACAAAAAATAGCCTGACCAACCAGCGCCCTGAAGACCCCAGAATAGTCGATTGTGGCTCCGCAGCAACGACAACGCTGGCGGATAGTGGAGAGAAGGATTCGCTATATACATGGCAATCATTATTTTTTCTTGAGGGTAGTGTTGAGTGGCGGACGCTGTCAATGGCAAAGCGAGACAACGCTGGAATAACCCCCGCCATCGATCAGAGCGGGTATGTGGACGCTACTTGGCAACCCGCTGTGTAGGTTGTCGTAACGATGTTCCGGCTTGTCGCATCCGCATGGAGCTAGGGTGGGGCGGTTTGTTACCGTCGAATCCGTGAATAACTCTAATAGGGTCGATTGCCACTAAGCGATTGACGAGTGAATGATGAGAAAACATTTCCCACTATTTGCCGCCGCGGCGGGTTCATTGTTGTTGATTATGGCGGGTTGCGAGCGTGTGGACCCACAAAGCGAATACAGTGCGCAGCAAATCAAATGGCCCAGCGCGCCGATAGCGCAGGCGGAAAACCCCAACTCCGGGTCCGCTAACAGTGCGTCAGGTTGGCCGAAAATCGCCAGCGAAGTGCAACCAAACAGCGAACTGGAGCAGCGTGCTGCGGAACTGCTGGCGACTATGACGCTAGAGCAAAAGGTCGGTCAGATCATCCAGACGGAGATCAAGTTCACCACACCGGACGATGTGCGCGATTTTCACTTGGGGTCGGTGCTGAACGGTGGAGGCAGTTTCCCTGGGAATAACAAATACGCAACGCCCGAAGACTGGATTGCGCTTGCGGATAAATACTACTTCGCCTCCATGGATACATCGAAGGGCGGGCGCGCAATTCCGATTATCTGGGGCACAGACGCCGTGCACGGTCACAATAATGTGATCGGAGCCACATTGTTTCCACACAATATCGGTCTCGGTGCGACCCGCAATCCCAAGCTGATGCGCAAGATAGGTGAGGTAACCGCTCGTGAAGTCGCGGTGACCGGAATTGACTGGTTGTTCGCACCCACTGTCGCCGCACCGCGAGATGATCACTGGGGCCGTACCTATGAAGGCTACTCGGAAGATCCGGAGCTTATCTACCAATACGCTGGTGAAATTGTGCGTGGTATCCAGGGCGACGAGCGCGGGCGTTTTGGATCGGGGCAATTAGTCGCGACGGCAAAACATTTTATTGGTGACGGAGGTACCGAAAACGGTATCGATCGCGGTGATACCAAGCTGACAGAGCGTGAATTGATGGAGATTCACGGCCAGGGCTATTTCTCATCTCTGCAAGCCGGTGTGCAAACCGTCATGGCGTCGTTCAACAGCTGGAATGGTGAAAAGCTGCACGGCAGTCACTACATGCTCACGGAGGTTCTCAAGGAGCAGATGGGCTTTGACGGGTTTGTAGTGGGTGACTGGCTTGGGCATGCATTTGTGCCCGGCTGTAGTGAAGTAAGTTGCGCACAGTCGATAAACGCCGGCCTCGATATGTTTATGGCGTCCAATGCAGACTGGAAGACCCTGTATCACAACACCATTGACCAGGTGAAGACGGGTGAAATTCCGCAGCAGCGTCTGGACGATGCAGTAACCCGTATTCTACGAGTGAAATTACGTGCGGGTCTGTTTGACGCACCCCCGTCACAACGTCCACTCGCCGGTGAACTCGACATTATCGGTTCCGAGCCACACAGGGAGGTTGCGCGCCAGGCGGTACGCGAGTCTCTGGTACTTCTCAAAAATGAAAATCGGTTGCTACCGCTGCAGCGCGATATGCGTGTACTGGTTGCCGGAGATGGGGCCGATAACATCGGTAAGCAATCGGGGGGATGGACGATTTCCTGGCAGGGGACCGGAAACTCAAATTCGGATTTTCCGGGTGGTACGTCAATCTATGACGGCATTCAGTCTTCTGTTGAGGCAGCTGGCGGCGTCGCCAAACTGAGTGTGTCGGGCGATATCGAAGAGGGTTTTGACGCGGATGTTGCCATTGTGGTGTTTGGTGAGAATCCTTACGCAGAAATGCAGGGTGACCTGAAGACCCTCGAATACCAGGCCGGTAATCGCAAAGATCTGAAGTTACTAAATAAACTCCGATCTCAGGGTATCCCGGTGGTTTCCGTTTTTCTGACTGGCCGTCCTCTTTGGGTGAATGCGGAAATTAACGCTTCTGATGCCTTTGTTGTCGCCTGGCTACCGGGGAGCGAGGGCGCCGCGGTCGCCGACGTCCTTTTCCGCAACAGTGATGGATCGATTAATCATGACTTTACCGGAAAGCTTTCATTTAGCTGGCCGGAGAGTCTCGCGCAAAAAGTGGTAAATCGCCACGATGACAAAACAACAGCGCTATTCGAGTACGGATTTGGTATGAGCGCTGACGACGAAGTTTCCCTTGCTCGCTTGAATGAGGAGCGTCCACAAATTGATGTGTCGGAATTGGCAGAACTGGATTTGTTTGCCGCGCGACCAATGGAACCCTGGCATTTATTTATTGGTGATGATCAGGGTGCCGAGCTCGAAATGACCGGTAATCGTCACAATAATGCGCATATGAGTATTGCGGCTATCGATCGCAACATGCAGGAAGATGCGCGCTCCATCGAATGGCTCGGGAACGGCACCGGCTCGGTGTACCTGAAGGCGTGGAATCGACTCGATCTTTCTGAGTACTTGGTTGCGGATGGTGCATTGGTCGCAGAAGTGCGCCTCGACAAAAAGCCGAGCGCATCAATATTCGCCCAGATGCGCTGTGGCGACAATTGTGGTGCAAAAGTGGAAGTGTCGGACCTGGTAAAAAATCTCTCGATATCCGAATGGCAAAAGTTGAGTGTTGACTTGAGCTGTTTCGGAAGTGGAGAAATGGACTTTAGTAAAGTCGATATGCCCTTCCAGCTATCGACCGACGGCACCATGCAGCTTAGTTTCAGTCGCATATCCATCGGCTCGCCGGCGAAACATCATATGACTTGCAGTAGCTAATTTAACAGCTAGCAAACTCACTGGGCGGCGCAGTCGCGCCGCATCAATAAAATAGAAAATTTTTCAGCAAATTATTAATGCTGAGGGGCGAACTTTGCCCGAAAAAGCGCTTGACCAATTTCACGTTCTCTTTAGCCGTTAGAACTTGATGTAGCAGTACCTCTTACCGGTAGCAATGCAATATACCGGGTGCCCAAAGCTCGGCACGGAAAGAAATATAAGGTTTGTCTGCAGTATCCGAGCCGGCATAACAATAAATATAGGATATCTCCGATGAATATCTTGATGAGAAGAGTGCAGCCAGGATGGCGGCGCATATGTACGGCAGGGATCGCTCTTTGTATGACTTTGGCCGCGAACGATGCACTGGCCGTGCGGGACCGTCCGCACATTGATCAGTCACTTGGCTACAATGTCATCCTTTCCGATAAAAACACTACGTTACGTGGTGTCAGCTTGTCTTTCGATGGTGGTGATCCATATGGGACTTTACCCGCGGTAATGCCGTCGCAGGAGTCTTTGGATGCGTTGAATACGGAGTATGGTTATAACACCGTGCACGTATATCTTGAGGGTGATGCGGGCCAAAACCCTGATCCCGTTGGCATTAATCTGGCGCTCGCCGATGAACTGGTCGCACGTACTCGTGCCGCGGATTTGTATCTGATTATTACCGTGGGTAATAACGGTGAAAACGGTGCGATCCACAGTATGCAAAAGACCTTGGATTTCTGGTCCCTGTATGGCGAGCGCTACAAGAACGAAACCCATGTGATTTTCGAGGCGCACAATGAGCCGGCGCCCTCAACATTATCGAACTGGACCCAGCAGGACTGGGACAACCAGCTGATCATGTATAACCATATCCGTGGCATTGCGCCGGACACCATGATCTTGTTGGGTTCATTTATGTCCTTCTTCGGCGGTAGCGCGGCCATTGCAGGCGCCGACCAGTTGAAAGCACAGGGCGTATCCTGGGATAACGCCGGTTTCGCTTTCCATGGCTATTGGAACCTGCCGGATATCGAAAAGACCATCGCACCGTTCCTGGCCAGCACGGACTACCCTGCGCTGATCTGTACCGAGTTCTGGCCGGGCGATACAGAAAACGGCTACAACGCTGCGTTTGAGACGTATCACATCGGCTGGCAGCAGTTCCAGTGGCTGGGCGCGAATGATTTGGACTTGGAGAACCTGAAAAACAAGCTGGATAATGCTGGTACTGTGTGGAAGCCCGAACTGGCGGAAACCACTTGGCCGGCCAGCGGCGCGCCCAACATTCCACTGGGTGCGGAGATTGGTATCTATAGTCGTGGACAGGGAATGTTCGTGAGTTTGGATGGAGACAAGCTCAGCGCAAACAAGGCCACCTATAGCAAAGCCAATGGAGAGAATTTCACCGTGGTAGATGCTGGCAACGGTTATGTCGGCCTGCGCGCAGACAACGGCAACTATGTCTCTGCGGCGGGTGACGGCCTACCGATGACCGTGACGGCTACCAGTATTGGCAATGCAGAGAAATGGGAATGGGTGGAGCTACCGGCAGGCGACTTCGCCCTGCGCCCATGGGGTGGCGGTGGTCACTTGTGGGGAAGTGTTGAACGCGGCCAAAACGCGGGCAAGCTTTCTGCTAACGGTGATAATGCTTCCATCAACGGCCCCGCCACTCTGGCGTATGTGACCGAAGCCGGTGGCGCGCCTGATGCACCGACTCCGCCGCCGCCGCCGGCCCCCGGTCCTTTCAATGGTTCACCGACCGCGATTCCAACTGCTAGCCCATTGCTCGCAGCAGATTTCGACCACGGCGGTGAGGGTGTTGCCTATCATGACATCGACGACGAGAACTGGGGCGGTGCCTATCGCTTTGACGTAGGTGTCGATATTGAGGCGAGTAATGAGGGTGTACCCAACGTAGGTTGGATTGATCCCGGTGAATGGCTGACCTACACCGTCGACGTGCAGAGTGCCGGTACCTACACCTTTACCTTCCGTGTGGCGTCCGCTGCAGACAACGGCAGCTTCCATATGGAATTTGATGGTGTGGATGTCTCCGGCCCGATTAGCACGCCGAATACTGGTGCCTGGAATAACTGGGTCAATATCACCAAAGAAGTTGAGCTCGTCTCCGGCATTCAGGTAATGAAAATGGCCAGTGCCGGTGGCTTTAACCTGATCAGCTTTGATATCCAGGAAGGTAGCGCTCCGCCGCCTCCGGCTGGCACCGACATGTATGTATCTTCGGTGGTAACCGGTACCGTGGGTGCGGGTCGCGGCCAGAAGTACGGCACGGCAACGGTTACCGTGCTGGACAACAACGCCAACCCGGTTTCCGGTGCCACTGTAACCGGTAACTTCACCAGCGGCATTATCGAAAACGGTGTGTCCGGCGTTACCGATGCCAATGGCGTTGCGGTACTGCAGAGCAGCGTAAGTGCGGGCGGCAATCTGGCAGTAGAGTTCTGCGTGAGTGATGTCAGCGGTAGCCTGAATTACGATGAGACATCCAGCGTGAATCGCTGCTTCTAAAAGTTCATCTCACAGGATGAAGCGCGGCCTTCGGGCCGCGTCTGTTAAGCCGAATGGCCAACACAACGGCAAAAAAGAAAATTAAAAGATTGTGGAGTGGGTATCTTTTTAATACGCGAGAAGTAAGAGCTTCAGTACAACAGATTGTGTTGTTTCCTCTCAGGCAATGCGCCGTGCTTCACGGTTATTTCGCCTAAGCCCCACCAAACTTTGGTGGGGCTATTTTTTTATCGCTATTCTGCAAGTCCAGCGCAGCAAAACCTTTAAGTTGAGCAATTGATCGTTGAACTCTCAGGCGCATTTGTTACCAAGCGCACGTCCGCAAGAGAAAGTCCCAAACTGCCATTAGTGATAACAACGAGGGGTGAGTCTACCTTGGATAATTTGGTGCCAGCATCCGCGAAGCAGGAAAGAGGGATCGCGAGGTGGAACCATTGCTTTTGTGGTACTGCAGAGAGAATCTGTCCGAGTTTAAAGGAGCCCGTACACGGGTAACCGCAATCCATTCGCAGAGTCACCTTGTCAGTGGGTACTTCATCCACACGCAATACCAGGCTAAGAGCACCGCCTTCAGTGGCCAGCGGTTCGAGGTCGAGTTTGCGCTTGCTTTGCCAAAGTATCTGACCGGTACTCCCCGATCGCCACTTTGCCTCTACTACGTTGTAGCCGATAGCATCTTCTATGAAATCGACTTGTACATTCTTCGGCGAGCGCGTGTTAGCGGAGCCGTCGCGCACTGGAGTGTGCCAATTTGTTGGGTTGCCCACATAGAATTTCCAGGGGTCACCCACTGCACCGCCAGACAACAGCACGCCATTGCCCAATGCATTATTCTCAAGATTGCTAGCACTAGCGTGCGTTACGCTACTCCCCAGGGCGCAGGCAAGCGCGACACCATACCCGAAATACTTAATCATCTTTGGCCTATTCAATTTATTTTATGAAATTGAATACTGGCACGTTTATGTATTTCAGGGCGGAGATCGCGCTGTCCGGGTATCTGTGTGAGACGAGCGGATCGCGTGCGATCTAATCTGACCCCCAGGGCGCCGGTGGTATTTCCACAGGCTGGGTGAGGTCAAACTCAACGCGGAATTTTCGACCGGTTGGGCGAGTGAGTTCATAGGCAAACATCGATCCCGGGTGAACCTCCATCGCCCAGGTGTTCTCCACAGAAGCAGATAAGCCCTCTTTGTTGAACACGGCTATGGATTCAGCATCCACCGGAAACTCCTGTCGGTTGTTGGTTCCGACCGTTTGGCTATCGCCGCCATACATGGTCACAGCATCTTCGCTACCGTCTTTATGGCGATGGTCGTGCTTCAGGCGCAGGCCGTTGTCGGTACGAGTGAGTATCCAGGTGCGGGAATGGTCATCACCAACATGGAAGGGAATCTTGATTTGCGTATCGGGTTGGTCACAGCCCCGCACATGCATAATCAGCTGTTTGCCCTCAAATGGATCTGGCGTATCGGTTTCTGGTTCATTGGCGACGATCTTGCCGGCAAACGCCTTGCCACAATAGGCGGAGATATTTTTCAGGAATACATCGGCGGGCACCGTGGCGTCATGCTTTTGTTGGCAGCCCTGCAGCAGACCGACCAGGCCCACAAGGCATCCCATGGTTACCATGGATAAGCGCATCATGTTTACTCTCAACTTAGATAGAAATTGAACTGAGACGGGTGTCAAACCGTATGTTTGTCATCAATTATGCGCTGCAGTTGCGCCTCGAAGGTTGTTACTTCCTGGGCGCCACTTAACGCGTATTGCCCATTAAACACAAATAGCGGCACACCGCGCACCCCCTTGCTGACGATTCCCTGCTCCAGCTGGCGTACTTCATTGGCATAGGTCTGCTGTGCCAGCACCTCCCGCGCTGCGAAGTTATTTAAACCGGCGCTTTCCGCCGCGGCGATTAATACATCGAACGCACTGACATCTCTTCGATGGCTGAAAAAGTCAGCAAAAAGCTGCAGGCTAAGAGCATGCTGCTTGCCCTCACTTGCCGCCCAGTGCAATAACTGATGCGCTTGGAAGGTGTTTACCATGCGCATTTCATCGAAGTAATCAAAGTGGAAGCCCACATCCGCACCCAGCTTGGTTAGGCGCTCGCGTGCGGTAATACTTTCCTCGGGACTGGTACCGTATTTCTCGGCGATATGTTCGCGCAGGTTTTGCCCCTCGCTGGGCATATCCGGATTCAGCTCGAACGGTAACCAGTTAATCGTGGGATCAATGGCCTCGTCAAAATTATCCAGGGCCTGCTGCAGTCGGTAGTACCCGATGACACACCAGGGGCAAACCACATCGGAAACGATGTCGATTCGAAGGGGAAGCTTCTGCATAACGATTTGTCTTGTGTTGTGGGTTGTGCATGGCGCCGAGGGCGACAAGCCCGAATTTGCCCAACTTGAATCTGCCCAAGCAATTGCGCAGGCGCGCATAGTGTAGTCCCGCGGGCATTGAACGGCACCTTTTTGATCCAAAACAGACCGAAACTACTATGGGGGAATTTATCGGGAGGTAAACCATGGACCTGCAATTAAACGGCCGCCTGGCATTTATCAGTGGTTCGACCAAAGGCATCGGGCGCGCTATAGCCGTCAGCCTGCTACAGGAGGGTGCCCGGGTAATCGTTAATGGTCGCTCTGGCAGTGCGGATGCGGCGGCGGAACTCGCACAATATGGGGAAGCGATCGGCATCGATGGTGACCTGGCGGACGCCGGTGATGCGGAAAGAATTTGTGGCGAGATCGACAAGCATGGTGCACTTGAAGTTCTTGTGAACAATATGGGTATTTTTAACCCGAAACCCTTTGCGGAAATATCCGATGAAGAGTGGCGCAACTTTCTCGATGTCAATGTGATGAGTACCGTGCGACTGTCGCGCTACTACTTCCCGAAGATGCTGGAGCAGGATTTCGGTCGTGTGATTAACATTTCCAGCGAGGCGGGTATGCGCGGCCTGGAGAGCATGGTGCACTACTCGGTTACCAAAGGGGCGCAAATTGTCATGGGGCGCGGGATGGCAAATTTGACCCGCGGTTGCGGCCGTAATATCACCGTTAATTCGGTGCTGCCGGGCCCGACGCTTACCTCGGGAGTTGAAACCTGGCTCAAGGAGAGTGCGGAAGTGCAGGGCAAATCAGAAGAGGATTTTGTGCGCGACTTCTTTCAGGAGACCGAGCCGACGTCACTGTTGCAGCGCTTTATCAATCCGGAAGAAATTGCCGCGGTGGTGGCCTTTGTTGCTTCGCCACTGAGTATCGCCATCAACGGGTCGAGCATCAAAGCGGAAGGCGGGTTGATCAAGAGTATTGCTTAATAAGGAACCGGTCTTCTTGAATGGGTCAACTTGTATGCGGCGGCGTGACTAGGCCAATGTGACTAGGCCAATGTGAATAGGACAATGTGAATAGGACAACAAAGCGTCCGGTGGACATGGTATGTTTATGACCGACTAGGTACAGAACCGGAGAACCACATGTCGGTCATGTTTTCCCCTTCGCGCAGCCTGCCACGGTTATTGGTTGCGTTTGCACTTTTTATCTTCAGCGCCAGCGCTCTAGCTGACAGCGCGGCGCAGCAGCTGCAGCAAGTTATCGACGACCACTGGCAGTACTATCTTGAAGAGAACCCGACGGCGGCCAGCCGCATGGGTGACAAGCGCTATAACGACCGCCTGCCCGGCGTTGCCGATGCCGATCGCGCTCGTCGCTTGCAGGCAGAAAAAGCGTTTGTAGAGCGCCTGCGGAAGATTGACTCCGCCAAGCTGTCGCGGGATCAACAGGTCAACCGCGATCTGCTGCTGTGGGTGCTGAATAATTCCATCGAGTCAAACGAACTTTATCTGGACCGCACCCCGGTCAATACCTTCTACAGCTTCTGGAATACCGCCCTTGGCGCCAGTCGCGGCTTGAATATGCCGCAGGTATCGGACTACGAGGATTACATCAAACGCCTTGAGGATACCGGTCGCTTCTTTGATGAGAATATCGCGAATATGCGCGCGGGCATCAAAGACGGTTTCGTGTTGCCGAAAATCGTGATCGAGGGCATTGCACCGACGGTACGTGCCCAGGTTTACCAGGACCCGACCAATAGTAGTCTTTACGAGCCCTTCAAAAAGTTTCCCGAGAGCTTTTCAGACAAAGACAAACAGCGTCTGCAGGCGCACGGCAAGCAGGCCATTCGCGAATACGCCATGCCCGCGTTTGATCGCGTGGCGACCTTTCTCGAAGGCGATTACCTGAACGCGGCCAGCGACAGCCTCGGCGCCGAGCAGTTGCCCGGTGGCAAAGACTACTATCGTCATGCCATTCGTACTTATGTGACCCTGGACATGGACCCGGATGCCATCCACAAGATTGGGCTGGCGGAAGTGAAGCGTATCCGTGGGGAAATGAATCAGCTGATCGAAGACAGCGGGTTCGAGGGCAGCTTTGAAGAGTTCACCGAGTTCCTGCGTACCGATCCGCAGTTCTATGCGGAAACACCGCAGGAGCTGCTCAAGGAAGCCGCATACATCGCCAAGAACATCGATTACCGCCTGCCGGAATTCTTCGGCAAGCTGCCGCGCCTGCCCTATGGGGTGGTGCCGGTGCCCGATGAAATCGCTCCCAACTACACCACCGCGTCCTACAATCCTGCAGCGATCGGCGGCACCCGCGGTGGCGCCTACTGGCTGAATACCTATGCACTGGACCAGCGCCCGCTCTACGAGCTGGTCGCGCTGACCCTGCACGAAGCGGTACCCGGCCACCACCTGCAGGGCGCGCTGTCACTGGAACTGGAAGACGTCCCCGCATTCCGCAAGAACCTGTATCTGAGCGCCTTTGGCGAGGGCTGGGCGCTCTATACCGAGCGCCTCGGTGAAGAGATGGGTGTGTACGACACCGCTTACCAGAGTTTCGGGCGCCTGAGTTATGAAATGTGGCGCGCCGCACGCCTGGTGATCGACACCGGCATCCACTCCCAGGGCTGGAGCCGTCAGCAGGCTCTGGATTTCCTCGCCGACAATACCTCCTTATCCGAAGGCAATGTACGCGCGGAAGTAGACCGCTACATTTCCTGGCCGGGGCAGGCACTGTCTTACAAGATGGGTGAGATAAAGATTCGCGAGTTGCGCGAAAAAGCCGAACGGGAATTGGGCGATCAATTTGATCTGCGCGCATTCCACGATGCGTTGCTTGCCAACGGCGCGGTGCCCATGGAGATGCTGGAAGCGCAGATGAACCTGTTTATTGCTGACCAGCGCGCCGCAAGCTCGCGCCCAGCACAGTGAAGTAATCCGTAAAGGCAAGATTGATTCGCGTGCGCTGTACGTCCTGTGGATACAGCCCCAATCTTGCCTCTTCCGTTGCCTTGGTGCCGGCCACCAGAAAATTATTGGAGATGGTTGCGTCCTGCACAAAGGCTTCGAAGGCCCGCGCGCACATCTCGGCCGGCGACGCGTAGTAGACGCAACCGTTTGCCTTATCCGCCGCTTTTGAAGCGCGGAACATATCACTGGGGTGCTCCCCGCTTGCGTCCAGCATAACCGCGCGGAAACAGGCAAACAGCCGGTCATTGACGGGGTGGGGCACCGGTGTGGCTTCGCGCAGCCAGGCTTCCGAGGCGAACATGTTTCCCGGTGCATCGCTAAACGCTTTGCCGGCGAGGTAGTGGTCCAGTGCGTGGAACCACTCGTGGGCAATGGAGCCGGGGCCGGCGTTTTTTGCCAGGGCAAAGGTGCGGGTTCCGGGTTCATAGTGGGCACAGATACCCGGGCGGCCGCCGGTGCCATACTGGAAGGCGAGGGTGCCGCGCAGGGAGATGAGCAATTCCGGCCCCTGCAGAATAGTCATCAGGTCTTCCAGCGCGCCGTAAAACAATCCCGCCGCGCGGGTTTTTTCCGCCTCGGTGACCCAGCGCCCGATAGCGATGGAGCGGAAGTCGAAGCGTTTACGCACATCGTTAAAGCCCACAGTTTCCTGTGCGCCCGATTGGGGGCGCAGGTGTGGGCTGCGGCGGTAAAACTTGCGATCTAAAACCATGCGTGCAGAAAATTATTCGTTCCAGAACCTTGTCAGTGCGTCGGACAGCGCCTGACCGTTGCGGCAGCTGTGTGGTTGCCAGTGTTGCGGGTAAAGGGCCCGATAAAATGGGTCGGCGAAGCGGTAGTCTGCCAGAATCACTACGCCGCGGTCGCTCTCTGTACGTATTACCCGCCCGGCGGTTTGCAGCACCCGGGTGAGTCCGGGGTAGCGATAGGCGATATCGAAGCCATTTTGCCCTTGCTGCTCCCAGGTTGCTCGCAACAGTTCCTGCTCTTCATTGACCTGCGGCAGTCCGGTGCCGACCACAATGGTACCGATCAGCTGTTCGCCCACATAGTCGATCCCCTCGCCAAAGATCCCCCCCATGATGGCAAACCCCAGGGTGCGGTTACCCGCCTGAAACTGTTGCAGGAATTCCGCGCGCTGCTGGTCGGAGCTACCAGATTCCTGTAGCAGCAGCGGTATCTCCGGGTAGGCACTGGCAAAGCGCTCGGCCACCTGCTGCAGGAAGCGGTAGGAGGGAAAGAACACCAGATAGTTACCCGGGCGGCTTTGATACGTGCGAGCAATCATCTCCACCAGGTGCTCGCCGGCGCGGTCCCGTGCCCGGTAGCGGGTATCCACGTATGGGCACAGGAAAAGTCCCAGCTGCTCGCTGCGAAATGGCGAGGGCAGGGCGAGGTAAGGGGCATTCTGTTGCCAGCCGAGCTGCTGGCAGATGTAGCCGGGCGGGCGCAGGGTGGCGGAAAACCCGATGACCGCGTGGAAGGCTTGGTATGCCTGCTGTAAATAGGTGGCGGCATTCAGGCAAAGTAATTCGACTTCCTGTTCCCGCCAGTGACTATCCGGGTTGGAAGCGCTCTGGACGCGGGTAATACAGCGGTGCTGCTCCGCCACCGACTGTTCGATCACCTGATAGCGAAATAGCGACCGCAGCCAGTCATTGATGTCTTCGGGTGGTTGCTGGCCTTGCTCCCATAACTGGTTCACAACCAGCAGCACTTTTTGCACCGCGGCACTGATCTTTTGCGGTGCGCCGTCGCTCAGTGAAGTTATCCACAGCTCGCGATTTTTGGTTCCCTCGGTGGGAAAATTTGCCGCTGTGGATATCTCGGCAGTGTTCTCTGCCGGGTCTTCCGCACTGCCGCGCTGTTCCTCCACCCATTTGTCCAGCGCTCTTACCAGAGACTGGATAGCCCGGTGCAGGTTCGGGTGGGAACCTTTACAGGCGGCTGCGGCACGGCGGCTGTCGCCGCGCTTGAGGCTTGCGCTGAACATGCCACGGGCGCGATCCCCTAGATTGTGGGCCTCATCGATTAACACCGCGCGTTGCCGGCTGCTATCCAGCAAACCGTGCATTTGTACCAGCGGGTCGAACACGTAGTTGAAATCGCACACCACCAGATCCACCCAGGGGCGCATCTGTAGCGACAGTTCGAAGGGACACAGCTGCAGGCGGTCGGCTTCCTCGGCAATCACTTCCGGGGTCAGCAACGGTTTGCCCAGGAGGTTAATACGCGCCTCCGGCAGGCGGTCAAAGAAGTTGCGCGTGCGTGGGCAAATCCCGGCGTCGTCGCGGCTACACAGGCCCAGGCTACACGCACAGGTTTTGTCCCGCGCCTGAATCTCCAGCACCGACAGGGTTAGTCCACGATCATGTAAGCGTGTGGCCGTTTCCCGCACTACCTGGCGGCCGGAATTTTTTGCTGTCAGGTAAACCAGCTGATCGAGCGGGGTTTCTCCCATCGCCTTGATGGCGGGGAACAGTGTGCTGATGGTCTTGCCGATACCGGTGGGCGCCTCCACCACCAGTTCGCCACCGTCGCGCAGGCAGCGGTAGGCGGCTACCGCGAGTTCGCGCTGGCCGGCGCGGTAGTCTGGAAATGGGAATGCCAGTGCGCGAGCCGACGCGCGCACGGTATGTCGGTGCGCCTGCCAGCGCCGATGCCACTGTATGTAGGTGGTGAGCGCCTCGCGGGTAAAGGCCTCTAGTTCTCCCCAGCGGAACTCGCGGGATTCGGGGTAGGTTTTCTTGTCCTTGAGGTTGTGCCAGAGCATTTGCAGGGCTACCGGCGTAGCTGCCGTGAACTGGTGCTGCAGGCCGTAGCAAAAGCCGTAGATCCTCAGCTGTGCCCAGTGCAGGGCGCGCGCGGATTCCGCGAGTGCCTCCGGTGGCACATAGGTGGTTTTGATCTCGTCGAGTTGGACTGGGGTATGCAGGTCCACCTGGGGGTGGAGTATGTCGACGCGCCCGCTCAGCGTCACTGCCTGACCGTCCTGCTCCAGTTCTACTTGCAGGCGATATTCCGCCTCGCTGCCTTTCGGGCGTTTGCGTTGCAGACGCTGGTGTGCGCGGATGCCCTCCGCGGCAGTGGGCCCACCGTGCCTGTGTTCGCTAACCAGATCGCCACTGCGACAGGCAAACGCTACCAGCTCCCCTACAGAGAGCTGCAGGGTATCCTCTGCTGTTGGGCGACACTCAGTGTCTTCCAGAGGGGCGTTCAGGGTGCCAGTCACAAAGTATCCCACTCAACATGCAATACCCGGTGCGGTATCTGGTTTTGGGCGAAATAAGCCAGCCAGCGCTGCTGGTTTTGCTGCAGGCGATCCCCCGGCCCTTTGATTTCTACCAGTTCATAGCCGCCATCAGCGGGGAACAAGATCAGGTCCGGAAAGCCGCTGCGGTGATGGGCAATGTCGTTCAGCAGCCGGCGAAACAGTGCCAGCCAGTGCTCGGTGGGGATCTGTGACAGTGCCAGTTCCAGCAGTGGCTCCGAAAGCCCGTCCCAGTGCACCAGCGGGTTAGCGATACCACGCTTCTCGCGGAAGTGGTGCCATACCCATTCGTCGAGCCCGGTTTCCTGCAGTTCGGTCAGGCGCTGGGTGAATGCCGCCCGCCGCTGTGGATAAAAATCTGCACTGCGAAAATCGCTCGGCGCAACCTGGAATGGATTGAAGAAAGCACCGGGAATTGGCGCGAATACGATATCCCATATGGCCAGGCCCAATACGCCGTTGATCAGTGTGTTTTCCACATAAAAGCACTGATTGCCGGCGGCGGCGTCTGCGAGATAGTGTGCAGCCCGGACTTCCACCCGCTCATTGGTTTGCGTCAGGGTGACGGTGTGCGTGGGTGCCCGATAACGCTTTGGCGCAGGCCAGGTGTCGCAGTGCGAGGTTTTCTTGGCGGTGCGATGACCGAAGCTCGCAGCGAATTCGCGCTCCTGCTCATTCTCCGGTTGCGCCAGTATCTGGGCACAGATAGTCAGAGCCGCATCGGTATTGCCTTGAGTGGCGGCGATACGGGCGCGGCGCTCGCGCGCCGGCGGGCGCTGACATTGTTGGTACAGCGTATTGGCCGCTTCCAATGCTTGCAGCCGCTCCAGCTGGCGCGCCAGTGCCAGGCGCAGGCGATCCAGTCGCCGTTGCAGTGTGGTATCACCTTGCGGGTTTTCCGGCAGTTCGGCGGCAAGGGTGGTGATGGCTTGCGCATCAGCGCTGAGTGCCTGCTCCAATTGTGCGAGACAAGCGTAATAGTGCAGATGGCGCTCGACCTGCGCGCGGCTTTTAAATGGCAGTTGCGACTGCTCCAGCGGATAATTTTCGTAGCGGAACAGTCCAAGATCCCGCAGTACGTAATCGGTAAGGTCCTGATTCAGGTTGCCGAAGAACAATAGCTTGAAGGTCTCGAAGTGTGCTGCCGCCTGTACCGCGAGCAGAGGTTCATCAAAGGTCAGCTGTGCGCGAACAGAGTCGTGGTCTTGCTGCAGGAGTGCCTGCTCCAGTGCCGGGCGCTTGAGTGTTTTGGGCAGCGGTTCGAGGCTATAGGCTAGCAGTTCGTTTTTGGTGAACAGCGGCAGAATGTCTGTCAGGTCCAGGGCCGGATCGCGCAGGAACAGCCCAGCAGTTGCCAGGGTTTCCACCGCGTGCGGCAGGTTGTGAATTTCCTGGTACGCCAGTTTGGATTGCCGAAAGAGTGCACCAGCGGTGGAGGGCACTCCCTTGCGTGACAGCAGGCGTACATAGAGTTTCTGGCTATCGGTATCGAGTGCGCAGAAGCACTGGTGGAAACACCGCTCTTCGTCAGACAGCAGCGCGTCATAGCGCGTTACCACAAATTCCACTAGGGCGTGGAAATTGCTTAGGTAATAGTCTGGTGCCAGTTCGACGGGCTCGGCCATGGGAGTTTCGCTAGGGAAATCAATTGCTGTTGAAGGGTATGGGCGCCATCCAGGGGCTGTATGGTTATACAGCATGTGTGGAAGTGGGACAAACTTCACATCGACCGCTCATCCATGCACGGTTCACTGGCGCTGGGTCGTGAAATATCGTTACTCTCATATACCGATATAGAGGCGATACAGTACCGGTCCGAATTAGGTTTGGGAAAATAAACTAAGGAATGACAGATGGAGCAAATCCGGCACGTATGGCGTACACGCAAGGCCGGTGCGATCAGCAATCTACGGCTGCTAGAGGAGCCGCTTGCGCCCCTCGTTAGTGGCCAGGTGCGCGTGGCGGTGAAATCCGTCGGGCTTAATTTCGCGGATATTTTTGCGCTGACCGGTTTGTACTCCGCTACGCCGGAAGGCAGCTTTATCCCCGGCCTGGAATTTGCCGGAGTGGTAAGTGAAGTGGCCGCGGATACGCAAACCGATTTAAAAGTGGGAGACCGTGTGTACGGTTGTACCCGTTTTGGTGGCTATGCCACCGTGATCGATATTCCCGCGCAACACTGCCGCAAGATCCCGGATGCCTGGAGTTTTGCCGAAGGTGCCGCCTTTCCCGCCCAGAGCCTCACCGCCTACTATGCGCTGACCAATCTGGCGGCAGTAAAGCCGGGGCAGCAGGTGTTGATTCAAAGTGCTGCGGGCGGTGTGGGTTTGCAGGCGATGCGCATGGTGGAGAAGATGGGGGCCATCCCCATCGGCACGGTCAGTTCTGAAAACAAGTGTGAGTTTCTTGCCGCGCAGGGTTTTACCGATGTGATTGTGCGCGGCGAACATTTTGCCGATCAGTTAAAACTGCAACTGGGCGGGCAGCCACTGCATGCCATTCTCGACGGGATTGGCGGCAAGCTCCAGCAGCAGTGTTTCGCGGCGCTTGCGCCGACCGGGCGTCTGGTAGTATTTGGTGCGGCGGAGTTTACTCCGGGCGATAAACCTAATTGGCTGAAAGCGGCCTGGTTGTACCTGAAGCGTCCGCGCTACGATGTGATGGACATGATCAGCACCAACAAATCCGTGCTGGCCTTTAACCTGATCTGGTTATGGCAGGAACAGGCATTGTTCGATGAGCTGTTAGGCGGCTGCGCGAGCCTGGATTTACCCGCCCCCCATGTTGGTCACGAATACGACTTTGCGCAGGCCCACGATGCCATCGAGTGCCTGCGCAGTGGCAATTCCATTGGCAAGGTGGTGCTGAATATCAGCAGCTAAATTTTACGGTTACTGTTTTTTACTCCACGGTACCGCCATACGCTAATGCCCAGACCTAGTGGGGGTGACGTCCGCCAGATGCTCGTCGAGAATCTGCATGTGTTCCTCTTCAGTTTCCAGAACCGCACCCGTTCAGCATGGGGCAACTGGAATACACGATGGTGGGGGTCGTCTTGTGGTGCTGAACATAAGACGCTTTTGGATTCAATTACTGCGCCAGATTGTCGCAGGATTGTTTTCATCTTTCCCGCATCCAAGCATCGACAACGTGCGTCTAACTATCCGATATGATCCATTCGTAGTAAATCGAGAGAAACCAATGATGATTCGAGTAGCGCTAGTGGCCACTTTATTCACTGTCCTGTCGGGCTGTGTGTCGATCAATGTGACGGATAGCGGCCAGAGTGGCTATAGCAATAGCTGTAACCGCACGGCTTATCTGGTGCACAGTGGCACATTACGCAGTGAAGGCGCTCTGGCCAGTTATCGGGCAGCTTACGCCGAGGAAGTGGAAGATTATGATGGCCTGGTACTGACGCAGCAATCACCCAGTACAGTAGTGCACGGTGCCCAGTCAGGCGCGGAAGTTCTCATGCTGACGCGCTTCCCTTGTGAGAGTCGTGCAAAAGACTTCTGGCGAAGCCAAACCAATACCGAGCTGGCTGTGCTCCGCGATCAGGCTGGTGACTTTATGGTAGCCATCTACGAACGTGGTCTACACGTCAATTTCTAGGCAGCCTTTCAGTGTCGTTTGACACTGTAAAATGACAACCGCTAAGCACGGCCGCGCCATTGATGGCGCGGCCGTTTTTTATCTCGTCGTAACTCTTTCGTGCACAGAAACCGGATACAGTGGATACGCGACCGAATAACGAGAACTTTTAATTGGCACTAAAGTGCCTATTGCTGTGCTGTCGATTTTTTTGTAGCGAAGAAAGAAAGGTCCTAGTGATCCCTGTTTTGAAAACGGTGCCAAAATAAAGGATTTAACGCCGTTATTATAACCGTATGCACTAGTTCTATTGACTTTAGTTTGGTTAAGAGACGAAGGTTGGTTCGGTCTGAAGAGGTATCCACTCGAATAATAAAGTTAAGGTCAGGGTTATGAAAAAAACCGCTCTCTCAGTATCAATCAAAACAGTTCTGTCTCTATGTCTGTTAGCGTCACCGGGTGTCGCACTTGCGCAAAGCGGTGCTGCCATGGACAACGCAAACAATAATGCCAAGTTCAAGCGCTGCGGCACCAAGCATCCCTCAATCCAAGAGGCAGCTCTGAAGGAGCAGCACTTTACTGCCATGCGGGGCAAACCGGGTGGTGGAGATGACGGCGGTTATACACCGCGTCCGGCTGGTTCGGTGAGTGTCGATGTCCATTTTCATGTAATCACTGACAGTTCCAATAATGGCGCGCTCTCCAGTGGTGAAATCAACTCGCAGATGGCCGTGCTCAACGATGCCTACGCCGGCACGCCGTTTACATTCAACCTGGTCGCGACCACGGTGACTGCGAACAATGCTTGGTACAATGTCGGGTATAACACGTCTGCGGAACAGCAGATGAAAACTGCTCTGCGTCAGGGCGATGCCGGCACGCTGAATATCTACGCGGCGAATATTGGCGATGGTCTGCTTGGATGGGCTACCTTCCCGAGCAGCTATGCGTCTGCTCCATTGGATGACGGCGTGGTGATTCTAACGGACTCAATGCCTGGCGGCGATGCGGCCCCATACAATGAAGGGGATACACTGACTCATGAAGTCGGGCACTGGCTGGGCCTGTACCACACTTTTCAGGGTGGGTGCTCCGGAAGTGGGGATTATGTTGCCGATACACCTGCGGAAAAATCGCCAGCATACGGGTGTCCGGTAGGGCGCGATTCCTGTACAAAAGGTAAAAACGCAGCTGGACTGGATCCGATCACAAACTTCATGGATTACACTGACGACAGCTGTATGTATGAATTTTCTGAAGGCCAGTCGGCACGTGCCGATGAGCAAAGTAATACCTACCGCGGTCTGTAATGGTTATACGGGGGGCTAACACCCCCCGCTATACTGCTACCTATGAATACCATCTACCATTTCATTTTCGTGTGCATGCTCAGCCTCTTGGGCTCTTCGGAAGTGGCGGCGCAACGGCTCGCCGTGCCCGAATACGTTACCTGTGACAGGAATCAGCTGACCTCCTGGCAGGGCGAAATAACGCGAGTAAATCGCAAGGGAAATAGTGTCGATCTCGCGATCGAAACTGATTACGGTACCAGTGAGTCTATGACAATGGCCGGGGCAAGCTGGGAAGAAGTTATTGCTCAGTTTCGCCTTGCAGGGCGCCCCTTCACGGCTGACGACTGGAGTCAGCTCTTCGACACAGAAGGTAATCACCGGCGCGGATTGCGCGCGATTATCTGGTTGTGCCAGGCTGATGATCAGCCGCCGATCGTAAACTGGCAGCTTCCAGGTCGTTGAAGGCTTGCAATCATTTATGCGATAGAAAAAAGCCCGGACACATTAATGTTCGGGCTTTTTTATAGCTGGCCTAGCTACTCTGCAGTTTATTGGTGCGCAAGTTTACCCAGCCATTTTTACAGGCATGGCTCCAGCTAATTTTTGAATCAGCCGGCCTGCAAAGCATCCAGGCGCAAACAGGCACTCTGGTGCTCTGCGCTGCCACTCAGTGCCGGCACCTGTTCGGCACAGACTGCATCGGCATGGGGGCAGCGCGTGCGGAACACACAGCCACTGGGCGGGTTGATAGGGGATGGCAACTCGCCTTCCAGCAGCTGGATATCTTTGCCCTTCTCGACCTCCGGGTCCGGAATCGGCACCGCCGACATCAGGGCCTGGGTGTACGGGTGCTGGGGATCGGCGAACAGCGCGTCCGCAGTACCCACTTCCACGGCATTACCCAGGTACATCACCACCACGCGGTCGGAGATGTGTTTTACCACCGACAGGTCGTGGGCGATAAAGATCAACGACAGGTTCATCTCCCGCTGTAACTGCTTCAGCAGATTGACCACCTGCGCCTGAATAGAAACGTCCAGCGCGGATACCGGCTCATCACAGATGATCAGCTTCGGCTCCAGGATCAGCGCGCGGGCAATGCCGATACGCTGGCACTGGCCGCCGGAGAATTCGTGGGGGTAGCGGTTGACCAGATTGGGCAGTAGGCCCACCTTCATCATCATCGCTTGTACGCGGTCGCTGACTTCCTGTTTGGGGATATCCGGGCGCAGGGTGCGCAGGGGTTCGGCAATAATGTCGCCGATGGTCATACGCGGGTTCAGGGAGGCCAGTGGATCCTGGAAGATCATCTGGATATCCGAGCGGGTCGCGCGCAGCGCCTTGTCGTCCAGCTCGGTGAGGTCCTGTCCCAGCCACAGCACGTTGCCGTCGGTGGCCTTGATCAGGCCGATGATTGCCCGTGCCAGGGTGGACTTGCCGCAGCCGGATTCACCCACCACGCCCAGGGTTTCACCCGCATACAGTTGCAGGTCTACACCATTCACCGCTTTCAGGTTGGCTGGTTTAGTCCAGGGCCAGGCATTTTCTTTCTTGATCTGGAAATGCACTTTCAGGTCCTGCACATCCAGCAGCAATTCTTTTTCTGCAACAGTCATTAGCTGGCCTCCAGAATCTGATTGGCATCTGCATGGCAGGCACGCAGGCGTTCGGCATCAAAATTGTGCAGTGCCGGCGCCTCCTGGCGGCAGCGGTCCTGCACCCAGTGGCAGCGTTCCTGGAACGGGCAGCCGGCAGGGAGGCTTAACAGGTTAGGTGGGTTGCCGGGAATGGTCGGCAGTTCCTCGCCGACGCTGTCCAGCCGTGGAATGGCTTTGAGTAGG
Source organism: Microbulbifer sp. S227A (assembly GCF_049800935.1). Taxonomy (NCBI): domain Bacteria; kingdom Pseudomonadati; phylum Pseudomonadota; class Gammaproteobacteria; order Cellvibrionales; family Microbulbiferaceae; genus Microbulbifer; species Microbulbifer sp. S227A. The sequence continues at coordinate 55,742 of NZ_JBNAFZ010000009.1, read as the reverse complement.
CCTTCGCTATAGGGGTGGGTCGGGCGATAAAAAATATCGTCCGCGCTGCCGTATTCCATGGTGCGGCCGGCGTACATCACCAGTACCTTGTCGCAAGCGCCGGCAACAACGCCCAAGTCATGGGTGATCATGATAATGGCGGTGTTGAAGTCGCGCTTCAGTTCGTTCAGCAGCGCCAGGATCTGCGCCTGTACGGTAACGTCCAGAGCCGTGGTGGGCTCGTCGGCAATCAGCAGTTCCGGGCTGCACAGCAGCGCCATCGCAATCATCACGCGCTGGCGCATACCACCGGAGAATTCGTGTGGGTACATGTTGAGGCGCTTTTGCGCTTCAGGAATTTTTACCGCATCCAGCATGCGCACTGCTTCCGCGAGCGCTTCTTTCTTGCTCATGCCCTTGTGCTTCACCAGCACCTCGGCCAGCTGATTCCCCACTTTCATATAGGGGTTCAGGGAGGTCATTGGGTCCTGGAAAATCATCGCGATTTTTTCTGCGCGAATCTTGTTGAGTTCGCGCTCCGGTAAGCCGAGGATTTCCTGCCCCTTGAACTTGGCGCTGCCGCTAACGATGCCATTCTTGGCCAGCAAACCCATCATGGAAAACACGGTCTGGGTTTTACCCGAGCCGGACTCGCCAACAATGCCCAGGGTTTCACCGGCGTTCAGGGAAAAGTTCAGGTTGTTGACGGCGGTTACCGCCCCTTCCGGCGTGGTGAATTCCACGCGCAGGTCTTTCACATTCAATAAAGTCATGGCGCAGCTCCTTAGCGATCTTTCGGGTCCAGCGCATCGCGCAGGCCGTCGCCGATAAAGTTAAAACAGAACAGGGTGGTGACCATAAATACGGCCGGCACAATCAATTGCCACAGGGCAATTTCCATGGTCTGCGCGCCTTCGTTCAACAGCGAGCCCCAGGAGGTCATCGGCTCCTGTACACCCAGGCCGAGGAAGCTGAGGAAAGATTCAAACAGGATCATCTGCGGGACCAGCAGAGTTGCATACACCGCAACAATGCCGAGCACGTTGGGCACGATGTGTCGGGTGATCATCGCCCACTTGGAAACACCGTACACGGTGGCCGCTTCGACAAATTCCTTGCCCTTGATGCTCAGGGTCTGCCCGCGCACGATACGCGCCATATCCAGCCAGCTCACTGCACCAATGGCGATAAAGATCAGCAGGATGTTGCGACCGAAGAATGTCACCAGCAGGATGACGAAGAACATAAACGGGAAGGAGTAAAGGATTTCCAGGGTGCGCATCATCACGCGGTCGGTACGGCCGCCAACAAAACCGGCAGTGGCGCCGTACAGGGTGCCGATCAATACCGCCACCAGTGCACCCATTACGCCGACCATCAGCGAGATACGCCCGCCCATGGCGGTGCGCACAAACAAGTCGCGACCGAGGGAGTCGGTACCGAAGAAATGGCCACTGGCCACCGACGGTGCCGCGTGCATTGCACCCCAGTCCACCTCGTCAAACGCGAATTGGCTGAGCATTGGCCCGGCAAAAACAAACAGGGTGATAAACCCGAGGATCACCAGGCTGGTGAGCGCGGCACGGTTATTGAAAAAACGACGGCGGGCGTCGTCCCACAAGCTGCGGCCCTTGACCTCCAGCTGTTCGGAAAAGTTTTCGACCGCTTCTTTATTGGCTGTTGTGGATAACATCTCGTAAGCCTCTGGTTATGCGTAGCGGATTTTGGGGTCGACCACCGCGTACAAAATGTCGACGATGGCATTAAAGGTAATGGTCAGGGCGCCAACCAGAATGGTCAGCCCGAGCACCATGGAGTAATCGCGGTTCAGGGCGCCGTTTACAAACAGCTGGCCGATACCGGGTAAACCGAAAATGGTTTCGATCACTACCGAGCCGGTAATAATTCCCACCAGCGCCGGGCCGAGGTAGGAAAGTACCGGTAGGATTGCCGGACGCAAGGCGTGGCGTACGATGATGTAGGGGGTGGACAGGCCCTTGGACTTGGCGGTGCGAATAAAGTTGGCGTTCAGCACCTCGATCATGCTGCCGCGCATAATTCGCGAGATGGAGGCGATGTAGTACAGGGACATACCGATCACAGGCAAGACCACATAAGGTGTCGCGCCGTTATGCCAGCCGCCCGCGGGTAACCAGTCGAGCCCGATGGCGAAAATCAGCACAAGTAGCGGTGCCAGTACAAAACTGGGGATCACCACCCCGGCCATGGCGCCGGTCATGATGGTGTAGTCGAGCCAGGTATTCTGGCGCAGGGCGGCGATGGTGCCGAAGGTAACCCCGAAGGTCACCGCCACGATAAACGCCAGCAGGCCGATTTTCAGGGAAACCGGAAAGGCCTGCGCAACCAGCTCGTTTACCGTGAAGTCCTTGTATTTAAATGAGGGCCCCAGGTCGCCCTGCAGCAGGCCACCGAGGTAACTGAAATATTGTTCGTGCACCGGTTTGTCGAAACCGTACTTGGCTTCGATATTTGCCATCACTTCTGGGGTCATGGCAATTTCGGCGGAGAAGGGATTTCCCGGCGCAAAGCGCATCAGGAAAAAAGAGACGGTAATCAGAATAAACAGCGTGGGAATGGCTTCCAGCACGCGCTTGGCGATAAATCTCAACATAAGCGTCTTCTGTTATAGCTTTAGTTTGGAACCTACTTGTTCTGAAGCGCTTCCATACCTCTTGGGAACTTTGGGTCCCCCTGGAATTGAAAAAGCCCGGGAACCACAACGGGTTCCCGGGCTTTGTATCAATTAGTGCTCGATGATCCACATGTCCTTGGAGTAGTAGTTATCCAGTGGGTCCGGCGCGTAGCCTCCAACGTGCCGTTTAACCATATGCTGGGTAACGTACTGATAGATGGGTGCGATTGGCATATCTTCGGCAAGGATCTCTTCCGCCTGTGCGTAGTATTCCGCACGCTTGTTGAGATCCAGTTCCTTGGCACTTTTCGCAAACAACTCATCGTACTTAGGATTGCTGTACTTTGAGTAATTACTGCCGCCGTCGGTCAGCAACAGTTTCAGCATGGTGGACGGCTCGTTGTAGTCGCCAATCCAGCCCGCGCGGGCAATATCAAAGTCGGTATTGGCGCGCGTGTCCAGATAGGTTTTCCACTCCTGGTTTTCCAAGGTGACATCCACATGGCCCAGAGTCTGCTTCCACATGGCGGTGATCGCTACCGCAACCTTTTTGTGGTTGTCGTTGGTGTTGTAGAGCACGCTGAACTTGAGCGGGTTTTGTGCGTTGTAGCCGGCTTCCGCGAGCAGCTCCTTGGCCTTGGCCACGCGTTCGGCCTGGGTCTTCTGACTCCACGAAGTGGCCGGCGCATCAAAGCCAGTTACGATACCCGGGGTCAGGTGGAATGATGGCTTCTCGCCACGGCCCATCACCTTGTTCGCCATGATTTCGCGGTCGATGGCATAGGCCAGTGCGCGGCGCACGCGAGAATCGTTGAACGGCGGCTGGGTGGTGTTGAATTCGTAATAGTAGGTGCCGATATAGGGTGCTGTTCGTACCTCATCAGCACGCTCTTTACGCAGACGATTGATATGTTCAATAGGCACTTCGAAAGTGAAATCAATCTCGCCGGCTTCATAGCGTTTCAGTTCCGCATTGGGAGAAGCAATCGGCAAGCTACGCACTTTTTCCAGCTTCACATTGTCAGCATCCCAGTAGTGTTCATTTTTTACATATTCGATGCGTTCATTCACCACCCACTCGGTCAGCCGGAAGGCGCCGTTGCCGACAAAGTTACCGACGCGGGTCCACTGGTCGCCGTATTGCTCAACGGTACCTTTGTGAACCGGCGAGGTGGAGGCGTGCACCAGCATGGAAACGAAGTAGGGAACCGGTGCTTCGAGAGAAACCTTGAAGGTATTTGCGTCTACCGCTTCTACACCGAGGTTTTCCGGTGGTTGCTTGCCATCGACAATATCCTGAGCATTTTTCACCTTACCGGCGGCTAGGTACCAGGCGTACTTGGACGCGGTTTTTGGATCCAGGATTCGTTGCCATGAATAGACAAAATCTTCCGCGGTGACAGGGTCACCATTCGACCACTTGGCGCTTTCGCGGATCTTGAAGAAGTAATGCTGGTTGTCGGTGGTCTCCCAGCTCTCGGCTACACCCGGGCGCACACCGCCGTCGGCAGATGCGATTACCAGAGTCTCCATCAGGTCGCGTAAGATAGCCGACTCGGGAGTGCCGGAGATCTTGTGGGGGTCGAGGGTCTCAGGTTCAGAACCGCCGCCGCGCACCAGAGTCTGGTCGGCTGCCAGCTTGGTTGGGTCCAGTTTGACCGCAGTTTGCTTGCTGGTTTCGGAGCTGGGGTCGGAGGGTGCGCCGCAACCGCCGAGTGCGAGCAGTGCCGCCAGAAGCGGGCCAATATGCCAGGTACGGCTGCGTTTCAGCTGAAGGTGGGGAAGCATTATTCTTTCCTCAACGGTTCCTGTAGGAACCTGTGCTTATTTTGTGACTTTGGTTTATCGATTTATTAGTTGGTCAGAATTTATACATCAGACCGTCGCAAAAAGTTCCGCGTTACCCACAGAAAATACCGGTCTTGTCATTCAATTGCTAGGTATAGCAAAAGGTGGCGACTCGCGCCGAGCGGATTTCGTGGGTTATACGTCCTCCTGCTACAAGGTGGGCAGAAGAATGGACGATTGTGATACTCCCAGTGGCGCAGCAAGCCTTCATGTCACCGCAACTTTCCGCGGGCACACCAACAAACCCGCGGTTACCCCCTACCCAGTGCCGGCTTTTCCCGTACACTCGAAGCGGGTGATCTAGTTACGTACCCAAAGCCTATAAAAATACTTTGAACACATACTCAAGGATGTTTTATGTTGCTACGTACCGCTCTCGCCGCACTATTAGGGTTCATTTCCACATTTGCGCTGGCCGAGGACAGCCAGCCCCAAGCGAGCCCTGTCCAATCAGCGGCTATCTCCGCCGACAAGAATGTCTATTCTCACTTCTTCCGTGATGCCCTCAAGGGCGCCGACGTTGTTGCCTATTACAGCCTTAAACCTGGTGAAAAAGCGGTAAAAGGCTCCGCCAGTATCACCTATGACTGGGGCGATGTGACCTGGCGCTTTGCCACACGAGAAAACCGCAATCTGTTCGCGGCAGACCCTGCAAAGTACGTGCCCGCTTACGGCGGTCACTGTGCCTACGCCATGTCCAAGGGTTTTGAGGCACCACCGCGCCCGGACAGCTGGGTCATCATCGATGGCAAGCTGTACCTGAACAACAATGCAAAATCGTTCGAGATCTGGGAAAGGGATACCGGAGGTAATATCAGCAAGGCCAACGAGAACTGGGTAGAAATCAACAGCGCAGAGTGAACTCGTTCAGCAAAAGCACGCAGCTAAGGCTCAGCCTCGTGCTTTTGCTGTAGGAAGATCGCTTATCCAGTGGTGTCCCTGCTATGGAGTGCGCGCTGCGGATGATTAGCTCCAGTGCAGCTGTACCCGGAGTGGACCCGTATCGTCCCCCAGTCCACACATTTCCTCGTAGGGTGTGCGTTGCTCCAGCCACACTTCATCGTATGCGCGGGGATTGAGGTAATCCTTGATTTCCTCGAGGCAATGGAACTGCTTGGGCCTTCTATTGCGGTCCTCCAGCGGGTGAACACCGTTCTCATCAATGGTGTTTACCAGATACGTCTGTCCTTCCAGCGAGATGATCTGCAGATTCATATTGCCTCCCTCGGCGGCTCAGTCGATATGGCGAGCTGCACTTACACAGTTAAAGCTTAATGTGGCGAGTCAGGCACAAACAGGTCGCTGCAATGGTCATTCCCTGCCGCTTGTTTATGCCTGACGTTGCGGTCCAGCAACCTCCTTAAGTTTGTACGATTACGCTTTGCCAGCGGATGATGCCTGGAAAATTCCGGCGCGCTGTTCGTTACGGCTGCTCCCTTCTTCCGAAGGTTTGCGGCAGGCGTAATAGAGCACCGCGATACCGGCAAACGCCGACAGGAAGGACCCGAGCAACACACCCACTTTTACATTTTCCTGGTAGGCCGGTGGGTACCCTTCAAACGCCAGGGTGCCGATAAACAGGCTCATGGTGAAGCCGACACCACACAGTAGCGCGACGCCGTATACATGGAGCCAGTTGGCGCCAGCGGGCAGGCGGGCGAGACCGCTCTTAACGGTCAGCCATGTGGTGGAAAAGATCCCCACCTGGTTACCGAAAAATAATCCGAGGGCGATGCCAAGGGTGACCGGGTTCAGCAAACGCTCGATGGAAAAACCGCTCAGGGAGACACCGGCATTGGCGAAGGCAAAAACCGGCAGGATCATTAACGTCACCCAGGGCAGCAACCCGTGCTCCATACGATGCAGCGGCACACGGGGCTTGGCGCGGTTGACCCGCAGCGGGATAAACCAGGCGGTAAGGAAGCCTGCGAGCGTCGCGTGCACACCGGATTTCAGCACCGCGATCCAGATGATGATGCCGATCAGTACATAGGGGGCGAGATTCGTAACACGCGCCCGGTTCAGCATAAACAGTGCCGCGAAACCTGCGGATGCGACGCCCAGTGACACCATGGACAGGTCGCTGCTGTAAAACAGCGCGATAATCAGGATGGCACCGATGTCATCAAAAATAGCGACGGACAGCAGAAACAGCTTCAGGCTGACCGGCAGGCGCTTGCCAAACAGGGTGAATACCCCGATGGCAAAGGCGATATCGGTTGCCGAGGGCACCGCCCAGCCGCGCATGGTTTCCGGGTTATCAAAATTAATTGCGGTATAGATGAGTGCCGGGAATGCCATGCCTGCAATGGCCGCGAGGCCGGGCAATATCACCTGATCCTTGGAAGAAAGGTGGCCTTCCAGCACTTCGCGCTTTATTTCCAGGCCTACCAGGAGAAAGAACAGCGCCATGAGTCCGTCGTTGACCCACAGCAACAGCGGTTTCTGGATCGCGAAGTCGCCAAAAATGACGGCAACGGTGGTGTTCAGCCCGTCGAAATAAAACCCCTGCAATGCGGAGTTCGCCAGCAGCATGGCGATGACGGCGGCGGATACCAGCAGTATCCCGCCGAATGATTCGTGTTCAATAAGTTTTCGTACAGCAGTCATTGCTGCGTGTCCTCCATGATCGCCCCGGGCGCACACACACGCTCGGGGCTCATCGCGTTATTTTTCCAGACAGAGGCGCGTTGATTCTGCGCGTTATTGTGTGATCGCTTACGCGAACAGCGTGTGTATATACGTTGCGAGCGAGAGATAGATTGGTATCCCGATCAATACGTTGAACGGGAAAGTGATCGCCAGCGATGCGGTCAGTGGCAGGCTCAGGTTCGCCTTTGGCAGGGCGACGCCCAGGGCTGCCGGCGCCGCGATATACGACGCACTGGCACCGAGCGTTGCCAGCAGCGCGACGCCACCGGTGGAGAAGTCCATGCTCACTGCGAGCAGACCACCGACGGTCGCGCCGATGAGCGGCATGACGATGGCAAAGCTGGTGAGGAAGGCACCGTTGCGCACCACCTCCGGGAAGTAGCGGGCCGCCTGGCAACCCATATACAGCAGGAACAGGGCCAGTGCGCCATGGAACGCGGTGGTAAACATCGACATGACCTTGGCACTACCCTCCACGCCAGCAAGCCAACCAATCAGCAGGCCGCCGAGCAACAATACGCAGCCCTGGTTTAGCAGCAGGGTGCGCCAGTTGAGTGCGGATGCCTCGGCGCCGCGGCGGGTGGCCAGGTAGATACCAAGAGCGATGGCCGGTACCTCAAGAAGCACCACGAACAGCGGGAAGTAGGCCTCGTATGCAATGCCACGGCTCTCCAGCAGTGCGACCGCGACGGCGAAGGTGCCGACGCTAACGGAGCCATAATGCGCAGCCGTTGCGGCGGCGTCCGTGCGGTCCCACTGCCCAAATTTGCGCAGGATGGGGTAGGCGATAAACGGCAGAATCAGGCCCAGCAGTAATACCACCAGTGCCTGGGGAATGAGCGTCGCACTGGCATGTTCACTCAAGGCAACGCCACCCTTCAGGCCAATTGCCAGCAGCAGGAACAGGGTCAGGCCCTGGTACAGTCCGCGGGGAAAGTCGATGCGGCCGCCAATCAGGGTGGCGGCCATACCGAACAGGAAGAAAGCGACAACAATATCGATGGCCATTTAGCGCGCACCTTCACTGGCCGTCGCGGCGCTGGAGAGATTGGGCAGTCGCGCCGGCAGTGCGCGGGCACGCTTGACCAGTGGGACAATTAGGTCGGCGAGGTTGAGCAGGCACAGGCCGACCCCGACCGCTGCCAGCGCCCACCCGGTAATACCGGCAGTGGCGAGTGCGGTGCCAAGTCCGAGGACCGTGGCGCCGCAGAAAAGACCAAACATCCGTTGCTGTTTTTGCATGTTGCTTACCCTTTAGTTGGTTGATTCACCCTGTGAGAGGTGTGTCTGATACTGAATTGGCGGTAAGTATGTGGGCTGTAATACATAAACAAAAATAGATATTATCTAATGTTTGATTAGATATTTATCTATACATCTGGACCGAGGGAATTGCTTCGATGAGTCGATTGCACGCTCGCGTGGGGACAATCCGCCAGCTGGAGATCCTGTGCGCACTCAAGGATCACGGCAGCGTAATGGCTGCCGCCAAAGCCCTGCACCTTACCCAGCCAACGGTATCCATGCAGTTACGTAAGCTGGCGGAAGCGGTGGAGATGCCGCTGTATTTCCAAGTCGGGCGGCAGATCCAGCTGACCGATGCGGGTCTCGCCGTGGTCGCCAGTGCGCGGGAAATCCTCTCGTGCTTTGAACGCCTGGATATGAACCTCACCAAGATGCGCGGGCTGACCGCCGGTACCTTGCGCATCGCCGTGGTCACCACCGCCAAGTACTTTATCCCGCACCTGATTGGCGATTTCTGCCAGCTGTATCCGGATATCAACGTGGAACTGAAGGTGGGCAACCGCGAGCAAATCTCCCAGCGTATGGCCGAGGGCATCGACGACTTCTGTGTGTTCAGTCATCCACCCAAGAAGACGGAATACCTGCTCACGGAATTCCTGCCCAACAACTTGGTGGCGATTGCCCCCCGCGGGCATGCGCTGAGCCAGGCCGGGCGTATACCACTGGAGGAATTCGCCCGCGCACCGGTACTGATGCGCGAGCAGGGCTCCGGCACCCGCTATGCCATCGAACGCCACATGGAAAAGCACAACTGCGATCTGAATATTCGCATGACCATTGAGAGCAATGAGGCCGTCAAGCATATGGTGATGTCGGGCATGGGCGTGTCGATTCTGTCTGAGCACGCCCTGAGCGTCGGTGATTCGTCCGGCCTGGTGGTGCTCGATGTGGAAGAGCTACCGATCAAAACCAACTGGTTTCTGGTGCGCTCGCGCAGCCGGCCAATTTCCCCGGTCGCAGAGGCGCTACTCGACTTCGTCAAGCAGGAGGACCGGCTCGCGCAGCTGACGACGATGCTGCCGCGGGGATGACCATTCGCATGTAATTGGCCAAGGAGGCTGATAGAAAGCAGCCATTGCAGCGGGGGGTGGCAATGACTAAGGTGGGGGACGAATAACTATAATCAGACAGAGGTCCACTGCCGTGGAAACAACTGTGGAACGCCAGAAAACCGAGACCCAAAAATCTGCCCCTGGGTCCAAATCCGAGCCGACATCCAAGTCCGCGCCCACGCCCAGCCGCTTGCGCATCGGCCGGCGCTATCGTCCCAGTCGCCTCGACGGCCCCTACGATGCCATCATTATTGGCTCCGGCATTGGTGGGCTGACCACCGGCACACTGCTGAGCGCGACCGGCAAAAAGGTGCTGGTACTGGAACAACATTACACCGCCGGCGGTATGACACACGCCTATGACCGCAACGGTTACGAATGGGACGTTGGGGTGCACTACATTGGCGATGTGGGCGACCGCCCCTCCATGAGTCGCCACCTCTACGATTTTCTCTCCGCCGGCGCCCTCAAGTGGGCACCGATGGATCCCGCCTACGACCGAATTATTCACGGCGACAAACGATCCGACCTGGTTGCCGGCCGCGAGGCGTTTATTCAGGAGCTGCTCAAGCGCTTCCCCAAGGAAGAAGACGCGCTGCGTGAATATCTCAAACGCCTGGCGGAAGCCAACCGCTTTATGCCGATGCTGGTAACGGAAAAGGTGCTGCCGCGCTGGTGCGGGCCAATGATGCGTGCGCTGCGCCGCTGGCGGTTACCCGATTACGTATTTAAAACCACCCGCGAGGTCTTGCTGGAACTCACCGACAACGAAGAGTTGATTGCGGTGCTGACTGGCCAGTGGGGTGACAACGGCATGCCGCCGTCTGAAAGCAGCTTTGTGATTCACGCAATGATTGCCCGTCATTACCTGCACGGTGCCTATTATCCGGTGGGGGGTTCCAGCCGAATTGCCGAAACGATTATTCCGCAAATCCAGTCCACCGGCGGCGAGGTGTTTACCTACGCAGAAGTGGAAACCATTCTGCTGGACGGCAACCGCGCCCGCGGCGTGCGCATGAAAGACGGTACCGAAATCGAAGCGTCCATCGTTATTTCCGGTGCCGGTGTATTCAATACCTTCGAACAACTGCTGCCGCACAGCGCGTCCGAGCGCGCCGGCTACGACCACGATCTTAAGTCGGTGGAGCCTTCCATGTCCCACCTGTGCCTGTATATCGGCCTGCAGCACACCGCCGAGGACTTGGGACTGCCAAAGACTAACTACTGGGTCTACAGCAGCGCAGAATACGATCGCGACGTAAAAGCCTTTGTGGAAGATATGGAAGCGGATTTCCCCCTCGCTTATATCTCATTCCCCTCGGCAAAAGACCCGGACTTCCTGCGCCGCTACCCCGGGCGCGCCACCATCGAAATCGTCACTCCGGCGCGCTACGAATGGTTCAAGCAGTGGGAAGGGGAGACCTGGGGCAAGCGCGGTGAAGAATACGAGGCGCTAAAAGAAAAATTCAGCCGACGCATGCTTGAGAAACTTTTCACCCACTTCCCACACCTGCGCGACAAGATCGACTACTACGAACTGTCCACACCGCTATCCACAAAACACTTCTGTGCGTACGGCACCGGCGAGATCTATGGCCTGCAACACGGGCCGTCGCGCTGGCAGCAGAGCTGGTTGCGACCAAAAACACGCATCAAAGGTTTGTATCTTACCGGGCAGGACATTGTTAGCTGTGGCGTTGGCGGCGCCATGTTTGGGGGTGTAATCACTGCCCAGAGTATCCTCGGCTTACGCCGCGGCTTGCCGTTGCTACGCAAGGTGTTTTCTGGGAAAAAAGGAACCTTCCCTAGTCCCGCCCTTTCTGTGAATGAAATCACAACAAAAATGTAAACTCGATTACCCGTAAGGTAACACACTGTCACATTCGCCCCGTTTTCCGGGGCGCGTCCACTCTTCCCTTCTCGCTTGTGGTTAATTAACCGGGTAACCGTACTACCGGACAAATTTTTTGTTCGGTTATTCCGATAAAAATAACCACCTTTCGGGGAACACTTATGCAAATAGGGAAACTCTTCTCGCGCATTTCCTGGTTGGCGGCGTTTGTCGCAGCGCTTGCGCTGTCGACCACTGCGCATGCCATGAAACTCAAAAACCAGAACCTCAAGGAGCTCGTCGTTGCATCCGACAGCATCCTTATGGGTAACGTCACCAAAGTAACCGACGGCTTCCAGGACGGTCTCCCGTTCACCGAAGTCACCATTCGCGTTGGTAGCGATGCAAAAAAGAAAGTTGCAGAAGACAGCGAATACACCTTTCGTCAGTTTGGTTTGCTGAAGCCGCGCTCCATGGGTAATGGCAAGGTCTACCTCGGTGTTACCCCGGAAGGTTTCGCCAAGTGGAATGAAGGTGAGCAGGTTGTTGCCTTCATGTACAAAAAAGCGGGCGTGACCGGTTTCCAGACCACCGCGGGTATGGCGCAGGGTAAATTCGTAATTACCGAAGACAAAGCGGCGAACGCGTTCAACAACTTTGGCCTGTTCAATGATATGGACACCGTGGGCATGACCGCAGAAGAGCAGAACATGCTTACCAATCCGGGTGCTGTCAGCTCCGCTGTATTTATGGGTTACGTTGGCAAACTGGTAGAGGAGACGAAGTAATGAAATTGAAAAAACTGAATCTCGCTATCGGTCTCGCGGTTGTTGCGGCAGGCGCTCAGGCCGGTGGCCCGCTCTACATTCACGAACCGACCATGCAGCCGTACAAGTGGGATACCAGCAAAGGTGATATCCCCGTATACACCGACGGCGGTCCGATGACGCCGACCAAAGATGGCGGCGAAGCCCAGGCCTTTACCGTGGACTATGACGGTACCGTGTTCCTGAGTATCGACCAGGCCAATGCGATTACCGCAAAAGCCGTTGCCGAATGGTCCAATGTAGAAACGTCCACCCTGCGCATGAGTATCCAGGGCACCATTGAAGAACAGACCGGTATTGCCGACGTTAACGAAACCAATGTCGGCCAGATTTACGCTACAGAAAATGGTTACGGTTTCTGGGTGAACTACGACACCGACGGACAAATTCTCGAGCAGTATTTCGGTGTGCCGAAAAGTGCCGTACTGGGTATCGCATTCCCGGAATGGGCCGACGAAGAGACCGGTGAAATTACCGAAGCCACCGCGCTGATGAACGGCTGGTTTGTGGATGTGAACGATACCAATGGCGAAATGGTCGCGGGCGTGTTCACCCACGAATTTGGCCACGCGATTAATATGTCGCACTCGCAGGCTAACGGACACTTTAGCTACATGGCTGCCGGTTATCGTCCTTACTACGATGGTGTTCCTGGCTGTAGCAACGTCAACCAGTACACCGGTTGGCCGAAGCCGGCCGCTGACACCATCGAAACCATGTTCCCGTTCATTAACGTGCGCGGCGAACAGGGTCGCCAGCAGGCGATGATCAGTGTGCGCGACGACATCGTAAATATTTCGGACCTGTATCCAACCGATGCCTACAAAACGCAGTACGGCTCCATCACCGGTACCCTGTACCTGAAGGACGGTTCCACCGAGTACTCGGGCATCAACATGGTAGCGCGTAACCTCGATGACCCGATGTACGACGTGATTACCCAGCAGTCTGGTAACCAGACCCAGGGCCTGGTTGGTCCGGATGGCAAGTTCACCATCAACGGTCTGCAGCCGGGTGCGCGCTACGTACTGTATACCGACACCATCAAGGCGGGCGGCTACCCCACGCGTCAGACTGCGATCGTTTCCGAAGCCGAATACTGGAACGAAGGTGAGAGCAGCAACCCAGCGCACGATGCTGCCTGTGATGTGACGCCGATCGTACTGCAGGCCGGTGAATCCAAGCAGGTCGAAATGTACTTCAACGGCTATGAAGATGGTATCCAGTACACACCACTAGTCGAAGCGTTCGTCACCGATATGGCCAAAAACGGCCAGCGCTCGCTGGGTACCGTGGGTGGCGGAATTCCGTTTATCTACGACGCGGTACAGGAAAGCTTCGAGCTGCATCCCGAAGTGAGCCTGCGCTCCAGCGGCGGCCAGATGAACAAGAACGCCACCAAGGCGGCGGTGACCGCGGACCTGGACGGTAACGGCATTAAAAACCCAGCAATCTGGGATCTTTCCAGCCACAAACTCACGCCTATGCAGGACCTGACCGGTGACAGCTGTGGCGGCGGTAGCAGCGCTGGTGTGCAGAGCGCCACGGTGTGGGATATGGACGACACCGGCGACACAATTGTTGGCCTGGCCTACAAAGATGTCGATGCGGATGGCTCCTGTCAGCGCAGTGGTGTGGGCGAGATTGTTCCGGTGAAGTGGAACAAGCACGGTGAAATCGAAGAACTTTCTTACGATCTGCCTGGCTACGTGCAGTGGGTACGTGCCGACCGCATTTCCGGTTCCGGCCACGTCATCACCGGCTCCAGCACCTACAAGCAGGTTGCCTGGATCGATGGCCAGTTCCGCGATCTGTTCACCGAGTTTGGCGCTCGCAACTCAACCGCCATGAACCACGACGGTAGCGTTGTTGCACTGGATACCGACACCGGCGTCAAGCTGTGGAATACCAAGACCGACGCGCTGGAAGATATTGGTGGCCTGACCTGGTGTGAGGATATGGACTACAACCATTTCTTCCTCGGCAACCTGTGTACCAACCCACGTTTCGGGCCTGAGTTTGTACAGAGCGTCTTTGGTCCGATCCGCGTGATGCCCACCGATATGAACGAAGACGGTACCGTGCTGGTTGGCCGTGCTGGCTCCTTCTTCACCGGCTTTATTGGCGCGGTGTACCTGAAGGACGTTGGCTGGATCAATACCCGTGACTTCTTCAACAAGCAGGGTGTGGTGGAAGCTTCCCAGTGGCCGGCGGATAACCCGCTCGCGCTGAGCGGCAAGGGTGACCAGATGATGGCTAACCTGGCTGGTGCGACCATCACCTTCGCTGTGGATATGGAAACTGCTTTTGTGTGTGACGGTGGTGAAGATCGCGAAGTGAAGTTCCCCAATCAGCTGATTGCTGAAATAAAGGACGGCGCAGAGTTTGGTCGCTGCGCGCATCTAAACGACTAAGTTTCAGCTAACTTCCAAATAAAAAAAGCCCGCCGAATGGCGGGCTGAATTTGTTTGGCATGGAATCAAGCTGAAACATGTGTACGGATGTACAATTTTTATATGCTGCAGCAGTCTCAAGATTCTGTGGCTGGGCGGGCGATAGCAATGTAGTTTTTTGTCGATTGCGTCGAGCTCGCCGGTAGAGGGCCCTGCTGTTGTCAGGGCCCTCTTTCTTTCGGGTATTCGTTTACCCTGCAGCCTCAGGTCAGGCGGCCGAGTGATTCGCCGTTAAAAGACTGCAATTCGTCGAGACGCCCATCGCGGACTTTGTTGGCCCACTGTGGGTCCTGCAGCAGGGCGCGGCCTACGGCCACCAGATCGAACTCGCCGCGCTCGAGTCGCGTCAGCAAATCGTCGATGGCGCGGGTCTCGGAAGACTGCCCGGCAAAGGCACCAAAGAAATCCCCATCCAGGCTCACCGAGCCCACGGTCACGGTGGGCTTGCCGGTGAGTTCTTTGGTCCAGCCGGCCAGGTTGAGGTCCGACCCTTCAAATTCCGGTTCCCAGTAGCGGCGCTGGGAGCAGTGGAACAGGTCCACGCCCGCATCCGCCAGTGGTGCGAGAAAATCGTGCAGCTCCTGCGGCGTTTGTGCCAGGCGCGCGGTGTAGTCCTGCTGCTTCCATTGAGAGTAACGCAGCATGATGGGGAAGTCTGGGCCGGTGGCCGCGCGCACCGCCTTGATGATTTCCACCGCAAACTGCCCGCGCTTGGCCATGCTGCCGCCCCAGGCATCGCTGCGCTGGTTGGTGCCTTCCCAGAAGAACTGGTCGATGAGGTAGCCGTGTGCACCGTGGAGCTCGACGCCGTCAAATCCCAGCTTCTGCGCGTCGGCAGCCGCCTCGGCAAAGGCCTCGATCACGCGCTCGATGTGCGCGGTGGTCATGGGCTCGGCAATTTGCTTGCCCGGTTTTAGCAGCCCTGACGGGCCGGCGCTCGGCAGCTCCGGGTTGGCCGACTTGCGCGCGTCCCGCGCGGTGCCCACATGCCACAGCTGCGGGAAAATTTTGCCAGCGGCAGCGTGCACATCCTCCACCACTTTTTTCCAGCCGGCGAGCGCGGCTTCACCGTGAAATTCCGGCACGCGCTGGCTGAGGCTGGCGACCGGGTCGTTGACCGTGGTGCCCTCGGTAATGATCAGTCCGGTGCCGCCTTCGGCGCGGCGGCGGTAGTAGCCGGCCACATCGTCACCGGGTATGCCGCCCGGGGAAAAATCACGGGTCATCGGCGCCATTGCCACACGGTTTTGCAGGGTCAGGCTCTTCACACTGAAGGGGGTAAACAGGGGGTTGCTCCGTTCGCTCATGGTTATTACTTCTCTGGGGATCTACTAATTTGGGGTAAGCGCCGTGCCGGATTAGAGGCACTGGCCGTCGTCGAGTGCCAGTACCTGGCCGGTTAAAAATTCCTGGTCCGGTTCGCACAGGTACAGGATGGCCTTGTCCAGATCGGAGGGCTTGCCCACACGGCGGCGCGGCATAAACGCGGTTACCGCCTGGCCGGCGGGGCTGTCAAAGTATTCGGCATTGAGTTCGGTGCGGATATAGCCCGGTGCCAGTGCGTTTACGCAAATGCCCTTGTTGATCCACTCGCGGGCAAATTGCTGGGTCAGGCGGGCGATGGCGGCCTTGGTGGTGCCGTACACGGTATGTCCCGGCATTGCCTTGCGGTCAGAGACGGAGCCCACATTCACAATGCGGCCCTGGATGCCATTGGCGATCCAGCGGCGGGCGAATTCGGTACAGAGGAAATACGGGGCCTTGAGGTTCAGGTCCACTACGAAATCGAAATCTTCCGGGGTCATGTCTACGGCTTTCTTGCTCACCGAGCTGCCGGCGTTGTTGACCAGGCAGGTGATGGGGCCGACGACGGCCTCCGCCTTGTCGATGGCACCGGCGAGGGCGCCCAGGTCGGTGACATCCAGTTCCAGCGGATAGGCCTTGCCGCCGGCCGCTTCAATTTCTGCACACAGGGTTTGCAGTTGCTCCAGGCGCCGCGCGGCGGCAACCACGGTATAGCCGTTGGCGGCCAGAGTGCGGCAGAACTGTGCGCCGAGGCCGGAGGAGCCTCCGGTCACCAGTACGGTTTTGTTGTTACTCATGGTCAAGCTTCCAAATTTTCCAGTGCGTGTTTAGTTGGGCCAGTACAGGTAGGTGTCACCGGCCTCGGTAACTTCGTTGGTGGTCTTGTCGATCAGGATTGGCGCTTGCAATGCGCTGGGCCATGCCGGCGGTACCTGTTCGGCGTTGTGTGCCGCAAGTAGCGCCTCCAGTTCGGCGACTTTCTCCGGCTGTTCCGCGCTCAGGTCACGCTGCTCGGTGGGGTCGGCCGCGAGGTGGAACAGGAACTTCTGCGGGCCGGCACCGGGCTTGTCCGGTTGCGCGGCGCGGATTAGTTTCCAGCCCTCGGAAAGCACGCTCTGCTGGTGGCCCTGGCGCCAGAACAGTGGGCGCTGCAGGTTTGCGTCGACCTCGCCGCGCATGGTCGGCAGCAGGTCGATGCCGTCGAGCTTGCGGTCGTCGGGTACCGGAGCGCCTGCGGCGGCGGCGATGGTTTGGAACAGGTCAATGTGATGTGCCGGTTCGGTGACGGTGCCGCCCGCGGGAATTTGTGCCGGCCAGCGCATCAGGAAGGGTACATGGGTCCCGCCCTCGAAGTGCGACAGCTTCCAGCCGCGATAGGGCTTGTTCAGGTCCGGCAGGCCAAGGTAGCCGGCGCCGCCGTTGTCGCTGGAAAAAATTACCAGGGTGTTGTCGCTGAGGCCGTGCTTTTCCAGTGCGGCGTTGATCTTGGCTACGCTGCGATCGAGGGCGCGGATCATCCCCGCGTAGACCCGCAGGCGGTGATCCTTGATGTGAGACAGCGCTTCGTAATCCGCGCGCGACGCCTGCAGCGGGTTGTGCACGCCCCAGTGGGCCAGGTACAGGAAGAAGGGCTGGTTGCGGTTGGCTTCGATCACCTTGACCGCCTCGCGGGTGTAGTAATCGGTGAGGTAGCCTTCCGGGGCAAAGGGCTCGCTGCCGTTGAACTGTGCTGCGTAGGTGCCGGTCGCCCAGATCATATTGTCGATACCATCGCCGTGCACCCGCGCATTCACCACCTCTGGGTGGTCGGCGGGCTGGTACAAGGTGCCTTTCATATACAGGCTATCGTCAAAGCCCTGTTCTTCCGGGCGCATGCCGTTACCGGTGCCCAGGTGCCACTTGCCGATATGGGCGGTGTAGTAGCCCTGTTGCTTGAGCGCCTCGGCGATGGTGACTTCCTCTGCCGGCATCCCCAGCTCTTCCATGGGTGGCAGCGAGGCGGTTACGTCCAGGTCCACCAGCACCGGTGGATCGCTCGGCTCCAGATCTTCCATCCATTGGAAAATCCGCGGTCCCAGCTTGAAGATCGGGGTGTACTCGAAACCGAAGCGGCTGGAGTAGCGCCCGGTCATCAGGCTGGCGCGGGAGGGTGCGCAGATGGCGTTGGCGGCATAGCCGTTGGTGAACTGGGTGCCCGCGGCCGCGAGGCTGTCGATGGAGGGCGTCTGCAGGCTGCCATCAGCGGCGCCGCCATTGGTGAGGGAGATGTCATTGAAGCCCAGGTCGTCGGCGAGAATCAGGATGATGTTGGGCGGTCGCTCTGCCGGTGACTGTGTGGCCACCTCTGGCCCCTGCTGCCAGTTCACCGGCTGGTTGGGGGCAACGGGGGTGCGCAGCTCGGTGAGTTTGGGGGCCGCCCACAGCAGCAGGTCGAGTCGATTCTGCCAGCCGACATAGCCGGCGGCCACGAGCAGGGCAAGGGTAATGGCGAGTTTCTTCATGGGCGGTCCGTGGTCGTTTTTTTGTTCTGTATTTCGGTTTTGTGCTTTCTCGGGCGGGCGCCTTCAGGCCCAGAATTAAAGTGCGTTGATGTAGAGCGCGATCGTGGCCAACAGGGCAATCAGCAGTGGTACCAGAACGCGCGGGCCACCGGCCAGTGACCAGGGCGCCGCGGGAAAGGCGATGGTGCGGGCCAGCGCGTCGAGCTTGAGCCCGTGATGCTCGCTACCGAGGGTCTCGAGCATCACCTCTGCAAAGTCCGTGCGGCTGCGGTAGCGCACCAGAAAGGCCACGCCCCAATCCCGCTCCGGGGCCACATTGACACTTTCGATCTTGCCGGAGGCAGCGGTAGCCATTGCTACCGGGTGGCCGGCGCGCCGGAGCAGGCGCCCCAGGAAAATCTTCGAGTATGCGGTCAGCTTTTTGCGGGATTCTGCGCGCGGCTGCTTGAGTTCCAGCAGGTTGACCATCACAAAATCTTTGCCGTCGTCCCGCTCCAGAAACTGCAAAATATTGGACCGCTGGAACGCGGGTATGTCCGTTTTTTCCATGGCTAATTTAAGGCGCTCGCGCAATTCCGGCGCTACGCGCTTGCCAAAGCCCACATACCAGTAATGGAACAGGCCATAAGTGAGCAGTGCGCCGCCAATAATCCAGACTGCATGTGAACCCATACTCAACCCCTGTGCAATATGCCGGCGGGAATGCCTGCTAATCTGTTCGATTCGGTCAATCTATTGAATTGACACTAATTATGACAATAGGGGAAACTGGCCTCACAAGTCAATGCAAAGTCGGCGCGGGCCCACACCCGCCAGCCGCAACCCGGACAAGAGGCATTTCCAATGAATGAGCAGGTAACACAGGTGCGATTCGCCAAGCCCGCCACCGGCCTACCAACGGCGGAAACCTGGGCGTTCAGTCACGACCCGCTGCCCGAGCCAAAGGAAGGCGAGGTCTCGATCCGGCTCCACTATCTATCCATCGATCCGGCCATGAAAGGCTGGATTACCAACAAGCGCAGCTATATCGAATCGGTACCGCAGGGTGAGGTGATGCGCGGCTTCGGGGTCGGTGAGGTAATCGCTTCGCGCACGGACTATTTCCAGGTTGGGGATTTCTGTACCGGCTTTACCGGTATCCAGACCCACGCCACCCTGGATGGCAGGACACTGCGCAAAGTCGACCCGCAACTGGCGCCGCTGAGCCGCTATATGGGCGGCCTGGGGATGACCGGCTTTACCGGCTATTTTGGCCTGCTGGATATTGGCAAGCCGCAAGCGGGCGAGACGGTGGTCGTGTCGTCTGCAGCCGGCGCGGTTGGCCATGTGGTGTGCCAGATTGCACGTCTCAAGGGTTGCCGTGTGGTGGGTGTTGCCGGCGGGCCGGACAAGTGCCGCTATCTACGCGAGGAGTTGGAGCTGGACGCGGTGATCGATTATCGCGCGGGCAGTCTCGGCGCGGCCCTGAGCGCGGCCGCTCCCGACGGTATCGACGTCTACTTTGACGGTGTGGGTGGCGAAACCCTGGATGCGGTGCTCGCGCGTATTAACCGGCATGCACGCATTGTGTTGTGCGGTGCGGTATCCCAGTACGGGCAGCTGGAAAATATGGTGGGGCCGGGCAATTACATGCAGCTGATCGCTCAGAGCGGATTGATGCAGGGTTTCACCATGCGCGATTATCTCAAGCAAATGCCTGCGGCGTTTGTGGAGCTGCTGACCTGGGAGAAGCAGGGAAAGCTCAAGTTCCGTGAGCATATTGTCGAGGGTATCGAGCAGTTCCCACAGGCGGTGGACATGCTCTACCGCGGTGAAAACCACGGCAAGCTGATGCTGAAGCTGGTGTGACAAAAAATACGCGAGATTGAAATAATGATGGACATACTGCGCACGCCCGACGAGTGCTTCGAAAACCTGCCGGGCTATGGCTTTGCGCCGCACTACACCACCATCCTCGACGACGATGGAACGGAAATTCGTATTCACCACGTGGATGAAGGGCCGCGGGATGCTGAACCGATCCTGCTGATGCACGGCAACCCTTCCTGGGCCTACCTGTACCGCAAAATGATACCGGGGCTGCTGCAGAGCGGGCGCCGGGTTATTGCCGTGGACCTGGTAGGTTGTGGGCGCAGCGACAAGCCCGCACGCAAGCAGTATTACACCCTCGCACGGCACATGGACTGGATGAAAAAATGGCTGCTCGCCAACGACCTGCGCAACATTACCCTGTTCTGTCAGGACTGGGGTGGCACCATCGGTCTGCACCTGGTGGCCAAATTCCCAGAGCGTTTTGATCGCGTCATTGCCAGTAATACTGGCGTGCCCACCGGCAAGGGCGGCAACCGCTACCTGGATATCTGGCTGGCCGTGATGCGCTGGATGCCGTCCTTCCCGTGGAAAATCGCCTTTAAGAACACAATCCAGTGCGAAGAGTTCAATCAGGCGAAGTTCGATGCCTACCGCAAGGCACCCTTCCCGGCGCGCCGTTACCAAGCCGGTATATTGCAGTTTCCGCAGCTTATTGCGATCCATCCGGATAACCCGGGAGTACCGCTGAATAAGGAAACCTGGGCCGGCCTGAAACAATTTCACAAGCCCTTCCTGACCCTGTTTGGCAATCGTGACCCGGTCTCCCGCGGTTTTGAAAAAACATTGCAGAAACATGTGCCGGGCGCCCGCGGCCAGGCGCACAAGATCATCCGTGGCGGTGGCCACTTTATCCAGGAAGATAAACCGGAGGAACTGGTGGCGGAGATACTGCCGTTCCTCGAAGTGCACCAGTCCACCGAGGCCGCAAGCGATCCCGCGTAGTGCCAGGCGCAGATGGGTTGCCCAAAAAATAGAAAAGTAAAAAATAGAATAATCGAGTAAAAGTATGCCCAGCACGAATAAGAATACATTCGCCGAGCGCCGCATTGCGATTACCGGCGCGTCCGGCGGCCTCGGCCGCGAACTGGCACTGTGCTTTGCCCGCAATGGCTGGCGCGTCGCCGTGGCGGATGTGCGTGAGGCGGAAGGCGAAGCGGTGGTAGGGGAGCTCAAAACCCTCGGCGCAGAGGCCTTCTATCAGCACTGCGACGTGCGCCAGGAAACCGACTTTGAAACCCTGCTGGGCGCCTGCCAGCAGCACTGGGGCGGCGTGGATGTGCTGGTGAATAATGCCGGCGTTGCCAGTGCCGGGCGCATCGAGAAAGAACCCATCGACAATTGGCTGCGTTTGCTGGACATCAACACCCTGGGGGTGGTGCGCGGTTGCAAGGTGTTTGCACCGGCACTGAAGGCCCAGGGCGGTGGCCAGCTTGTGAATATTGCGTCGATCGCGGGCATCGCCTCGGTGCCAAAAATGAGTAGCTATAACGCCAGCAAGGCGGCGGTGGTCAGCTTGTCGGAAACCCTGCGTGCGGAACTATCCCCTGACGGTATTGGTGTGACCGTGGTTTGCCCGCATCTGTTCCGCACCGGGCTACTGGACTCCATGGTAAACAACAATGACCGCACCAAGGCCGGCATTGGCAAAACCATGGATGCTTCACCGCTGTCCGCCGCGGATATTGCGCAGATGATCTACCGCGCAGTATACAAAAATACGTTTATGCTGTTGCCGCACCGGTCGACGCATTGGGTCTGGTGGCTGAAGCGCCTGTCGCCTTCGCTGGATCGCTGGCTGTCGGCGCGCTTGGCCTGATTCTGCGGCAGTGGTTTGGTCTGTGGGACGTTACTGATATAGGAAACCTTGGAGAAAGCGAGTGAGTAACATCGACCCGATCCAGATATTCGGCCACATTGGCTCGCCCTACAGTCGCAAGATGGTGGCGCTGATGCGTTACCGGCAGATTCCCTACCGGGTGACCTGGGGGGACCCCCGCGAGGCATTGCAATCTTTAGGGGTGGCGGTGCCCAAGCCCGCCCTGTTACCGGTACTGTTGTTGCCGGGTGACGATGAGCAGCCTCACCCTCACCCTCACCCTCACCCTCAGCCAGAGGCGCTGTGCGACTCTACCCCCTTGATTCGCCGTCTTGAGCACCTGTATTCAGACCGGTCCGTGTTGCCGCAGGACCCGGCGCTGGCGTTTATCGATTACCTGCTCGAGGACTATGCCGATGAGTGGGTAACCAAGTTTATGTTTCACTACCGTTGGCACTTTGCCGCCGATGCCGGTCACGCGGGTAACCTGCTTCCGCTGGGTTACTCGGTGAGCCTGTCGGATGCCATGTTGCAGCAGATGAAAACAATGCTGTCCGAGCGCCAGATCGGCCGCCTTGGTGTGGTGGGCTCCAGCGAACAGACCGCACCGGTAATCGAGGTCAGCTACCGCCGCTTCCTGCAGGTAATGGACGCGCATTTGGCCAGCCAGCCGTATATGCTCGGCACCAGGCCAGGTGCTGGCGACTTCGCCTTGTACGGCCAGCTCACGCAGCTGGTGAGTGTAGACCCAACGCCGCGACACATCGCCCTTGAATTGGCGCCCCGGGTCGTTGCCTGGACCAGCCTGATGGAAGACCAGAGTGGCCTCGACCTTGCCGGTGCACGGTGGAACGACCTCGCGGACCTTCCACCGACCTTGCGCCCGTTGTTGAATGAAATTGGCCGCACCTATGTGCCGGCACAGCTCGCCAATGAAGCTGCCCTCCGGGCTGGTCAAAATACCTGGGAATGCGAGATCGACGGTCAGCGCTGGGCCCAGTCTGCGTTCCCATACCAGGCCAAGTGTCTGGGTTGGCTGCGCGAGGAGTTTACGCAGCTGGCGAAAGCCGACCAGCAGCGCGTGCTGGGAGTCCTGGATGGCACCGGTTGTGAGGCGTTACTCGATGGGTTTGTTTAAAAGAATGTGTCTGAGACCCGGAGCTATTTCCCTGCTGGAAGCGTTGTCATGAAAAAAACGCTGCTCGTGTTGTCTGCCCTGATCGTACTACTGGGCGGGCCAGTGTTATACGGCCTGAGTCTGGTCAAAAAGACCGCTCAGGCCTATGTGTACAGTTATCCGCTCGCGCTGATGGCGCTTACGCGCGAGTCGATGGTCAGTAATGGCTTTACCCTCAACCAGTTCAGCCATATCCAGTCTTTTCCCGACCACACTTTTCGCAACGTGGTGCGTCCAAATAACGACACGCTCTACAGTATTGCCTGGCTGGATTTATCCACCGGGCCGCTGGTGCTGGACGTGCCGGACACCGCCGGCCGCCAGTACGTCATGCCACTGATGGATATGTGGACCAATGTATTTGCCACCGTTGGCAAAGGGAGCACCGGCACCGGCGCCGGCAGTTACCTGATTGCGGGGCCGGACTGGCAGGGCACGGTGCCCGCCGGTGTACGGGAAATTACCGCGCCCACCAACGGCGTGTGGATTATTGGTCGCATCCAGACCAACGGTCGCTCCGACATCCCCAGTGTGCGCGAATTACAGCGGGAAGTTTTCCTCACGCCATTGGCCAAGTGGGTGGCCGGGGCGCGCCATAATGGGCAGGCGGCAAAAACCAATACGCAATCCGCTAAAACAGACCCCGCTGCGGAACTAATGGCGATGTCCGCGACAGAATATTTCGCACTGGTACATAGATTACTGCAGAAGCAACGAACCCTCGCGCAGGATGCAGTGGCTGTGATGGGTCTGCGTACACTGGGAATTGCGCCTGGCAGCAACGAGGTAAAAGAGCGTTGGAATCCGTTGCAGACACTGCTGATGGACAGGGCAATCAAGATTGCACAAAACCGGGTACTGTCTGCGGTAAATGGTCCGCGCGCGCTGGAAAATGGCTGGGCCGTTTGGCGTTCTAAACTCGGGCGCTACGGCGATGATTATGGTCTGCGTATGGCGGTGGCAGTTATTGGCCTCGGTGCCTTGCCCCCGGAAGAGGCGGCCTACCCCAACGCCGAAGTCGATGTTGAGGGTAACCCATTGCTCGGCGCAAACCGTTACCGCCTGCATTTTCCTGCCGGGCAGACGCCGCCGGTGGATGCGTTCTGGTCGCTGACCATGTACGACGAGGACGGCTTCCTGGTCGACAATCCCATTAACCGCTATACGATCGGCGACCGGGACTCCCTGCAATACAACGAGGACGGCTCCCTGGACATCCTTATCCAGTTTAGTCCGCCAGAAAATCAGGCTAACTGGTTGCCGGCACCGGACGGCACTTTTGCGGTAACGATGCGCCTGTATTTGCCTGGCGATGAATTCCTGAGTGGTGAGTGGCAGGTGCCGGGACTGCAGCGCGTTCGCTAAAAGTTTTTCGTGGCTAACGTTATTGGCCTAGCTGATAAAAGTGACGGCCTCAGACAGTGTTGCCCGCTCGGTACGCGCGGTGTTCGCGGCTGCAGTTTCGTCCGGGTAGCCGAATGACATACCAAAAAGAATACCCTGATCTTCACTCAGCCCGAACATTTCCCGGGCGGGCGCGGGGAACTGCCCCAGGGCACCCTGGAAGCAGCTGCCGAGTCCATGCTCTTCCAATAGCAGTGCCAGGGTTTGCGCGTAAATGCCGATATCAACCGCGCCCATGATGCCGAGGTACTTGTCCATCACAAAGAATGCCGCGTGCGGTGCGCCAAAGAATTCCCAATTTCGCACCATCGCCATCTGCCGAGCGTTCTTGTCCTCCCGCGCAATACCCATCGCGGAATACAGGGCATTGGCCGAGCCAAACTGACGCTCGCGGTGGACGCCGGCGTACTTCACCGACCAGTCAAAATCCGGTTTGGGCCCCTCGCCTTTCATCAGCTCTTCGATAAAGCGCTGCTTCAGTGCGTCTTTCTTGATGCCTGAGACGACGAAAGTTTGCCATGGCTGCACGTTGCAGTTGGACGGTGACTGTTGCGCGCGGGTGAATATGTCATTCAGCAGCGCCTGGGGCACCGGTGTGTCTTTGAAGGCGCGGGTGGAGACCCGGCTGTCGATGGGGGAAAGTTCGCTCATACAATCTTCTTCTTTTTATCCGCTACAAGAGGTATTCAAATCGTCGCTGTTGCTCCGGCTTGATTTTCCCGCGTTGCATTTTTCATATTGTTGCCGCGTCGGGCAAAGGCAGATAGTAGCAGATCAAGCAGTGCCGTCAGAGAAAACAGGATGAGCCCGAGCAGCAGGCGCGGGTCAGCCAGGTACAGGCTGGGTTCGATTGGGTAGGCGATGGTTTTTTCCAGTGCTGCGGTCTTGAAGTCGTGGCGGCCGAGAAATACCGGGTTGCTGATGACCTCCATAAAATCGCGCCGGCTGCGGTAGCGGAAGATGGCGGCACTGGTCCACTCCTCGGCGCCCTCGAGTCCGATAAGGTCGATCACCGGGAATACGGCATCACCCATAAGTACCGGATGGCTGGCCCGTTTCACGAGTGCCGGCAGCATATGTTCCAGGTACAGCCCCATCAGGGTATCGGCGTCTGCGTTGGCCGGTGCGCCTTCCACCGCTGGTGGCTCGGCATTATTGTGGATCGCATTGACCATCAGGAACTGGCGGCCGCTGTCTTCACGCATAAAGCGCGCCAGCTCATCCACCCGTTCTGCGGACAC
The DNA here is from genome assembly GCF_049800935.1 of Microbulbifer sp. S227A. Classification (NCBI taxonomy): domain Bacteria; kingdom Pseudomonadati; phylum Pseudomonadota; class Gammaproteobacteria; order Cellvibrionales; family Microbulbiferaceae; genus Microbulbifer; species Microbulbifer sp. S227A. The sequence goes on along the minus strand of NZ_JBNAFZ010000009.1, from coordinate 29,826 downwards.
GTCGTTGTCGGTCAGTGCCCGGGTGATCTTTGCTACTTCTGCGTCACTGAGCGGGCCGGAAAAATCGGTGTACCAGAAAACAAAAAGGGCATACAGCAGGGCTGGTAATAGCCAGAGTTTTACGCGCGTTGACATCGGTAGTCCTGTAGTGGTGTTGCTTTGATTTTTTTCGAATGCGCCGGCTAATTTATCCGGCAGGATTCTCAACGGATGGCAATAACTTACGCAAAAGCGCCTCACACTGCTGTTGGTTCATCAGCGTGGGTACCGGGTAGTCCGGGTTGCCTTCCTTGAGGGCGCGCTGCGCAAGCTGCGGAATGTCGTTTTCCTGCAATTGCGCTACCTTCGTGGGAATATCCATGTTGCGATTCATATCGCGGACCTTTTCGATAAAGCGCATGGCAAGGTCTGCTGTCGGTTCACTGGCATCCCCCAGCCCGCCAACGATCGCCAGGCGTGCCAGCTTGTGCTCACAGTCCGCGCGCGAGAAATCCAGGATGTGCGGCAGCACGATGGCATTGGCGAGGCCGTGAGGTACCCCGTACATGCCACCCAGGTTGTGTGCGATGGCATGTACATAGCCAATGAGTGCCCGGGTAAATGCGAGCCCTGCAAAGTAGGAGGCCTGGGCCAGATTGTTGCGTCGATCCAGATCACTACCGTCCAGATACACCGCTTCGAGATCCTGGAAAATAATCTTTACCGCTTTCTCGGCATTCTCGTCGGTAAACGGTGTGCCAAATCTGCCGATATAGGCCTCGATGGCATGGGTAAGTGCATCCATGCCGGTACTGGAGGTGATGTGTGGCGGCAGGCCGAGCATCAGCTCGGGGTCCAGCACCGCGTAGCGGGGGACGATCTTCAGGCTGGTGACTGCGAATTTTTCCTGCGCCTGCGGATTGGAAACCACCGCGGCAATGGTGCACTCGGAGCCGGTGCCGGCGGTGGTGGGGATTGCAAATAGCGGTGGCAGTGCGCGGGCAATCTTGAACGCCCCACGCATTTTCATCACTGGTTTGCGCGGGTTGCTGGCGCGGGCGCCGATCATCTTGGCGCAGTCCATGGGCGAGCCACCACCAAAGGCAATAATGCCATCACAACGATTGTGCTGATATGCCGCCACCCCGGCCTCGATATTCTCGATCGTGGGATTGGGCTGCACACCGTCAAACACGCTACAGCCAATACCAATTTCTTCCAGTGCCTTGACCAGCGCATCCGCCAGGCCAAGCCGGGTGATGCCCTGGTCGGTGACCAGTAATACGCGACCTACACCGTGCTTCTGGGTAAGCAGCGGCAGCTGGGTAACGCTCCCGGCACCGGTGACCAATTCCGGAACCGGTACCCTGATCAGATTCACCAGTGGCTTGGTAATCGCATGTGCAGTGCGGTACAGCGCTTTTTGTAATGGCCACTTCATGGTGTCCTCCTGGCTATCTCTTCAATGTTGATGACGTCACGGAGTGACGATATCAAACTTCCCATCGGCCATACTGAACAGTGAAAAGAACCGGATCAGGTCCAGCTTGCTGCCGGTAACTTCCAGCTCATCGGAAAACAGCACTTCCTTGGCGCTCGCCTGCCGGGTCAACAGTCTCAGAAACAAGTCGTGGGTCAGGGTCAGCGTGGCATTCGCGTTGGGGTCGGGTTGCCGCTGCCAGTAATGCAGCACGGCGTTTTCGACCTGCAGTACATAGCTCTGGTTGAGGTCGGGGAAAACGAAGTTAACGGTCAGGTTTTCGCCCTCGGCCTTGGGGCCGTCCAGGCCCACCGCGATGGTGTCGAGAAAGCGTGGCAGGGGCATGTATTGCAATTGCTCGGCGGCCAGCGCCAGATCCATGCCGTGCTCGGGACCGCCGTGGCGCAACTCATAGGCACCGCTCAGGTACACGTCCCGCCACGGGCCGGATTCCGCGATATACCCCAGCTGGTCGTAGGTTTTCGCCAGCAGGGCTTTGGCGTCGTCATTATCGGGTTCCGCGAAGACCAGGTGGTTGAGCACCTCTGCCACCCACCGATATTCACCATCGTCAAAAGAGCGCTGCGCCTTGCTCAATACCGCATCGGCACCGCCCATAAATTCGATGGTCTTTTTCGCCGAGTCTACCGGTGGCAGCGGATTTAAATTGGCCGGGTTGCCGTCGTACCAGCCGAAATAAAACTGATACACCGCTTTCACATTGTGACTGACGGTGCCGTAGTAACCGCGGGTGGAAAAGTTATTGCGCAGCGACGCGGGGAGTTGGATCTGTTCGGCGATTTCCCGTGGCGTCAGGCCGGCATTGGCCATGCGGATTGTCTGATCGTGAATGTATTTATAAACATCGCGCTGCTTTTTGAGAAAGTCCACCACCTGCGCGTTGCCCCAGATCGGCCAGTGGTGGCTGCCGAAATAAATCTCCGCATTCCCGAAGCGCTGGATCACATCATCGATGGTGTTGCTCCAGTTCAGGCTGTCGCGCACCTTGGCACCGCGCAGGGTGTAGACGTTGTGCATCTGCTGTGAAACCAGTTCGGCACCACACCATGCATTGTGCTCGGGCAGGTAGAAAGTCAGTTCCGCGGGGGCTTCCGAATGGGGTGCGTTCTGAAAGACAAAAGGCACGCCGTCAATCACGTGCTGTTGCGGCGTTTCAGTGACGAGATAATTTGGTGGTAACACGCTGCTGGAGCCCAGCGCGGGCTCTTTGCCCAGGCCGGTGTCCACATGTGCGCGCTCGGAACGTGGCAGTCGCTTGCCATACATGTACAGGGCGCGGCGATACATCGCCATGCCGGCCATGGAGTTCTCGCTGGTGGCTTCTTCCATAAAGCCTTCGGGGGCGATGAGGTCCACCTTGCCACTGGCGATCTCCTCGGCGGAGACCAGTGCAGTGGCGCCACCAAAGTGGTCCACGTGACTGTGCGTAAAGATAACCGCAGAAATTGGCTTGCGCTGCAGGTGCTGCATGGCAAATTCGAAGGCGTAATGGGCGGTTTCTTTGGAGGTGAGCGGATCGACAACGATCCAGCCCTTTTCCCCATCGATCAGCGTCATGTTGGCGAGGTCAAAGCCGCGCAGCTGATATATGCCCTCGGTGACTTCAAACAGGCCGTGGATATTGTTCAGTTTGGCCTGGCGCCAGAGGCTGGGGTTGACGCTGGCGGGCGCGTCGCCCTGAATGAAGTCGTAGGCGGTAAGGTCCCACACGGGGCCGGATCCGGGCCCATCAATCCGAAGCTTGTCAGCGCTGGCAATCAGGCCGCGGCGGGCATCGGCAAAGTCCTGCTGATTGGCAAACGGCAGTTGGTTCAGCACATCGGCATTCGCGCGGATGGTCGCTGCGGTGGGTGCGCTGAAACCGTATTTATCCGGGCTGTCGTTGATGCTGCTGTCGGCGTTGTTATCAGAACTACTGCCGCAACCAGTCAGGGCGACGGCACAGAGCAATACGGGAATAAGCGGCTTCATAGTGCAGAGACTTGCTTGAGTAGTGAGCCAAAGCCCTGGCGCCCCTTGCGCTCGAACAGGGGGCCGAGAAAGAGTTTGCCGAGAACAGGGATGTTGATGGAACCTCTGGAAATCCAGGTGACCTTGGTCCCCCCTTCTACCTCGCTCAGGGTAACGCTGCCGATATCGTGGTTGAATGGCAGGGGCGAGGATTTTTCGATCTTGTAATCGAGCCGGTAGGGGCGCTCGAAGCAGGTAATGCGCTCTGCAAATTTTATCGCGCCCAGGTCAATGTGGCGCAGCGCTCCCTCGCCATTTTTTTCTGTATGCCCGGGCTCCAGAAGCTTTGCACCGTTTACTCCGCGAAAGCGTGCATACGCCGCGTGGTCGGCGAGTATTTCGAATACGGTATTAATGTCTTTGTCGATAATACGTTCTACATGAATATCAAACATGGAATTTTACTTCGTTATTCGCTACAGGGAATGGCATAACAGTGGATACGCATCAGGTGGCATTGGCCTGCGCGGCCTTCTCCTTGATGCGCTTAATACGCGCGTCAGGGATACCATCTTTGATAAAGGGCGGGGTGAATCCGTCGAACAGGCTGTTGTGGAGGATTCCATCGCCGATCAATCCGGGCATTATCTGCGCGTCGCGCAGTGCGGTGCTCAGGTCCGCTTTTTCGCCATCGGTAAGTGCTTCGTAACGCAACTGCAGCTGCTCGAAGCTCCAGGCGCGGTATTGATGCGCACTGAAGGACGCGGTTGCGCCGTAAATGGTTTCCTCGAAGTGCCTTTCACGGGCAATGCAGGCCTTCGCGGTGGCTTTTGCCAATGGCAGGTAGGTCTTGCCGATAAAGCCCAGTAGTGCCAGCAGGCTGTCTGGCAACCCTTCATTAAAGTCGATCCAGTCGCCGAACTCGGTTTGGCCGGCGCAGCCGCGGGTATCCCCCAGGTCGGTGATGGTCTGTATCCAGTTGCAGGTGCGCGGGGCCTTCACTTCCATGATTTCGTTGGAGCGGGGGTCTTCATACAGGTGCACCTTGAGCGGCCCGTATAGGGAGAAGTCCGCGACTGACGGTTTGAATCCCAGCAAAAACTGATGGTGCTTGAAGTGTTGTTCGAGTATCGCCAGCAGATCTTCAACTTGCTGGTCCATGCTGGCACGCACCTCGTCACCCACAAGACCCAGGTGCTGGTTAAAGCCGGACTGGCGTTCCACCAGGAATGGCGCCAGGTCTTTGGCTTCCATGTCGGCACTGCCAAAGGTGAAACCCCTGGCGATGCGGTGGCTCACGGCGGCCCGGTTCTGTTCATTGCCCCAACGGGTGTGCATGTGAATGCGCGGCATGTATTCATCGGCAAACTCTTCGATCAGCCACATCAGGAATGCGAGGCGCGCATCGTGCGGTACGGTTTCCACTGCCGGAAATTTTTCTTCCAGATGCATCACAATCGGAGTGGAATCCTGCATCACCTGATCATCGGGTGTCAGCATAATGGGGACAATGGATTGTCCGGCCACTTTCTTTGCCCACTCGAGTTCCATATGGTTGGCGCCCACCTTCTTATAAGGGATGCCCTTGTAGTTCATAAAGGTCATGACTTTGTAGGAGTAGGGCGAAGCCTGTGCCTGCCAGATGCGGTAGTGATCCTCTTGGCCGCGGTGGAGCTGTTTACTTTCTTCGTGCAGCTTCTGTTGGTGTGCGATGTTGGCCGGGATTTCTTTATTCTCTTGCATATTTTTTCCGTTGGGTAGAGCCGTCTACTCGTATCAAACGCTGGCAAATTATATTTTTAGCTTCACGTTTCATCGGGTGCGTTAGTAACGCCTGGTATAGCTGTTTAACTCAGCCCCAGAACCCGTGCTTCTTTTTCCAGAATTTTTTGAACGGCCGGCAGTGCCTTCACTCGCTCAATCAAACCCGCCAGTGCCGGCCAGCGCGCTGGATCGACATCGTAGCCGGCGTAGCTGGCATTAAAGAACGGGCTGGCAATACACAGGTCCGCCATGGAGAAGTCGCTGAATACAAAACCCTCTGCGGGAATCTGGCTCTCCAGGTAATCCAGTAGCGGCGGCAGGTCGCGGTCGATGATCTTTGCGACTTTTGCTTCGTCCGGTTCCTGCTTGAACGCAAGTGGCCGCATAAAGCGCTGGAAGAAAATACCCGCGGCGAGTTCGGAAACGCGCCCGCCACACAGGTCTTCGTACCAATGTGCCCTGGCCTTGTCAGCCACGGTTTGCGGATACAGTGGTGTTTCCGGGTAGGCCGCTTCCAGGTACTGGCAGATCACCTTGGAGTCCCCCAGGGTCAGGTCGCCATCCACCAGTGTGGGGACCTTGCGGAGGGGGTTGATTTTTAGGTACTCCGCGTCGCCGCTGAATGGCATTTGCGGAATCAGCTTGAAGGGGATGCCCTTGAGGTCCAGAGCGATCAAAACTTTGCGGACAAAGGGTGAGCCGTGCACACCGTAGACCTGAATCATGTTGTGTTCCCCAATTAGGTTTGCAGCGCTTTGCGCGCGCCGGTTTTGAATTTCTCCTGCTCTTTTTCGTCGTCGAGCAGGTTGCCGAGGCTGAACGGCACTGCAATGCCTTTTTGCATGCCGGGCTGTTCGTACATGGCGCTGAGCCAGCGATTGAGATGCTCGAGGCCTTCTACCGATACACCGGACCATTTGTGGGTGCGCACCCAGCACCAGTTGGCAATGTCGGCAATGGAGTAGTCGTCGGCGAGCCATTCGCGCTCCGCCAGCCGCGTGTCCAGTACTTCGAACAGGCGCCGGCATTCATTGTGAAAGCGGTCGATCGCCGGCTGCAGTTTCTCCGGGAAATAACGGTAGAACACATTGGCCTGGCCCATCATCGGACCGACGCCGCCCATCTGGAACATCAGCCATTGCATGACCGTAGTGCGGCCCTTGCTGTCGGTGGGCAGCAGCTTGCCGGCCTTTTCCGCCAGATAGACCATGATGGCGCCGGACTCGAATACCGCGAAGTTGTCCTGTGCGCGGTCAACGATGACCGGGATGCGACCATTCGGGTTCATGGCCAGAAATTCCGGTTTTTTCTGCTCGCCTTCAACGATATTTACAAAGTGTGATTCGTAGGGAATCTCCAGCGCTTCCAGCGTGCAGGATGCCTTGTGCCCGTTGGGCGTTGGGGCTGTGTAGAGATCGATCATGGGCGTTAACTCTCCTGTTGATTATTATTGCCGCGTCAAAATGCGGCTGGTTCAGGCCGCAGTGACCCGGTCGAGTTTGTGTGGCAGGTCGTCGCGGCCAACTTCGATCAGGTGATCGGCCAGCGCGCCGCGGTTGCCACTTTGCCAAAGTTCGAAGAAATCGTCGGCGAGGCGACGGTTCATATCGGCCACGGTGTTCCAGTACTTACGCAGTTCATCTTCGGTCAGGCGGCGGAAGTCGTCGCGGTCGGGAATTTTGCCGTAGGGCAGGCTGGCGACGAAGGCCGGTGACGGCGCCACAAGCAAGGTGTTTTCCATCGCACCACCGCGCACCCAGCGCCAGCTGAGGGACTTATCAAACCAGCCCGGCACCATATACGGGAAAAAATGCGGGTACAGGGCCAGGCCCTGTGGGTGCCGGAAAGCGAGGTCGAAGTGGTAGTCGGTAATACCACCGTCGCGGTAGTTGCCCGCCGGTGCGCCGTGGGGATTCTGTACTCCCGCCATGACCAGCGGAATCGCACCGCTTGCCAGTACCGCATCGGATACATTGTGCTCGGACAGCCGGGTGTTGACGGTGCGCAGGTTGTCGAACTGCACCGACGCAGATTTGCCGGCGTGGAAGACCACGCGCTCCCAGAAGGCGCGCAATGTGCGGCGCGACACCGCATTGGCCATGGCCGATGCCATCAACACCGGCGCCAGTACCGCGCGGTTTTCGCTGGCCAGCGGGCCGCGTCCGCGCACGGTCACGAAATGGCTCTGCCAGATGGGGTTGTTTGCTACCTGCTGGGCGCCGGTTGGGCCCAGGGCGGTGAGCACCATCTGTTCGCCGACCGCGGTAATTTCCGCAGGGGTAGGGTTGTCCGATTCATACTGCTGGTTGATGTAGGCATCTTCGAGCCGGCCAATAGCCGCGGGGGCATCCTTCAGCGCGTAACACATATTGCGGAAGCTGCCGATGGAGGAGCCGACACTGGTGATTGGCGTGTTGCGGCCGGCAAAAAACTCGCCTGCCAGCAGCCGGTCGAGGTGGCTGATCGCCAGCCACTTGGGGCCACCGGAGGCGCCGATCAGGGTGGAGAACTGCTGCTGGTGCAGCCCCTCCTCACGGATGCGTCGGGCGGCGCTGGTGCCGGCCAGCAGTACGCAGGAATAGCGTTTCATAAGCAATCAGTCGAGTAGTGAAACCATCAGCCCGCGGCTGGCGCCGACCTGGTTGTCCAGCAGTTGCTGCCAGGCGTTATCCAGGGCCTCGGGCCCGTGCAGCCACTCGACCTTGAGGTTGCCGCTGGTGGCCGTGGCGATCTCGGCGCTGGCCATCATGGCTTTTTGCATCATCGCACCGGGCCCCCACTCCTTATCGCGTTTGGCGATCTGGCCGGGGGCAAAGAAGAAGGTGGGTTTGGCCCCGGGCAGGTCGCCGGCAGCACCGCCGCCTTCCCAGTGGCTGGCGCCAACCATGGCGCTCTCGACAATGTTGTCGCCGATATGCTGGTGCAGGGCGCGGGTCAGGGTGACGTTACCGGACATGTCGATATAGGCGGTCCGCAGGCTCGCGTCGATCTGGCTTTCCTCGCCGTAGTTCACCACCTGATCGCAGCAACCCAGGTCGCGCACAAACGCGGTGTTGCGGGCGGACGTCACGCCCACCACCTTGGCGCTGATTTCGCTATCGCGATGCAGCAGGTGCGCCAGGCCGAAGCCGGTCTTGGACGAGACGGAACCGATGATTACCTGCTCGGCGCCGAACAGGGCGTTGTCGATGAGGTAGTCGTACAGTACAAAGGAGGTGGCGAACAGCGGGAACAGCAGGCAGCGCTCATTCTCCAGCTTGGTGAGGATGTCTGGCTCCGCCTGGGTGCGGCGGTAGGCGTTGTACATGGCGGGCAAGGCCTGGCGATGCTCCGCCATATCCATAAACTGGTCTTCACGCACCTTGCCCGGAGTCAGTACCGTGTGGCTCGCCATGGGGAAGAAGCCCCACAGGCGCTCGCCAACGGGGACCTCGGGACTGTGGGATTCGACCACTGTGCCGCAGGCCCACACCGGCACCTTGCCCCATTGCCCTTCCGCAGGGAAATAGCCCCAGTAGCCGATCATCTCCCCGGACAGGGCGTAGCTGACGTTATTCGCGGTGAGGCCAAACTTGTCGATGGCGACCAGTACCTGGCCGTCCCCGGCGGTGAGGTCCTGTTCACCGACCGTGCGTGTCTTGCGGAAGTCCTTGCGGTCGACCCAGAGTTCAGTGCAGCTCGCCATTTTCAGGTCCTTTATGTTTTATGAATATAATGGCACTATATATGCCAATACTTGATTCGCCAAGTGCAATTCGTCACGCAAGAAGCAAGTACCGGTAGCTCGAATTCGGGAGAATGACTGGGTGCTGGAGAAATTGTGCGGTGAATAGGTCGTCAGGGTATGCTGTGGCACAATATCGCGCCGAATTATGGGTGGTGGCAAGTTCAAAGAGGAAACGGGGACGTTATGGAAGTCAAAGTAGATGGTCGTGCCCTGCGCAGTGTGCGTAGCCGCCAGCAGATTATTGACGCGATGCTCGCGCTGATGGAGCGCGAAATCTATATCCCCACGGCGCAGCAGGTGGCGGATGAGGCTGGTATTTCCATCCGCACAGTATTCCGGCACTTCACCGAAATGGAGCTGCTGTACGCGGAACTCAATTCGCAGGTGCGTCCTGTGTATGAAGCCCTGTTCAATAAAATGCCGGTGGAGGGTTCCCTTGAGGAGCGGCTGACCGGTTCGGTGCGCTGTCGCATGGAAGCCTTTGCCCAGCTGATCCAGCTGCAGCGGGCGACGTGGAGCCTGCTGTGGCGCTCGCAGGTCATCTCCGACGTTTATGCATCCAATGTGCGCAAGATGCGCAAGAACCTGGAAAAGTGCCTGCCGGAAATTTTGCAGTTGCCTGCGGACAAGCGCGAGGCCGTGGATGCAATTATGTCGTTTGAATTTTACGAGCGTCTTTCCCGGCACCAGAAGCTCTCTGATAAGGCCTGTGGCAGGGTCGTTGAGGGGCTGCTGAAGGATTTGCTCACCTGAGCTTGTCACCTTCCTTTTACCCGCTTTCTTCAGCTTCCCTGATGTACCCTGTTTCTGCCTGAATCTTTCTCCCTTTCAGGTAACTGCTAACTGACTGCTAACTGATTGGTGCATACGACCGCTGCACCAATGCAGTCCGCCTGCTCCGTTCTGCGCCTTTTTCCGTAATAGCTGGGTAACAGTTTCTCTTCATTTGGGTAGAAGTGACACAAGTTGTGCCGATTTATTCGGCTGTCCGCGATTTGCCTTGCATTCAATCCCTCGACTTGGCTAGCATTAAATTGATGTCGCAAGTTATGACAATAGTTGGCGATTAGGATCACCGGTGGTCTGGGTGAGGCTTGTTCGCCAATTCACAATAAAAAATCCAGCGATCTGGGAGAGAACCCATGCCGATCAATAAACTGTTTACCAAGACCGCGCTCGCGGTCGGCCTCGCCAGCGCCGCCACCACTGCCTGGGCGGAACTCGAAGAAGTCACCGTTACCGCCACCAAGCGCGAGCAGAGCGTGCAGGACATTGCCGTCTCGGTGAGCGCCTTGTCCGCCGAAGAAATGCAGCAGGCGGGCATCGACGATGCAAAGGATGTGGCTGTGCAGGTGCCGAGCCTGACGGTTAACCGCAATTTGAGCCCGTTTGCGGCTGGTATCCGCATCCGCGGCTTGGGCACCAACCAGAACGATCCTTCGCTGGAGGCCTCGGTGGCGGTTGTGGTCGATGGGGTTTACCTGGGTCGCTCCGGCCTCGGCCTTTCGGACCTGGTGGACATCGAGCGGGTGGAAGTGGTGCAGGGGCCGCAGGGCACTCTGTATGGTAAGAACGCCAATGCGGGTGTGCTCAACATCGTTACCCGTGGCGTGAACATGCAGGAGTCTGAAGCGCGCCTGGAAGCGTCCGCCGGCGATTACGGGCTGCAGAAGTACACTGCCTCAGTGAGCGCACCGATTGGCGACACAGCCGGCTACCGCCTGAGCGGTTCTGTTCACGAGCGCGATGGCTGGCTGGAGAGTGGTACCGGCCCGGACCAGAACGACCGGTCTGACTGGAACCTGCGCGGTAAATTTGCCTGGGAGCCCACCGATGCGCTCAGTGTGAACCTGATTGCCAGCCATGTAGAACGGGATTCCAGTTGCTGTGGCGCCGACACTACCATCAGCCCGGCTATGGCCAGCGTGTTGCAGATGAAGGGCCTGGAAGTGCCCGAAAACGATCCGCTGGATTACTACAGCAACAACGATTACCCGCTGGCGTTTACCCTCTCGGCCGATGCGCTGAGCGCAGTGGTGGATTACGACCTTTCGTTCGGTACTCTCACCTCCATCACCGCCTGGAACGATTACGAATGGGCGAGCAGTTTTGACGGCGATCGCACCGAGCTCGACCTCTACTATGTGGATGATAGCTACCGTGGCGAGAGCCTGGTGCAGGAATTGCGCCTGAGCAGCGACCTGGACGGACCGCTGCAGTATCTGGCGGGCCTCTACTTCAGTCACGAGGAGCTGGGCCGCGGTGATGGTCAGCCGATTGCGACCTTTGGTTCGGACATCCTCACCGTGGGCACTCAAGTGCATCCGCTGGGGCAGGCATTTGCCATGCTGGTGCGCCCCGGTGACAGCGCCACAGCGGAGAATACCTGGGAGACTGATACCTTTGCGGCCTTCGGGCAGGCTACCTATACCTTCTCCGACAGCTGGGAGGCCAGCGTTGGCCTGCGCTATACCGCAGAGGAAAAGTCCGCGGACATGTATGTGCGGGCTGATTCCACCGCAACCGGTATCCCCGCCGGTGCCTTTGGGCCGGGGGTGCCGGCCATGCCTATCCCGACATTGGTGTCTGCACTTTATGCGCCGGTGGACGACAGCTTCAGTCTCGAGGATGAAAGTGTCACCGGCATGGCGAGCCTGACCCATTTCGTCAATGAGGATGTGATGGTGTTTGCGTCTATCGCCACTGGCCACAAGTCCGGCGGTTTCAACGGCGTGGCGGGGGCGGGTGCGGAGCGCACCTACGATAACGAGCAGACCACCAACTACGAGCTGGGTATCAAGTCGCGCCTGTTCGACAACCAGCTGGAGCTGAATGCCACCGCGTTCCATATGCTGGTGGATGACCTGCAGTACCTGAGACAGCAGGCCATTGGCCTGGGTACCTATGTCGCCAATGAGGAGGACGAAGGCACGATCAAGGGCGTGGACCTGAATTTTGCCGCGGCACCCTGGCAGTTCCTGAAGCTGAGCGGCGGCGTACAGTACCTGGATAACGATGTCTTCCCTGCCTCGCGCTGGACCTCCAACCTGGCCGCTACCCTGATGGCGCCGGTAGCCGATGGTGCCGCCTACCTGCGTACCGACTACAACTACGCATCGGATCACCTCGTGAACCCGGATGTACCGGATTTCGTGCAGGACCGTGAGACTGTCAATGTGCGTGCCGGCTGGCGTAACGAAAGCTGGGATGCGGCCCTGTGGGCGAAAAACGCCACCAACGATGTCTACTCCTACCTGCGCACCGTGCCCGCAGCGATGACCGGCGCCCAGCAGGACTGGCTCGCCGAGCCGCGCACCATTGGTGCTACGGTCAGCTACCAGTTCTGAGGTGTGGAGCTGATCTAGTGTGAGTGTTGGGTCCAACAATGGGCGCATGCAGACGCAAAAAAGCCGGCGGGAAGCTGCCGGCTTTTTTGTGCTCTTCGGTTTGTACTTTCGTCCCGCTAGCCCCGGCGGCGACGGCGCCACAGCAGCAGCGTTGCGACGCCGGCCAGTAATAGTCCGGCAGCAAAGGCGATCTGCGGCAAGCGCTGCCTTACGGCATTGCGGGTTACCTGGCGTCGCTGGTTGTAGTCCGGCGGTACCGGCAGTACGCCGTTGTCGCGCACATAGGCTTCGTAATCGGACAGCAGCTCGGCAAAGCGTGCCGGCTCCTGCTGTTCCAGCGGTGTGGTTTCACCAGGGTCGCGTTCGATATGGTAAAGGTGCCACTGGCCATCGTTGTTGGGGCCGCGGTTGAAGGTGATCTTGTAATCTCCCTTGATCAGTGCCGCATTGCCACCGATTTCGTAAGCGATGGTGTCCTCGGGGCCGTATACCGCTGTACTGGGCTGTTCCAGCAGTGGCCGCAGGCTGCGACCGGTCATCGGCTCCACAGTGCGGCCGCGGTATTGGCCGCGGTGGTCGGCAACCCCGGCCAGTTCCAGCAGGGTCGGCGCCAGGTCTTTGACATAGGCGGTGGCGTGGCTGATTTGTCCGCGCAGGACATCGGCAACGGCTGGGCCACTGACCACTAGCGGTACCCGCATGCCGCCCTCCCCCGAGTGAAATTTGTAGTGCCCGAGGGGCGCGGCAGCGGCGCTGGCAAAGCTCGGGCCGATGGTGGCGAAGCTGCCCTTTTCGCCGAGGGTTTCGTAGTCGTCGGTGTAGTCCAGCAGCTTGAGCATCAGCAGGCGCTGTGGGCCGGTAATTTCATTGGGCTCGGGACCGTTGTCGGAGGTGAAGACGATAACGGTATTGTCGTATTCGCCGATGTCTTTCAGGTACTGCAGCAGTCGGCCGATGTGGACATCCATGGCATCGACCATGCCCGCATACACCGCCATGCGTTTGGCGTTGTAGCGCTGTTCCTCTTCCGACAGCGTCGCCCACTCGGCGGTGGTGTTCATGTGCTTCATCGCCGCATCGGCGGGCACCAGTCCCCTCGCTTTCGCCGCTTGCTGGCGCTGGCTGCGGATCGGGTCCCAGCCCTGGCGATAGGTCTCCAGATATTTCTGTGTGTATTTCCTTGGGGCCTGCATGGGCATATGCACGGCCATAAATGGCAAGTAGGTGAAGAATGGCTTGCCGTCGGCGCGGTTGCTGTCGATCTGCGCAATGGCCCTGTCTACCAGGAACTCCGAGGAATAGAAGTCTTCCGGCAGTTCAAATGGTTCGCCGTTCTCAAACCACAGGGTTTTTTCATACAGCGGCAGGTAACTTTTGTCGGACCAGTTGTCGCCGCCGGAATACGGCATCATGACGGTTTGTTCAAAGCCGCGGTTGATCGGGCGCAACGCCGGATCCTTGTAGCCCAGGTGCCACTTGCCCGCCATGTAGGTGTGATAACCCGCATCCTTGAGCTGGGTGGCGATGGTCACCACGTCCTTGCGCAGGTGCCCCTGGTAAAAGGGCGAGTGCGACTGTGCCGGTGTCAGTGCTTCGGCGATATTGGCGACGCCGGCGCGATGGCTGTCGACGCCCGACATCAGCATGGCGCGGGTCGGTGCGCAGCTGGGCGCGGTGCGGTATTTGCTGAAGCGCAGGCCCTGTTGCGCGAGGTCATCCAGGTTGGGGGTTTCGATCTCGCTGCCGTATGCGCCGAGGTCGGTGTAGCCGAGATCGTCGGCGAGGATCACCAGCAGGTTGGGGCGCTTCGCGGCGGCGGATGTTTCTGGCTCACTCGTACTTTCGCTCATTTGCGCCTGCGCCACAGCGCTGATGGCAGCGGCCAGTGAGGTGCAGAGCAGTGTGTGGGTGAAACGTTTGCCGGTGCGGCGAGCGGTTGAAGCGGGCTTGCGGTACATAGGGGCTGCGCCTGTATGGGGCTGGTCGCCAGCGACAGTGCTGGCGACGTGAACGTGGGGCTTAGGGCTCGGCGACAATGGCCATCATCTGGTGCGCGGTTTCGTAGCCGGAGTTCTGGTTCTGACCGGTGACAAAGCGGCGTTCATCATCCACGACAACGTGGGTGGCAAAGATGTCGCGGAAGGCGGTTTGCTTTTCATACTCGGCACCGGCCTTGCGCAGCTCGGTTTCCGGGTGCTGTGGGGTGACCTCGATACCCAGCTCCTTGATCTGCTTGTCGCTGACTCCGGTCATGCGGCGCCCGGCAATGAGCAGGTTGCCGTCCTTGTCCTCGGCCTTGATCAGGCCCAGCACACCGTGGCAAACCCCACCGATCACCGCGCTGCTATCGTAATAGGCCGCGCTGACCTTGCGTCCCAGGACATCGGAATAACCCAGGTCGTAGGCTGCACCCCAGCCGCCGGCCATAAAGATGATGTCGTACTGGGTAAAGTCGACCTCGTCGATACGCAGGGAATTCTTTACTTTGGCCTGCACTACCGCATCCTGCAGGTAGCGCTCGTCTTCCGCGGTGCGCACCGCGTAGAAGAAGGATTCCGGGTCCACGGGGATCTCGCCACCCTGAACACTGGCGATATCAACCTGCATACCGCCATCCAGGAAGGTGTAGTAAGGCACGGTCATTTCCGAGGCGAACACACCGGTCGCTTTGCCGGCGGTCTCGCCGGGCGCGTTCAGGGTGCCGTGGCTGGTAGTGATCACCAGTGCGCGTTTGCCCGGCAGTTCCACAATCTCGCCCTGATAACTCGGGTGCAACCCGGCCTTGTGCAGGATGGTGGGCAGCAGTGCGGCCAGTAATCCAAAAAAGAGCGCTACGCCTGCCGCGCCAATCAGTAGTTTCTTCGCCATGGTCTGTATCCCGAGCTTTATATATAGGCACAATATATGACAATATTTATTCAAGGAAAAGGATTGCTGGGCTCGCTCGCGCATCTGCGGTGAGTAATCGCCTTTGCAGGGCGATACCCGGTGTGGCATGTCAGGCGTTCAGGGCGTCCACGATCAACTCCCGCAGCCACTGGTGGGCCGGATCCTGCTCGGCGTTCTTGTGCCAGAGTAAACAGGATTCGATTTTGGGCACCGGGAATGGCAGGTCAAAGCAGTCCACGTTGTAGCGGCTGGCAAAGCTGCTGGGGGCGCTGAGGGCGAGACTGGAGGATTCCACAATCATCGGTGCGATGCGGTAGTGCTGGGCGCGCAGGGTGATCTTGCGGCGGCGGCCGAGCTTGTTCAGTTGCAGGTCCACCAGTCCTGGGCCAGAGCGGCGACTGGAGATGTGGATATGTTGCAGCGCCAGATAGTCGTCCAACGTCAGATTGTTGCTTACCTGGGGGTGGTCGCGACGCAACATGCACACGAAGTGGTCCTTGCCCAGGGGGTGCTGCTGCAGCTGGGTATTACCCATCATGGGCACGTCGATGGCGAAATCCAAGCTGTGGCTGGCAAGCTCCCGCTCCAGCTGCTCTCGCGGTACGTTGTAGGACTCCAGTTGCATATTCGGCGCCGCCTGCTGCAACCGTTCTACTAAGGCCGGCAACAGCATGGTCTCGGTGAGGTCGTTCATGCTCAGGCGAATGGTTTTTTCCGCACTGGCCGGGTCGAAGGTCACATTGGCGGTGGCGCTCTGGTGCAATTGCTGCAGCCCCGTTTTTACCTGCGCGATGATGGCCTCGGTAAATACTGTGGGTCGCATGCCCTGTGGGGTGCGCACGAACAGCTCGTCATTGAGAGCCTCTCGGGCGCGGGCAAGGGCGTTGCTCACTGCCGGCTGGGTAAGGTGCAGCTGCTCCGCGGCGCGGGTCAGGTTGCGCTCGCGATAAATGGTGTCGATCACCACGAACAGGTTGAGGTCGATGCGGTGGGGGTGCATGTCTTTCTATATGTGACTGGTTTTAAATACACTTCTGATAATTTTTGTGAATGTCGGTATATCAGAACAATTGATTTTAATGATTAAAAGCCCTGCGCTACATTGCGTCAATGGTATTCATTGATGGATGGGCGACGGGAGGTTGCGGTGGCAGAATTTTTTACCGTACGGCATGGGCAGGCGTCCCTGGGCAGCGACAACTATGACCAGTTGTCCGCCCTGGGGGAGCAGCAGTCCCGCTGGCTGGGCGAACACTTTCGCCGTCAGGGCACCCGCTTCGAGCGCATCCTGTGCGGCGATCTGTTGCGCCACCGGCAAACCGCCGAGGCCATCTGTGCGGGCATGCAGGGCGGGTCAGGTGAAGACCAGCAAACGCCGGCACTGGAATGCTTTCCCGAGCTGAACGAATTCCAGTTCAAGCAGGTGATGGGCGCGTTCTTGCAAAAGCACCCGGAGCGGCGCCCGCCGGACGGCGCCGATACCCGTGTTTTTTTCCGTGTGTTGCGCGACGCGATGCACGCGTGGATCGATGACGAGATCCAGGTTGAGGAAACCTGGGCTGGGTTTGAGCAGCGCGTGCAGCGGGGCATGGACATTATCGCCGAGGGCAATGGCCGCACCTTGGTAGTCAGCTCCGGTGGCACCATCTCCATGCTCACCCGGCTGGTGTTGAGTGCACCCTCGCAAACCGTGGTGCAGCTCAATATGCAGACTCGCAACACCTCCCTCAGCCGCTTTTTCTTTCAGGCACAGCGCGGCCGCGATTCGGTCAGCCTGCACTCCTTCAACCACACACCGCACCTGGAGCACCCCGAGCGCCAGGACGCCATAACTTACGCATAAAACGAGGCGATGCACTATGGATTTTGATTACACCGACAAGGTAAAAGGACTGCAGGCACGAGTGCAGCAATTTATGGAGGAACACATCTACCCGGCGGAAGCGCTCTATGAGGAGCAGCTCCAGCAAAACCGCTGGGATACGCCGCCGGTGATGGAAGAATTGAAAAAGAAGGCCAAGGCCGCGGAGCTTTGGAACCTGTTTTTGCCGGAGTCCGAATACGGTGCGGGCCTGACCAACCTGGAATATGCGCCACTCGCCGAGTTAATGGGGCGCTCGCTGATTGCCTCGGAAGTGTTTAACTGCAGTGCGCCGGATACCGGCAACATGGAAGTGCTGGCACGCTACGGTAGCGAAGAGCATAAAGCCCAGTGGCTGACGCCACTGCTAAACGGAGAAATTCGTTCAGCATTTGCCATGACCGAGCCGAAGGTGGCCTCCAGTGATGCTACGAATATCGAAACATCGATTCTACGCGACGGCGACGACTACGTAATCAATGGCCACAAATTTTATATCAGCGGTGCATCCAATAAGCACTGCAAAATCCTGATCGTAATGGGCAAAAGCGACGCGGATAATCCGGATCGCTATCGCCAGCAATCCATGATTTTGGTGCCCATGGATACCCCCGGGGTGGAAGTGGTACGTCCCATGCAGGTGCTCGGCTTTGACGATGCGCCAGAAGGTCACGCGGAAATTAAATTCAACAATGTGCGGGTGCCGGCGTCCAACATGCTGTTGGGTGAAGGGCGCGGTTTTGAAATTGCCCAGGGGCGCCTGGGCCCGGGCCGTATTCACCACTGTATGCGCCTGATTGGCCTTGCGCAGCGCGCGCTGGAAGCGATGGCCAAGCGGGCGAGCGAGCGCGAGGTGTTCGGTCGCGCCATGGCGCGCCATGGTGGTGTGCGCGAGGTGCTGGCAAAGAGCCAGTGTGAGATCGAGCAGGCGCGCCTGCTGACCCTGAAGGCCGCCGAGCGTATGGACAAGGTCGGCAACAAGGGGGCGAAGGATTTGATTGCGATGATTAAAATCGTCGCACCGCAAATGGCCTGCAATGTGCTCGACCGCGCGATTCAGATCCACGGTGCCGCCGGCCTGGGGCAGGATTTCTTCCTCGCACGGGGTTATTCCTACGCACGGATTATCCGCCTCGCGGATGGTCCGGACGAGGTGCATATGATGCAACTGGGGCGCGGTATTGCTGCGGCCTACGGTGCGTAATTCAGGGCGCGTAATTGGGAGAGGATGTTGTGAGTGAATTGAAACAGGCCGTTGATCAACTGGACGAAGCGCTGTTGGCAGAGTATCTCGCCGAACATATTGATGGCTTCAGCGGGCCGGTAACCGCGAGCAAATTTTCCGGTGGCCAGTCGAACCCGACGTTCAAACTGGAAACACCGGAACGGACTTATGTACTGCGCCGCCAGCCCCCGGGCAAACTGTTGAAAAGCGCCCACGCGGTAGACCGTGAATATCGGGTAATTAAGGCGCTGGCAAACACCGCCGTACCGGTGCCAGAAGTTTTCCACCTGTGCGAAGACCGCGATGTAATCGGCTCCATGTTCTATGTGATGTCGCACATGGAGGGGCGTATTTTCTGGGATGCAAAGTTGCCAGAAGTGGCCAAGGCCGAACGCACGGCCATGTACAACGAGATGGGGCGGGTGCTGGCAGACCTACACAGTGTGGATGTGGATGCGGCGGGGCTTAGCGATTACGGCAAGCCGGGTAACTACTTCGCACGGCAGTACGATCGCTGGTGCAGCCAGTATCGTGCATCTGAGATCGATAAAATCGACGCGATGGAGAAACTAATTGGCTGGCTCGGCGAGGCGCAGCCAGCGGACGACGGTCGTGTGTCGCTGGTGCATGGTGATTTCCGCCTCGACAATATGGTGTTTGCGCCACAGGAACCCAAGGTCATTGCGGTGTTGGATTGGGAATTGTCCACACTCGGCCACCCGTTTGCCGATCTCGCCTACCAGTGCATGCAGCTGCGTATGCCGGGTGGTATGGGTAATATTTCAGGGTTGATGGGCGCCGACCGCGCCGCGCTTGGTATCCCCTCTGAAGAGGACTATGTGGCGCAATACTGTGATCGTATGGGGATCGCGCAGATTGAGCACTGGACCTATTACTTAGCGTTTAGTTTCTTCCGTTTGGCCGCGATTGTGCAGGGGGTCGCCAAACGTGCGCAAGGTGGCAATGCGTCCAGCAAGGAGGCGTCCAAAGTCGGCGCCTTTGTCGAGCCTCTGGCGGCGATGGCGCTGGATATTATTCAAAAAGAAAGTTAGCAATACACCAAATAAAAAACGGGGCCACTGGCCCCGTTTTTTATTTCTATTGTGGAGTTGGTAGTTTAATCGCCGCGATTAAACAGCCCCTTGAAGCGATCTTTTAGCTTGTCGCGCAGCTTTTCGGATTTCTCTTCCAGCTGGTCGCCGTACTTCTTCTGCGCCTTGTATTTCAGTTCTTCACGGATCAGGTCATCCAGCCGGCGGCTGTCCGGTTTACAGGTGGTGGCACCGGCTTCAGAGAATTTCGCCTTGCAGCGCAGCGGCAGTGGGCGGTTGCGCCAGCGCGAATTCTGCACGGAACAGCCGTTACCGGAAGTTCGCTCGCCAACCAGTGCCAGGCCCAGGGCAAAATCAAAATTCTGCTGTTGCAGATTAATGGTGCCATCACCGCTCAGCGCGATGTTCTCAATCCCTGCATTGATACCATCTACCTTGGCTACATCACCATTTAAATTCACGCTGGCACGCAGGTCCTGCATGCGGGTCTGTGCGGGCCATTCGCGCTCTGGCATCGGCGTTTTCTCTGCGTAGCTCACCAGCTGGCACATGCCCTTTTCAAGGTTGAACGGGGCCAATGCCAGTTCCTGCGAGTTGAGTTGAACCGCGGCGCGCAGGTTCTTTTGCAGGGCCTGGGTGTCTGCGCCGGAGGTCTGGCCTACCCAGGTGAGGTCGGTTTTGCCGGACAGGGTGACTTTGTTCTGGTCGGCGGCCTGGGGCTCATCGCTGGCGAACAGGGCTTCCTGCACCTTGGAAATCTCCACGCCGCTCAGACCGCCGCTCAGTTCGCCGCGCGCGGACTTGCCGCGGGCATTGAATACGCCGGTGCTGTTCAGGGTGCCGCCGTATACACCGGCCGCCAGTTTGTTCAGTTGGTAGAGGCCGTTTTGCACATTGATGGCGAGCTCGGGTTTGTCGATATCGAAATCCAGTGCGTGTAGTTTGTCGAGTGTCAGATCCAGTTTGGCGTTAAAGCCGCGCATGGCCTCCAGTGGCAGTGGTACCGGCTTGGCTGCGGCAATATCCGCGCTGAGCTCATCCTGTTCCGGCGTGGCAACTGGTGGTGGCAGGTAGTCATCCACATTCAGGTCGCCGCCTTTGAGGCTTAGTGAGACAGTGGGCACGCCCTTGGCTCCGTTTGCCCCTTTGCTGTTATCAAGAGCGGCCTGATAACTGGCGCTGCCGGTAAAGGTATGTTCGTCGAGCACCAGTTCCAGCGGCTGCATATTCATCTGGCGGTCGCTACCGGTTACGTCGGTGTCGATTTTCAGTTTCTGCAGAGCGCTGGTGCTTTGTGGCTTGTAGCTACTGCCCACGGCAGCAAGCCAGCCGGAAACAGGCTCTACATTCACTTTCAGGTTCAACTGGATCTGCCAGGGTGCGTCGGCTTTGGCTCGGCGCACGTTACCGCGCAGGTACACTTCCGCACTCGCATCGTCGCCGCTGGTGAGCTTGATGGTAGCTGGCTGCAGGCGCAGGCCGTTCAGCCCTTCGTCAATGGCGAGGCTGCTGTGAATATTCAGGTCCACCGGCTCCGGGAAATCGCTGCCGGCAAGTTTTGCGCGCACTTGCACATCGCCGGGCTTGCCCCCGGGCACCAGATTATCGGCGGTAACATTCAATTCACTGATCGAGTATTCGCTGCCACTCTGTTTATCGGTGTAGCGCAGTAGGCCGTCTTCAAGGCGCAGTTCCTGCAGGGCCAGTTCCAGTCCGGCGCTGGGGGCGGCTTCCTGCTGGGGAACTTCTAAGGTGGGCGGCGTTTCACGCTGCTGCTTGGCATCCTGCTCTGCTTTGGCCTCGATGGCGTCGGTAATCAGCTCCCAGTTGCCCTTGCCGTTCTGGTCCACGGTAAGGGCGACTTGCGGAGCCAGTAATACAATCTCCTGGGCTTCGATACGCTTGTTGAGTAGTGGCATCAGCCCCACGCCAACGGCGACCTTGTCCGCCTGCAGCAGGGATTCACTGGGCAGGGCCAGTGGCGCGACTTTCACTCCTTCCAGCTTGAGTGCGATATTCGGCCACAACTGCCAGCCGATATCGCCGTCCAGCGTCAGGGAGACCCCCTGATCGGCTGCTAGCTGCACAATCTTGGGTTTGTACTGGTTGGCATCGAGACCGGAGAGGAACCAGGCGACGGCACCGGCAAACAGTGCAAAGAGAACAACGAGGGTGATAAGTCCGCGTTTGATCCAGGCCATACAGGGCGCATCCTTAATACTGAGAAAGGCGGGAAAGCGGCGCCTGCAAGGCAACATTAGCAGGCACCATGGATGCGACTATTGAAGCAGTTGCCGGTCAGAAATGAAACCGGCGGGGACAAAAAGCGTGAGCGCCTCCCATGGCGCTCATTCGTTAATGCTCGACGTTGCGCCCGGCGCGCATCACCAGCTCGGAGACCGCGGAGTGCATGCGGATAAAAATCGCCCGAATCAGCGCGGCAGTGATGTTGACGCTTTCACTCACCGTGATGCCAATCAGTTTGCCGAGGCGCACCAGCAGGCGGGTGACCCAGTAAGAGGCTTTCTTGCCAAAGTCGTAGGCTTTTTTCAGGAAGATCGCCATCTGGTCGAGTAGGGTAAAGGCGGTGCCACCGCCCACTACCAGTGCGATACCGGTTAGCTCCACCACTTTCTTCAATACCCACATAACCGCTTCAGCGGCTACCCATGCCGTATTCAGGGTGAGCGACAGCGGCCCATCGGATTTCAGCCAGCTTTCAATACTGCGGGTAATGGGCGCGGGTGGGCGCTTTTTGCGTACCAGTTCCCAATTGTGCTTTATCTCCGAGCCGGATAGGGAGCCAATGTAGTTTTCCATCTTGTGATATTCAATGGGATTGAGTGCCACGCTGGAATTCAGCAATAGATCGCCAAGTCCACCATTGGGTACATGGATAAATGGCCAGGTTGGCACCATGGGTACCGGATCGGTACGGTGGTATACCCGAAAGATATTTTTCTCTCCCAGGCGACGCAGTGCGCCCTCGGAAAAAAGACTCAGGCCTACACGTGGGCTGCCAAAAGTGTACAGGTTTACCGCGCAGCCACTTTTTGCTTTCAGGTAGTCGGCAGCCAGGGTCGCAAGCGCGCCGCCCAGGCTGTGGCCGACACAGTGGACTGTGTGGATGTCAGGGGGCAGGTTTGCGAGAAACTGATCGAGCTCCGGCAAAAATGATTGAAAGGCGTAATAGAAGCCCTGATGGACGAATCCTCCGGTATTGAATTGTTTCAGGCCTGCGTTCAGGTCGGTAAGCCCGTCGTATCCGTTGGAGGTCCCCTTTAACGCAATCAGCGCTTCACCCTTGCGCTGCTTGATGCCGGTAGCCGCCAGACCCAGCGACTGTTCTTTTTTTAGAAGGATGAATGCGCCAGTCTTGCCCTGCAGATTGGCGTCATCTTTGAATGCGAACTGATCTGCGTACAGGTCGAAAAATAATTTCCGTGTATTCTGGTTTGTAATCAGATAGATATCATTCGCAATGTTTGCGCTGAGTTCCGGGGTTAGCTGAGCCATGTGAAATCCTTTTCGACATAAATTGTTAGCTTTCTTGTGGCAAAGTGCAGCGGGTGCCAAGAATGGACCCGAAGGCTCTCGTTGTTATGGACTCGCTGGTAAGTTCGCAGGACAGTTTCAGCGGTTCACCGTCCATCTCGCTATTCAGTTCGGTTTTGCGCTTGGCGTAGTTCCAGATTTCGTATTCCTTACCTTCATATTGCACGGTCAGAAACTGTGCTGAGACAAACTCCATCGGGAAAAACTTGAGGTAGTAATTTTCAAATTCTGCCGGAAGTGTGACCTGTCCATTCCCGTCGGCGGTGAATTCATCTACATGCTCTTTACGCCATTCGATTGTACGAGTGATTTTCGCCCCGGTTGCAGGCTTTCCATCAAAGAAAAGTGAGATCTGCATTTCAGAAAAGGTGCAGGCTTTGAGTGGGTTCAGGTTCGACATGGCAGCTCCGGGCCAAGGTAGGGCAAGAATGATCAGTACCACCGTAAAAATGATAATAATTTTTTGCACTGATTGTTCGTCCGTGATTTTTGTTTGAGCAAACAATTTAAAGCGGAAAAATGGGCTTGTCGAGGATGGGTTTGAAAATGGTTTTAATTGGTACTTACGTGCTGCAAAAAAACAATATTCCGCAGTGTGTTGCGCGTTTTTAACGTTGTAATTGGTGCGGATTGGGCAATCGGACGGCCATAAAAAACGCCCGGCAGGTTTCCCTGTCGGGCGTTTCTCATAGAGCCTCGGTTGCGGCGTAGGCCGCAGCCTGGTGCTTAGAACTGGAAGCGTACGCCCGCCTCAACACTGCGTCCGACTTCCGGAGCGAAGTCACGCAGTAGAGAAGTGGACTGACGAATTTCTTCGTCCAGCAGGTTGCGCGCGCTGGCGAACAGAACGGCATTGTTGCCGCCGATGTTCAGGTTGTAGTGCGCGGTCAGGTCCATGCGGGTGTAGCCCTCGGTTCCCTCTTCAAAGGCACCGGCGCGTTCCTGTGCAGACGCTTTGGTGGTGCGCAGCTGCCAGTTCCACTGGTCGTAGTTGCCACCGAAGGCCAGGCCAACACGCAGCGGCGGCATACGCGGGACCGCACGGCTGTTGTCGACGATCTCTTCGTGCTCGTGGCCTTCCTCTTCCTCGTGGTGCAGTTCGAGGTCGCTGGTGAAGCTGGCGCGCACGCTGTCACCGAACAGTTCTACGTAGTGACCGCCGGCGAAGGGGTAGCGCACGGACGCTTCAGCACCGTAGAAGACCGCATCGCGGTTGGTGTAGCCGTAGATCGCCAGGCCTTCTTCTTCGTGTTCCTCTTCGAGGTGCACTTCGCCTTCTTCATGTCCTTCTTCGAAGAGCTCGCCGGTGTTGGCGGCGTAGATGTAATTGTTTACGCGGTTGTAGAACAGGTTGGCTTCAACCTGTAGCGCGTGCCAGCCGGAACCGCCTTCGTTGTGGTGGTGGTAACCCAGTTCCAGGTTGAAGGAGTTCTCTTTATCAAGATCTTCTTCGCCTTCCAGATAGCGTGCTTCCGCCAGGTGCTCACCATCGGCGAACAGCTCTTCGGCCACCGGCGCGCGCTCGGCGTGGGTCAGGCCGAAGCTCAGGTGCTGGTGCTCGGCCAGGAAGTACTGCAGGGTGCCGCTCAGGCCCAGTAGGTTGAAGTCCTGAGACGCGCCTTCCTGCGGGTCGATGGTGACCTGCTCCAAGCGGCCGCCCAGATCCAGGTGCCAGTTACCCCAGGTGCGTTCCTTCATGGTGAACACGCCGATGCTCTGGGTGTTGCTCGGCTGGATAAACGCTTCGTCACCCACCGCGGCAAAGTCTTTGTCGCTCAGTTGCAGGCCGTAAGCGCCACGCCACAGGCCGCCGTTGTCGTGGGTGATTTCCACGCGGGTTTCCCACGCTTTATTGGTGAAGCGGGTGCCTTCGACGTCTTCTTCCAGCTCAACGTGCTCGTAGTCGTTGTAGCCCAGACGCACGCTCAGTTTTTCCCAGTATTCGCTGTTGAAGCGGTGCTCGCCCTTCAGGTCGTAGCGGGTTTGCTGCAGGGCGATGCGCACGGCTTCTGCGCCTTCTTCTTCGTGCTCCGCGTGCTCTTCGGCGGTTTCGCCGGCGTGCTCTTCTTCTTCATGATGGTGTGCGTGTGCGCCCAGCGGGATACCGTAGTTGTTGTCCAGCTGGTTTACGGAGAAGCCGACAAAACCGGTGTCGGTGATCCAGGACAGGCCACCGCTGTAGCTGCTGGCGCGGGAGTTGGTGTTACCCACGAAGCCGTCGGTGTTGAATTCTTCCTCGTGCGCTTCATGGGCTTCGCCAGCCATTTCGTCGGCGTGCTCTTCATGCTCTTCGTGATGCACGATGGCTTCGCCCGGGATCTGGGTGTTGCCGTTCTCGCGATATACGCCGTCCAGGTACCAGGCCAGCTGACCGGCACCGCCGTTCAGGCGGAAGACACCGGCGTCTTGGCTGTTGCCGCTGTCGTGACGCAGTTCAACAGCGCCTTCCATTGCTTCCGGTACTTCGCTGGGGATACGGCCGTCGAGCACGTTTACTACGCCGCCGATGGCGCCGCTGCCGTAACGCAGGGCCGCCGGGCCGCGCAGGATTTCAATGCGCTCGGCCAGTAAGGGCTCGATACTGGCGGCGTGGTCTGAGGAGGTGTTGGATGCGTCGGATACGTCCAGGTTGTCGCTCAGCACGCGCACGCGGTTGGCGCTCTGGCCGCGAATCACCGGCAGGCCAACGCCGCTACCGAAGGAAGCATTGGCCACGCCCAGCTGGTTAGTCAGGGTCTGACCCAGGGTGCCGGCAGCTTGCTGGCGCAGTTCTTCGCCGGTGAGGATGGAAACCGGGGCGGCGACTACATCGGCAGGCTTGGCCAGTGGGGAAACGGTGACATTCACCAGCTCCAGGTTTTCGTTCTTGTCAGTGTCGTTTTGAGCGTAGGCAGCAGAAGACAGCGCGCAGGCAACGGCCAGCGCCAGAGTGTTTACTCGGTACATTGTTTTTTATCCTGTCGAACACGGGCAGCGGCCACCCAAGAGGCCGACACCCGGAAAATAAGCGTTATTAGGTCGCCCGGCGGCCCGGTAACGGCGGCATGGCGACAGAGAGATCAGCTAAGAGACAGGATTGCGGGCGGCCCGCGGGCGGACTGGCGTTCCGGTTGGCAGTCGCGTGCTGCTGGGGCCTGCTGCTCAATGTAAAGCGGTGCGAGGTCGTCGGAAACAAAAGTGAGGTCACTACCACCGAGGGCGGGGGCGTGATTATTGGACAGGTCGCACAGCTGGTGCGCGCGATCTTCGATGTGAATATGCTCCGCCGCTACCGGTTGCGCGAGCATCAGCGCAAACAGCAGGCATAGGCTGACCCAGACGGGGGTCTTATGGCGGGGACATAGGTTCATGCCGCGTATGATATTTGATCTTTGGGGTGAATCAAGTTACATCTGAGACTATCCCCCAAATTTCGCCTCATTTGGGCGTATAATCCGCGCCATCTATCCTCTGGGGCCGGCCGAGCGGGTCATCCCCACCTCGCAATAAAGGATGTAGTCCCTATGCGCACCGCCAGCGTCAACCGCGACACTCTGGAAACCAAGATCCAGGTCAGCCTTAACCTCGACGGCAAAGGTACCGGCAAATTCAACACCGGCGTTCCATTCCTCGAGCACATGATGGACCAGATTGCCCGTCACGGCATGATCGACCTGGACATCACCTGTGACGGCGACGTGCATATCGACGACCACCACACCGTGGAAGATATCGGCATCACCATCGGCAAGGCCATAAACCAGGCCGTCGGCGACAAGAAAGGCATGACCCGCTACGGCCACGCCTACGTACCACTGGATGAGGCCCTGAGCCGCGTCGTCATCGACTTCTCCGGCCGCCCGGGGCTGACCATGAACGTGCCCTTTACCCAGAAGCGCATCGGCAACTTCGATACCGAGCTGTTCTACGAGTTCTTCCAGGGTTTCGTAAACCACGCGCTGGTCACCGTGCACATCGACTGCATCCGCGGCTTCAACGCCCACCACCAGATCGAGACCGTGTTCAAGGCCTTCGGCCGCGCCCTGCGCATGGCCCTGACCCCGGACCCGCGCATGGAAGGCGCCATGCCCTCCACCAAGGGCGTGCTGTAAGCCAGGAGACTGCTCAAGATGCAAAAGATCGTCGTCCTCGACTACGGCATGGGCAACCTCCACTCCGTGGCCAGCGCCCTGCAAAAGGTCGCCCCCGATGACCAGGTCGTCCTCGCCACTACACCGGAAGAAGCCGAAGGCGCTGACCGCCTGATCGTCCCCGGCGTCGGCGCCATCCGCGACTGCATCGAAGGCTTCATTCGCCCCGGATTCGTACCCCTGCTGAACCAGAGCATCGAATCCGGCATGCCCATTCTGGGTATCTGCGTGGGTATGCAGATCATGATGTCGCAGAGCGAAGAGAACGGCGGCGTTGACTGCCTGAGTATCTTCCCGCAACCGGTGAAATTCTTCGGCACGGACCTGCATGATAAAGGAGCGGATGGCGCCCGCGGCCCAAGGTTAAAAGTGCCACATATGGGCTGGAACCGTGTAAAGCCGACCATCGATCACCCCATGTGGAACGGCATCGAAAGCGGTAGCCGCTTCTACTTTGTGCACAGCTACTATGTGCCCGCCGAAAACAACGATGCCGTTGCCGGCCAGACCGACTACGGTGTGCCGTTTGCGGCTGCGGTTACCAAGAACAATATTTTCGCTACCCAGTTCCACCCTGAAAAAAGTGCGGATGCGGGTATGCAGTTGCTGAAAAATTTCGTTGGCTGGAACGGCTCAAATTAGAAAATATTTTTTCTGCTAACGAAGTAAGAATCTAATTCGAGAAGGTGGAGTGTCGGACTTAGGGTTTCGGAAGCGTCGGCAACAGGGATGTTGCCGACGCAGCGTACAGGGACGTATTCACAGCGGTTCCGAAACCCTAAGTCCGATGCTTCACCGCCACAGAACCGGATAAAAACACCCCGGGGCCTAGAGCTACAGGAAGTTATACAAATGATCGTAATCCCAGCCATTGATCTGAAAGACGGCCAGTGCGTGCGCCTGCGCCAGGGTGAAATGGAAGACGCGACCGTCTTCTCCGACGACCCGGTTGCCACCGCCGAACACTGGCTCGGCCAGGGTGCCAAACGCCTGCATATCGTCGACCTCAATGGTGCCTTCGCCGGCAACCCCGTGAACGGCGACGCCGTCAACGCCATCGCCCGCCAGTTCCCGCAATTTCCTATCCAGATCGGTGGCGGCATCCGCGACCTCAAAACCATCGAATGGTATCTGGAGGCCGGCGTCAGCTGGACCATCATCGGCACCGCCGCCGTAAAGAACCCCAAGCTGGTGAAAGAAGCCTGCCGCGAGTTTGAAGGTCACATCATCGTCGGCCTCGACGCCAAAGACGGCCTCGTCGCCACCGAAGGTTGGGCCGAAGTTTCCGACGTGCAGGCCACCGAACTGGCCAAACAGTTCCAGGACTGTGGTGTCAGCGCCATCGTCTACACCGATATCGCCCGCGACGGCATGATGCAGGGAGTGAACCTCGAATCCACCATGGATCTCGCCCGCGCCGTACAGATCCCCATCATCGCCTCCGGCGGTGTCAGCTGCATCGAAGACATCGAACAGCTGCTGAAAGCCGGCGACGACAAAACCGAAATCTTCGGCGCCATTACCGGGCGGGCCATCTACGAAGACAAGCTCGACCTGCGCAAAGCACAGGAACTGTGCGACAACTGGACCAAATAACTTACCGGGAACCGACCATGGGCCTCGCCAAACGCATTATTCCCTGTCTCGACGTTGACGCCGGTCGCGTCGTCAAAGGCGTTAACTTTGTCGACATCCGCGATGCCGGTGACCCGGTAGAAGTCGCTCGTCGCTACAACGAAGCCGGTGCCGACGAAGTCACCTTCCTCGACATCACCGCCACCCACGAAGGCCGCGACACCACCCTGCACACCGTAGAAAAAATGGCGTCAGAAGTGTTTATCCCGCTGACCGTTGGTGGTGGCGTGCGCGAGCTACAGGACATCCGCAACCTGTTGAACGCCGGTGCGGATAAAACCGCGATCAACTCCGCCGCCGTATTCAATCCGGATTTCGTGCGCGAAGCCGCCGACCGCTTCGGCAGCCAGTGTATCGTCGTCGCGATTGATGCCAAGCAGGTGGGTAATGACAAGGAGCCCAAATGGGAAATCTTTACCCACGGCGGACGCAAGCCCACCGGTATCGACGCGGTGGAGTGGGCGAAGAAAATGGATAGCTACGGCGCCGGCGAAATCCTGCTGACCAGCATGGACAGAGACGGTACCAAAAATGGCTTTGATCTGGCGCTGACCCGCGCGATTTCCGATGCGGTATCGGTACCGGTGATTGCTTCCGGCGGTGTGGGTAATCTGCAGCACCTGGCCGACGGTGTATTGAAGGGCGGGGCCGACGCGGTCCTCGCGGCGAGCATCTTCCACTTCGGTGAATACACCGTGGGTGAAGCCAAGGCCTTTATGCAGGACGCGGGAATTGAAATGCGACTGTAGGTGCTCTATCTAAATGTTTCGCCCTTCTAGCCCGCCGTTCCTGCGGGCTTCTTAATTCTCAAAAGTCACATTGCTCATTTTTGTTCCCAAGAATGTGAATTCGTGTGTAATTGCCTGTAATTGACTTGGTTTTGTCAGCACGTTATACGTGATCCCTCATCTCTTTCTCGAAAAAGGCCCAGCGGCACCCGGGTCTGGATATGATCCAGGAGTTCGCTATGTCCGCTATTCCATCACCGGTTTCCGACGGTAGCCGAAATAAAAGGTTGGATGTTCTACGAGGTGTTGCAGTTCTTGGCATACTCGCGATGAATATTTGTGCTTTTGCGCATCCCTCCGGTTACTACGGTAACCCTATTTTCTATGGGGAGACCGAACGGACGCCCCGACTCACTTAGTCTATTTTCATGCCCTTGTTTTCGCGATCTGGGGGGCAGTTGGTATGGAGTCCTATATGGTTGG